>DASXKQ010000147.1:0-5032 GCA_036496745.1 Polyangiaceae bacterium
CGAAGAGTACGCGCAGCTCGCGCGCAACGCCAAGCTGAAGCCGCTGGTCTGCGATATAGATTCGTTCACCGTTCAAAATTTGTTCGAGTATTCACGTACGCTGCCAGGGAATCAGACGATTGCGCTCATCAATGTGGGCGCGAGTTTGTCGTCATTGAACATCATCGCCAACGGCGTGAGCGCCTTCACGCGCGAAATCGCCAACGGCGGCAACGTGATCACGGAAGAGATTCAAAAGCAGCTCAACGTGCCGCACGATCAAGCCGAGGCCTACAAGTGTGGCGGCGCCGCGTCGCCCGACGATCCCAATCGCGCCGGCATGGTCCCGCAGCAAGTGGTGCACGTGATCGACGCGGTGTGCGACACGATCGCGGCCGAGATTCAGCGTAGCCTCGACTTTTTCATGGCGACCAGCGGCGAGGGCGAGATAGCGCGTATCTACGTGACAGGCGGTTCCGCCAACCTGGCGGCGCTCGCGCGGGCGGTCGAGCGGCGTTCGCGCGTACCGGTCGAGACCTGGTCACCACTCGAAAAAGTGTCGGTCGAGGCGAAAGAAGTGGACATGGGCATGCTGCAGACGCGCGCAGCCCAGCTGTCCGTCGCGCTCGGACTGTCCCTGCGTAAAGAGCGAGAGACACGCGCATGATTCGCGTCAATTTGATGCCGCAGAAGCGGCGCAAGGAACGCGCTGCCGAGGGCAGTCAGCTGTGGCTGGCCGCAGTGATGGTCCTCTTGCTGGCAGAAGTTGCCGGACTATTCGTGTTCCACGGCTTCAAGAACGAGGAGCTCAAGGACCAGACGCGCAAGAACGCCGAGCTCAGCTCGCAGATCGACCAGTCACAAAAGGCTGTTGCCAATCACGACCAGGTCAAGCAGAAGCTCGCGCAGCTGCGGGCGCGCGAGGAGGCGATCGGCAAGCTGCAGACCGCGCGCTCCGGCCCCACCGCGGTGTTGCTCGAGCTTGCGCGTTTGCTCACGCCGGGGCGCGGACCTTCGGTCGATCCCGATCGCTTGAGCCAGCTGCGTCGAGACAACCCGCTCGAGGTGTTCAATCCGGCCTGGGACGCCCGCCGCCTGTGGCTGATCCGATTCGTGGAAGACCATCGCAAGGTGCGCTTGGAAGGCTATGCGCGGGACGGCGAGGACGTCAGTGAGCTGGCGCGACGCATGAATCTCTCCAGCTACTTCTCGGACGTGACGCTACTACCCGCGAGTCGGACGACGGATCCGACCTCGCACGTCGAAGTCGTGAGCTTTGCCCTCGAAGCGAAGGTAAAATACTGATGGCCCGCGCAGACTCCGCCCTAGCCAAGCTGCCGCCGCTCGCACGCGTGGGCATCGGCGCCGGCTTGATCGTGTTGATCGGTGTCGCCTACCTGGTCGTCTTTTATGGTGACATCGAGAGTTCGATCAAGGCCGCGCAGGGGCAAGAGCAGAAGCTCAGGACCGATCTGGCCGACGCTCGCAAGAACGAATACAGCTACCAAAAGGATCTGGCCGAGCTTTCCGACCGTGAGCAACGGCAGCGGGAGTTCAACAAGATCCTGCCCGTAACCACGGAATATCCAGCATTTCTCAGCGCGGTCCAGAACGTGGCCAATGTTTCCGGCATCGGCCTTACCGCCTGGGCTCCGCAAGCGGAGGTTCCGGAGGAGTTCTATGCTCGCGTGCCGATGAAGATCACTTTGGTCGGTCGCTATCACCAAGTCGCGAAGTTCTTTTACGGCGTCGGTGAACTCGATCGCGTGATCAACATGGAAAACATTTCTCTCACTGATCCCAAACTCCAGGGTGACGACGTGGTCGTCAGGGCAGAAGCGCTCGCCACCGCCTTTCGCGCGTTGGGCAGCGACGCCGCGACACCGGCCGACAAGCGCGGTGGCGCGATTGGGGCGCCGCCATGAGGGCCGCGGTACTGAGTCTGACGGCAAGCCTCCTGCTCGTTTACGCCTGCAGTGACGCGCCGATCGTGAAGAAAGCGCCCGCGCCGCCCGCGAGCAGCTCCGTTGAGATGGCTGCTGCGCCGTCCGCCAGCACCGCACCCAAGATAGAAGTCGAGGAGAACGAATTTACGGAGAGTGAGCGATCGCGCGACCCGTTTCGTTCATTTGCGTCACGTTTTACCGACGACACCAAGGCTCACGTCCGCTCGCAGCGCGAGGTAGTGCTCTCGGAATACTCGATCGACGAGCTGAAGCTGATTGGCATCGTGACGCGTATGGAGCCCGCCAAGGCCATGCTCGTCGACCCTGCAGGCAAAGGCTTCGTGATTCAGCGCGGTCAATTCGTGGGCCGCGCTGACGTCGTGCAGGCTACCGGCCAATCCGGCGCGACCTACGAGATCAACTGGCGCGTCGATCGCATCCGTGAGGGAGACGTCGTGCTCGTGCGCGAAGATCCGTCGAACCCGGACGTGCCGAGCGCCACCCGCGTGATCCCGCTGCGACCCGAAGGTCAGGGTCAGACGGCGGAGACGAAGAACTAAGTCTGGTCACCAAGACGGCAAGGTCCGCTCCCGTTGAGCATGCGCCGGGACGGCGTCCCGGGCGGGTGGGCGGGTCAGGACCCGACGAAAGCCGGCGGATCCGGCGCATGCTTTCCAACAAGTTGCGAAAGTCGCGAGAGCTTTCGGCTGGAACTTCACAAGAAATACTTCAACCAGCAAAGCCCCGCTGACCAAAAACAAATCCCCTGGAATTTGTTCGCCTGGTTCTCGAAACGCTACGCTGCTTTTTGAACCGTCGTGAGTGCCATGAACAGCAAAAAGCCGGGCAGCTTGTTTTTCGGAGCCAGACCATGAGGCGGACTTCTTGTCGTACATTTGCGGCGACCTCGCTGCTCGTCGCATTGACGGCGTTTGCCGTGCCGAAACGCGCCCTGGCCGAGGGAGTTTCCAAGCACGCCACGTCGCTGCACATGGATCGCGACACGCAAAGTGAAGTAGTGAAGATCGTGGTGGATTTCGACGCGCCACCGACCTTCTCCGCTCGTCTGGAACGCGGCGGAATGCGGCTGGTGGTCGACGTACCTGACGCCGATCTGAAAGGCGCGGCGACCGCGCTCACCGAGCGACTCGCCATGGTGGGCGGCGTGATGGCCCAGACGTTCAAGTCGGGTACGGGTTCGACGACTCGCTTCTTGGTCACGCTGCTCGAGACCGCCCAATACGGCGTGTCGGTCGACGGCAACAGCTTGGTGATCGCGTTCGCCAAGACGGCTGCGGCGCTCCAGGCCGGCAAGCGCACGCTCGCTGCCGTGCCGACCGCGGCATTTGCCAACGGCGCGCCGCGCGTGACCGACGTTCGCTTCGAGCACGACCAGCTCGAGGACCGCGTGCTGATCGCGCTCGATGGGCCGGTCAGCTATCATCAATCGAGCACCGGCCCCGGCAAGGGCTCGCTCGTGCTCTCGGGCGCGAAGCTCGACCCGGGACTCTCCCGCACGCTCGACGTCTCGGCGTTCGGCGGGGAGCTAACCACGATTTCCAGTTTCGTTCGCGACGCAGACGGCAAAACGGTAGTGATTCAAGTCGACGGCGACAAGGCCGCCCAGAGTCGCGTCAGCCATCGCGCCAATACGCTGGTTTGGTCGTTTGCGAAGGCAGGTGCATTGCCGTCATCAGTGACCGGCGTCGGGCTCGACGGCGGCATAGCGCGTCGCGGTCGTACCGTGCACGTGGACGACAAGGTTTCCGGAGTGCCGGAGGTGATGGACGGCTCCGAACCACCGGTTGCCGTCGAAACGCGCTCGGCGCCTGCGGACGCGGCCGGTTTTTCTCCCGCGCTGCTCGGCCAGCAACGACGGGCGTTCACCGGTCGTCGCATCGACCTCGACTTGAAAGACGCGGACGTACACAACGTGCTCAGGCTCTTGGCGGACGTCGGGCAGGTGAACATCATCACCGCCGACAACGTGACCGGTAGCGTGACGATTCGCATGCGCAACGTGCCGTGGGATCAGGCGCTGGACGTCGTGCTGCAAGCCAAGGGGCTCGGCATGGTGCAGCAGGCGAACATGATCCGCGTCGCGCCGCTGTCCGATCTCGAGAAGGAGCGCGAGCTTCAGCTGGCGCGTCGTCAACAAGAGGTGAAGCTCGCGCCGCTCGAAACGCGCTTGATTCCCGTGAGCTATGCGCAAGCCACCGATATTCAGGACCGCGCGCGCCCGCTGCTCTCCGAGCGCGGCTCGATCGCCGTCGACGATCGCACGAACGTGATGATCGTGCGCGACATCGCGGGCAACCTGAATCAGATCGAAGAGCTGACGCGCTCGCTCGACACACAAACTCCGCAGGTCCTGGTGGAGGCGCGCATCGTCGAGGCCACGAGCCGCTATATCCGCGACGTCGGCATCCAATGGGGCGGTGATACGACCTTCTCGCCCGCGACGGGCAATCCAACGGGTCTCGCGTTCCCGAGCTCGGTGGGCATCGTCGGTGGCGCGAGCGACACGCAAACGCCCACGGCCGGTTTGAGTCCGTTCACGCGCACGGTCGCCAACCCGAACTTTGCCGTCAACTTGCCGGCGGCCGTCGGAACCGGAGCAGGTGGCGCGCTCGGCTTGAGCTTTGGTTCGATCGACAACACGATCAACTTGGCCGTGCGCTTGTCGGCTGCCGAATCGAGCGGCTTGCTTCGTATCTTGAGCAGTCCGCGCATCCTCACGCTCGACAACCGCGAAGCCAAAATCTCGCAAGGCACCTTGATTCCGTTCTCACAAGTGAGCGCGGCCGGTGTGCAGACCACATTTCAAGAGGCCAAGCTGCAACTCTTGGTCAAGCCGCACGTAACGGCCGACGGCAGCGTGAGCATGCACGTGAAGATCAACCGCGACGAGCCCGACTTCAACCAGACCTCGGCACGTGGCGATCCGACGATCCTCAAGCGCGAAGCCGAGACCGATCTGCTCGTGATGGACGGCCACACCGCGGTGATCGGCGGTATCTTCACGCGCAACACCGGTCGTAACCTCGACCAAGTACCGTTCTTCGGCGATATCCCGCTGCTCGGCCTGCTGTTCCAGCGCCGTCGAG
>DASXKQ010000148.1:0-11849 GCA_036496745.1 Polyangiaceae bacterium
CCATCCGGCAGACCTCGCGCATGGCCTCGATTTCACGAGGGCCCTTGATTTCGACGGCTCCGCTGCGAAACGGCATGTCCATTGGGCTCGCCCAGGCTTAACACTTTTGTGGGGCAATTGCTCGTCGACCTCGCGCGCGGAAACGGGTCTCGCTCCGCGCGGGGTGACTCATTTTCGTTCTTTGGACGTCGAACGCTTGAGCGCGTTCCGTCACAAGTGCTAGGTTTTCGTCGCCCCTCGTTCGAGGACACTCAAGGATTTCCGGAGGATAGCAATGAGGATCAGAGTCTCCATCACGCTTTTTGCCTTGGGCATGGCCTCGCTGCTCACCGCCGACCCGCGCGTCGCGCAGGGCAAGGCGGATCCGCCAGGACAGGGTGTGTTGCCAAAAGCCATCGCGGTGTCGCCAAAAGGGCTGCACTGGGGGCTCACGCTCGAGGGCGTGGCGAAGCTCTACGACAAAGTGCTCGAGGACGAATACCTGCCGCTCATGAAGAAGACCGAGCCCGGTCCAGAAATGAGCGCGCTCGAAGAAGAGCTCAAGAACAAGCAGGGCATCTTGCGGCGCGGTCGGATCGACTTCGGCAACATCCCCACGGGCGTCGATCAATCGCCGCTCAAGGGCGAGTACAGCTACAACAACGGTGAGAGCATGGCGACGCTCCGCCTGCGGAGTGGTACCGAGCGTCATTTCTTTTTCTTCAACGACAAGCTGTGGAAGGTCTACGACGAGCACAAGCTCGCGAAGGGCAAGCAGCTCGGCGAGACGTTCGAAGAGGCGATCAAATCGCTCACCAAACGCTTCGGCGCGCCCGGTAAAGCCGTGCCCGCGAACCCCGACAAGGGTCAGGCTTTCGACGAAGTGCAGTGGCGCGACCCGGAAAACGTCATGCGCGCGATCGATCGCGGCAGCGTGCTCGGCATGGTGTACGCCGATAAGAGCGTGCACGACAACCTCGCGGAGCATCGCAAGAACAAGGCTGTCGACCTGCACGAGATGGATCGCGACGTGGCCGCCGCGACGCAGAAGGGTCCTGAAGCGCCGCCCACCGGTCCCAAAGACAAGGACACCAAGGGCAAGGGCCCCAAGGGCAAAGACAAGGGCAAGTGACGCCCTCGGCTTAGCTCGTGATTTTCTTGGCTCCCTCAGGCACGAGGGGGCCAGACGTCAACGTGACGATCGCGCCGGGCACCGCTGCGGTGATGGCCGGTTCGATGACCCGACGGCGGGCCAGGGTGTTGCCTGGGCAGCCGGAAAAGCGACCCGTGACGTGCAGGCTGACGCCGCTATCTTCAGCCGATACGAGATAAAGCTCCCCACCGTCCGCGGCGATCAAAGGGGCCAAAACCTCGCTTATCACACGCAGGAGATCGTCTCGCGGGTCAGGCATCGGGAAAAACAAGTTACCACGACGCTTGACCGGACCGCGAGGCTTACCCTATTTGAGGCGCCCCGGCTCGACTGGGCCCGAACCTGGCAGATCAGGGAGCGGGTGCTATCTTGAATGAGAGCGCGGGTTCGAACTACGAACGCTACTTACTGACACCTGAGGAAAGAATGGCCGTCCACATCCGCCTTGCCCGACACGGCACCAAAAAGGCTCCTTTTTTTCGCATCGTCGTGACTGATCACCGGAACCCCCGCGACGGGCGCCACATCGAGAATATCGGGACGTTCGACCCCGCCGTCGACGGTGTCTTCAACGTGGACCGCTCACGGCTCGCGTACTGGCGCGGGCAGGGTGCGCAACCTTCGCATACCCTCGAGCAGCTCCTGAAGAAGAACCCTGAGTCGAGCGAGGCGCGCGGCTGAGTCTCACGCTCGCGGTGTAGGTGCCGTTCCTCCCTGGTTTTCAAATAGTTCCCCCCTGTTAGCACCTGTTCGGGCGCGCCCTGCGCGCCAGCGACCCCCGGAGTTTTCCGAGACATGGCCTTGAAGGAATTGATCGCGACCATCGCGCAAGCTCTGGTGGATGATCCCGAGAGCGTTGAAGTCACCGAGATCGAGGGTGACCACAATTCGTTGATCGAGCTCAAGGTCGCCAAAAACGACATCGGCAAGGTCATCGGCAAGGACGGGCGCACCGCGCAGTCCATGCGGACGATTCTGACCGCCGCGTCGACCAAGCTCGGCCGTCGCGCGCATCTCGACATCGTGGATTGACGGGTCGGCTCGGCCGATGACCGTTGCACCTAAGCCGGTGACCCTCGAGGTAGGGCGTGTCGGCAAGGCGCACGGTATCGTCGGCGAGGTTCGCGTCGAATTGCACTGGGACGGGAGCGACAGTCTGGCGAGCAGCGAGCGCGTTTGGCTCGGACAGGGTAACGAACTGACAGCTTTCGAGGTGGAGCGCGCGCGGCGCGTCCCCAAAGCGTACCTGCTGAAGCTAGCTGGGGTCGATGATCGCAACGCAGCGGAGCGTCTTCGCGGCCTTGCCGTAGCGGTTCCGCGCGACACGCTGCCCGTGCTCGCCGAAGGCGAGTACTACCTGGCAGATCTCGTCGGCGCGTCAGTACTCGGGCCGGACGGGTTCGTCGGGCGCGTCGCTTCCGTGCTCACCCACCCGACCGTCGACGCGTTGGTCGTTGAGCTCGGCGATGGGCGTAGCGTCGAATTGCCGCTCGTGACGGGCTTCGTTCGCAGCGTCGACGCTGAAGGCAAACGGGTCGAGTTCAGTACGCTCGACGGGCTCATCTGACGGCCATGCAGATCGCGCTCGTGACGCTGTTCCCCGAATTGTTCGGGCCATTTCTCGAGCTCGGCTTCGTCGGGCGCGCGATCGAGGCCAGTCTGTTGCAGGTGCATCGTGAGCCGATACGCGCGCACGGCCTCGGCAAGCACCAAAGCGTCGATGACACGCCGTACGGTGGCGGCTCTGGCATGGTGATGCGCCCGGATACCACGCTTGCCGCGATTGAATCCGCTGAAGCCGCTCTGCAAGCGGCGAGCAAGCCCGCGCGCGTACTCCTCACGCCGCAAGGTCAGACGTTCACTCAGTCGACTGCGCGCCGCCTTTCAGAGCAGTCTGCGCTCGTGCTGATCTGCGGACGGTACGAAGGCTTCGATGAGCGGGTTCGTCATTTCGTCGACGAAGAAATTTCGGTTGGGGACTTCGTATTGACCGGCGGCGAAGTGGCGGCCATGTGCGTGGTCGAGGCCATCATTCGGCTTCTGCCCGGCGTGCTCGGCAACGCCGATTCGCCGCGAGAGGAATCGTTCAGCGCCGAGTGCGACGGGCTACTCGAGTATCCACACTACACGCGCCCGGCGACCTTCCGCGGCTTGGACGTGCCCGAGGTGCTGCGCAGCGGGGACCACGAGCGAGTGAAGGCTTGGCGTCGCGAGCAGTCCGAACTGCGCACCCGCGAGCGGCGCCCGGATCTCGCGCAAACACTTACCCGGAACGGCAAAGCCTGAAGCATGAGACGCATGGCGGCCGCGCTCATTCACCATCCCGTGCTGGATCGAGAACAAGCCGTGGTGACAACGGCCGTCACCAATCTCGATCTGCATGATCTCGCCCGCAGTGCGCGCTGTTATGGCTTGAGCGACGTGTTCATCGTGCACCCGATTCAGGCGCAACGCACGCTCGTCGAACGCGTGCGCGAGCACTGGATCAGCGGCTCCGGGGCGCGTCGCATCCCCGATCGCACCGAGGCCATCCGCCTGCTGCGCGTCGTATCGACCCTGGCCGAAGCAATCGCGGCGCTGGGTCCAGACTGCGAGCTGTGGGTCACGAGTGCGCGCGCGCTGCCCGGCGCGATGGACATCGCTGCCGCGCGCGACTTGCTGAGGTCGGAGGGGCCTCCGTTGCTGCTCGCGTTCGGGACGGGTTGGGGGCTCGCGGAATCCGTCGTCGTCAGTGCGAAGGTATGCCTGGCGCCTCTGACCGGCAGCGCTCCAGACGGCTACAACCACCTGAGCGTACGGGCCGCCGCCGCCATCTTGTTCGATCGCCTGCTTGGTGATCGGGCCTAGTTTAGCGTTCTTCCTCGCCGAGCAATTGGTGGAGTTCCGCTGAACGCTTGCCGCGCGCGATCCATTCGAACAAGGGTGGCAGTACGTCGAGACCCCCCGGGCGCGCGCGCCGAAGTTCGACGAGGGCTACGCGTGCGGAGCTTTGCTCGTTGGCGTGCACCAGGCGCAGCCTCTTGGGGACGAGGCCTGCGCGCTCCGCGCACGTGAGTAAGCGAGTCAATTCGCGTGCGGGATAGACGAAGGCGGCTCGCGCGCGCGGGCCTTTGAGAGCGCGCGCGGCGGCCTGCACGAACGGTTCGATGGTTCCGACGCGGCTCGCGCCACCAACCGAGCGAGTGCGTGCGCTCCGCGCATCGAAGTACGGAGGATTGCTGACGACGAGATCGGCCGATGCCCGTAAAATCGCCGGCAGTCCGCGCTCGAGGTCATGCGCAAAGTAGGTCGCGTCGATTCGTGCGTCCCGCAGATTCAGCTTTGCGAGCGCGAGCAACGGTGCGTCCCGTTCGACCAAGACAAAGCTGCGCCCTCCCTTGAGGTGGTGGACGAGCAAGCTCAGCGCCCCGACCCCCGCGCCGAGGTCTAGCGTCGTGCCTATCCTGCCCCCGGCGACGGCGAATGCCGCGAGCAGGATCGAGTCGACGTTGACGCGGTAACCGCGCCGGGGCTGGCGGAAAGCGACCTGGCCACGCAGGACCGCGTCTTGGGTGACCTCGAGCTCCGGCATCGAGGCAAGACTTTCGTTTGCGCGGCTTGATTTGCCAAGTGCCCCGAGTCGAGGCCCGTCCTCAGGCTTGCGGCAGAGCCGCCGACATGACAAGGGAACGTGCGGCTTGGCTCGCGGACTCCGACACAACGGCGCTTTCTTGCGACGCTTGGCGTACGCAGGGGCGCGCTATGGGCCGCGGCTTTGGGTCGAGCACAGCCCACGCGTGTTCGGCGCGGCGTTTGCGCTCGCGCTCCGCGACAAGCGCGGCATTATTTTGCACAACTTGCGACGGGTCTACGGTCGGCGCGCCTTCTTGGCGGAGCAACGCGACGTGCTGCTCACGTTCACGGGCTACGCGGCCTGTCTGGCCGAGTCGCTAGGCGCTGATCGCGACGAAGCGGCCGGCGCACGCATTCATATCGAGGGGGAGGAGCACCTGCGCGGCGCGCTCGCGGCGGGGCAGGGGCTCATTCTGGTGACGGCGCACGTCGGCCCGTGGGACGCGGCGGCGCGTTTCCTGGCGCGTGACTTCTCTGTCGACGTGATGGTGCTGATGGAGTCGGAGGCCGATCTCGAGGCGCGCGAACTCCACGATTCGATCAGGGAACGCACGGGCGTACGCGTGCTGCACGTCGGGGGAGATCCGCTCGACGCGCTACCGGTGCTCAGGCATTTGCGGGCGGGCGGGGTCGTGGCGTTTCAGCTCGACCGGCTTTCGCCGTCGGGGCGAAGCCTGAATGTGCAGCTATTTGGCTCTCGAGCCGAGATACCGGAGGGCCCGTTTCGTCTCGCTGCCCTGGCCGGGGCGCCGATTGTGCCGATCTTCGCGCACCGGGCCGGATACTTCGCGTATGAGTTCGCGGTGAGCGACCCGATTCGATTGCCGCGCCGCGCGACGGAAACCGAGCTCGAGCAGGCTGCTCATCGCGCGGCCTTTGCGATGCAGGGCTTCATAGCGCGGCACCCGACAGAGTGGTTTCATTTCCCGGAGCTCGACGAGACCTGATGCGCCTGCGAATCGGACGCCACGCGTTGGAGGGTGACATCGCGCGCTACGCCCAACATTTCGACTTTCTCGAAGTGGCGAGCGACGCGCGCAACTTGCCGCGATTGACGCGCCTCGCCGAATGGCGTGCGGCCGTGCCCGAGGCATTCTCGTTCAGCGTGCGGCTACCCAAGCTCGTGTGTGAGCTGACGTCGAATGACGCGGATGTGGGCATGACGCTTCGGATCGCCGACGCTCTCGGAGCCAGCTGGCTCCTGGTTCAGACGCCTAGCCAAGTAGGTCCGAGCCCCCGTGCGCGCGAGCGACTCAAAGCGCTTTTCGCGCGCCTGGCCGGACCGGATCGGCGCATTGCTTGGGAAAGCCGCGGAGTCTGGGAAGACGAGCAAGCGGAAGAGTTCGCGGCGGAGCATGGCGTGCACGTGGTTCGCGATCTGTTGCAAGCGGATCCACCGGCGGGCTCGCTGGTCTACACACGACTGCTCGCGCTGGGGGCCGGGGTCCAGCTGCGTCCTAGCGCGACTGCACAGTTGGCCGAGGTCCTGAGCGAGTACGACGAAGCGATCGTCGTGATTGAAGGGCACAATGCCCAGCAAGCGGCGAAGACTCTGCGCCAGGAGCTCGAGGCATGAGGTTACGCGCGCTCGTCGCGGCTAGCGATCCGATCGCGGAGGAAGCCGCGCAGTCCCAGCTCGCGCAGGGTGGCTCGGCGGTGGCCTCGGTCATTGCCGGCTATTTTGCGGCTGCCGGCAGCTACGCGGGCGTGCTGCTGTCGCCGCTCAGCATGTTGGTGGTCGGCATCGGTGCGGGGGGGCGGGCATTCGACGGTCGCTCGCGTCAACCGGGGCAAGGAACCAAAAGACCCCGCGGCTTCCTGGAGGGCGAGGAAGCGCCGCTCGCGGCGCGCGTGGCGATACCGGCTTCCGTGGCCGCCCTCGCGGTCGCGCACGCTTACGACGGAGGCAAGTCGCTCGGCACCTTGGTCAAGCCTGGCATCGCGCGCGCCGAGCGCGCCGGAGCCGATTCGCGCGCGGAGCTCTTGTCGCGCATTCGAGCCGTGGGACACGCCGCCTTGACCGAGCAAGCGTTCACGCGCCCGTTTCTGCGCCTCGCGGGGCCGAGCGAGGGAGGGCTCGTGACGCCTTCGGATTTCGGCAAAATCGGTGATCTCGATCTAGTCGCGACTACGCGCGAGCTGCCAGCCGGGCTGTGTATCGAGCCGCCTTGGTCCGCTGAGGTGTCCGCGGCGCCCGCGCAGGAGCTTGGCATCGGTGCTGCGATTTGCGCCGTCGACGTGCGAGGCGTATTCGCGGCGGTCGCCTATTTTCGCGCGACCGAGGGCCTGGACATCGAGGACCTCGCGCTGATCGCGCCGTTCGTCGCGGTGCCGACTCGACGGGGTGTCCAACGCCAAGCGCCCGGTACGTCGCTGCCCGCACCAGCGGCGATTGCCGTGCGTGCAACCGCCGAAGGTCAAGCCCTGCAGGTGTACGCCGATCCGGCCAGTGGCGCGCTAGACTTGACGCGCAAGGCGCGCATCTCCCTCCTCCGCGATCCGGTGACGCGCGAGGTCGAGCTAGACAGAAACTAGACGCGGCTCGAGCGAGCCCGCGTCAGCTGAGTTTCGCGCCGTGCTTCTTGGCGAACTCGAGCAAACCGATGCGATCGATCGTGCGCAAATCGCCGGTCGTTAGCTTGAGCGTGACGTGGCGACCAAACTCCGGCACCCAGAGCCGCCGACGCTGCACGTTGACGTGCTGCCAGCGCGGCGTCTTGATGTTCGAGTGGGAGACGTTGTGCGCGTGCATTTTGCGCTTGCCGGTGATTTCGCTGCGGGCCATGGAAGGGCGCGGACCCTAGCTTACGGCGCTCCGTCGTTCAAGCTCGGGTGCCTTGAGCGCCGAGCGAGATATCGAGGGAGAGCGTCGAGAGAGCTCGCGTCAGTGCTCGGCAAAATGACTTCAAGTTGTCGAAATCACGATGTTTTTTGGTAAGCGCTTGCTCGTCCATGTAGAGCTTTCGTGACAGCTCGATCTGGATGGCGTGCACGCCGTCGCGCGGTTTTCCGTAGTGGCCCGTCGAAAAGCCGCCTCGGTACGGCTCGTCGTGCGCGAGGCTGAGCGAGAAATCGTGCGCGACGCGCTCGGTGATCGAGATGATGGACGGGGCACACGTCGTGCGTCCGCGGGTGCCCGGGACGACTTCGGCGCGTTCGCGGCCTGGATCGACGTGGCCCTCGCGGCCGCGGCTCGGCATCGAGTGCGCGCAGAGCAAGATCGCGAAACCAAACTCGCGTTTGCGAGCCTCGAGGAGCGCGGCGAGAGCGCGGTGATACGGCCGATAAATGCGCTCGAGCCGCCGCTCGAGCTCAACTGCGGACAGCGGGCGCGCCAGGGCTGGTCGATTGTCGGTCGTCGTTCGCCATACGACGCCGTGCGGCGAGGAGCGCGCCGCGCCACCCTCCACGGTGAGCGGGTCCGCGTCGGACTCGGCGCGGTTGAGATCGCAAACGTAGCGGCTCACGTGCGAGACCAGCAGCGCGGCTCCGTCCGTCGGCGCGTCGGCGTAGAGTTCGTCCACGTACAGATCGGCGTCACGGCCGATCGCTTGCGCGGGCGCGATCAGCGTGGCCATCGCCTCCGGATCGACCGAGAGCCCCGCGTGCGGCACTTCGACGACCAGTGGTGTCGATCCTGACCTCGGCTCTTCGACCGTGTAGAGCACGACTATTGTTTAGCACCACTCGGATGTGCCGTTTTCGTGCTTCGAAAAAGTCGGGCACAGGGCCGTTTTTCCAACGCGTGTGGCAAGCTCGCTTAGGCGCGCGGGTGAGACTTGCGATGAGCGTTCCGCACTTGGTCGCGCGTGACGTGGGTGTAGATTTCGGTGGTCGCAACGCTCGAGTGACCGAGCATGGCTTGCACGCTTCGCAAGTCGGCGCCACCCGCCAGCAGGTGGGTGGCGAACGAATGCCTCAGTTGGTGGGGATGCACGCGACCCCGAATGCCAATGCCGCGCGCGTAGCGCCCGACGATTTTCCAAAAGCCTTGCCGTGTGAGCTGTCCCCCGCGCGGCGAACGAAATACAAGCGGCGAGGATTTTTCGACGGCGCGCACGCGACCCACCGCGGGCGCGGCGTCGCGAGCGGACAAGTAAGCCCCGAGGCGGTCCAATGCGACGTCCCCCAAGGGCACGATGCGACGCTTGTTGCCCTTGCCGAGCGCAGACACCAAACCTCGTGACAGATCGAGATCGCTCACGCGCAATGAGACCAGTTCGCTCACGCGCAGGCCAGCAGCGTACGCAACGCTCAACATGGCGCGGTCGCGCAAGCCGCGAAGTGTCGCGGGATCGGGCGCGTCGATCAGGCCGCGCACCTCGGCTTCACTGAGCGTCCGGGGCAAGCGGCGGCCGAAGCGCGGGCGCGCAGCAAGCTCGGTCGGATCCTTGGTCAGGATGCCTTCGCTCAGCAGGAACCTCATCAAGCCGCGTGCAGCGGAGAGGTGTCGCGCCGAACTGCGCGCGCCGAGCCCCGACTTGGCGAGTGAGCCGAGCCAGCCGCTGATCGCCCCCAGATCCAGCGCTTCCGCCCGGTTCACCCCTGAGCTCTCGGCGAAGCCGAGCAGTTTTGCGAGATCCCGACCATAAGCGTCGAGTGTGCGCGGCGAGAGCGCGCGTTCGACGCGCAAATGACTGAGATATTGCTCGACCAAGCCGTCCAGCGTCACGCTCACGAGTGTATCGCGGGCGTCGTGTGCGGGCGAGATTTCGCTAGGCCACGCCGTCGCCGCGTGCCGCGCTGACCATCAGCGTGAGGAGCTTGCGCGGGTCGTCCTGGCGCATGAGTGCCTCGCCGAGCAGAGCGGCGTCCGCTGGACCGTCCGCGACGGTCGCGACGTTGCTCGCGACGCTGAGGCCGGACAGGTGGACGCGTGTTACGGCGGCCGGAAGGTCAGCCAGGACGCTGCGGGCCCGCTCGGTGTCCATCGCGAGGGTGTTGAGATCGCGCGCGTTGACGCCGATCAAGCTGGCGCCCGCGTCGAGCGCGGCAGGCGCCTCCGCCGCGCTCGCGACTTCGACGAACGGTTCGAGCTCGCGCTCGCGCGCGGCGACCACGAGTTCTCGCAGGCGCTGTTCGGAGAGGCAGCGCACGATCAACAAAACCGCGTCAGCGCCGAAGGCGCGCGCGAGATCGAGCTGCACCTCGTCGATCACGAAATCCTTGCACAAGAGCGGCAGTTCGCAGGCCGCGCGCGCTTCGGCCAAGTGCTCGAAGGCACCGTCGAAGAATGTGCGGTCGCACAAAACGCTCACCATGTCCGCGCCGCACTCGGCGTAGGCAGCCGCGCGCTCCGCGACGGAGAGCACTCGCGACAGCGGGCCCGCGGACGGCGAGCGCAGCTTGATCTCGGCGATCAGGTGCAGGCGTCCAGCGCGACGGAGGGACACCGCGCGACGGGCCGGTGGCGAGGGCAGCGCTCGGTGGCGCAGAGCGGCCACGTCCGTGTGCTTTTGAGCGAGGATTCGCTCGAGCAGCTCCGGCTCTCGCTCCGACATGTTCTTCAGCTCGCGATTCTGCGCGCTCGTGCCGCATGGCGCAAGCGGTCGAGAGTCTGCCGCGCGGCTCCGGAACGAAGCGTCTCGAGCGCTTTCTCGGTGGCGCGCTTCGGTTCGCCGCCTTCTGCGACGACGAGCGCGGCCGCCGCATTCAACACCATGGCGTCGCGCGCCGGGTGATCGGCACCCGACAAGATCTGCTCGAGCGCGGCCGCGTTGGCTTGCGGATCTCCGCCGGCGATCGCTCCAGGTGCGCTGCGCTTCAAACCGAAGTCCTCCGGCGCGATCAAAAATTCGCGGATGCTGCCGCCATCGAGCTCCGTGACGCGCGTCGCGGCGTAGGGACTGACCTCGTCCAAGCCGTCTTCGCTGCGCACGATCCAGGCGCGTCGCGCGCCGAGTCTTGCCAGGGCTTCGGCCATCACGGGGCGAAACGCGTCGTCGAACGCGCCGATCAGTTGGTGGGTGGCCGAGGCCGGATTCGCGAGCGGGCCGATGCAGTTGAACAGCGTGCGAATCCCGAGCTCACGCCGCGCGGGCATCACGTACTTCATCGCGGGGTGGTGAGCCTGAGCAAACAAGAACGCGATGTTGGCTTCTTTCAGGACCTCGGCTTGAGCCGCGCCGGGCACGTCGAGCGGAATACCCAGCGCCTCGAGCACATCCGCGCTGCCCGCTCGGCTGGTCGCCGCGCGGTTGCCGTGCTTAGCGACGGGCACTCCGGTCGCAGCCGCGATGATCGCGGCGCCGGTCGACAGGTTCAAGCTGCTCGAGCCGTCACCGCCGGTCCCGCAGGTGTCGAGCAAGAGGGGGAACGTGTGCGCGACCGGCACCATCACGGCGCGCATGGCGGCTGAAGCCGCTGCGAGCACGGTTGCTGTTTCGTTCTTCGAGAGGCGCAGCGCGACCAAGAAGCCCGCGACCGTCGTGGGCTGCCATTGGCCTGCGAAAATCGCGTCGAACACGCGGCGCACGCTGGCCTCCGAGATCCCGTTCGGCCCGCTCATCTCAGCGAACACGTCTTTGAACAGTGGCGGCTCGCTCATATTGCCGACAGCCAGTTCTCGATCAGCTGCAGGCCGTGATCGGTCAAGATCGATTCAGGATGAAACTGCACGCCCTCTACTTTGAGCGTGCGGTGGCGGAGCCCCATGATTTCGCCCTTGGCGGTGCGGGCGCTCACTTCGAGACTCTCGGGAAACGCTTGCTCCTCGACGATCAGCGAGTGATAGCGCGTCGCTTGGAAAGGCGAGGGGACACCTTGAAAGATCGAACGTCCGTCGTGTGAGATGGCGGATGTTTTGCCATGCATGAGCTCGGGCGCGCGCGCCACCGTTCCGCCGAAGGCTTGGCCGATCGCTTGGTGGCCCAGACACACACCGAGCAAGGGGATCTTGCCGGAAAGTGTCGCGATCACTTCGAGGGTGACACCCGCGTCGTCTGGTGTCCCGGGCCCAGGGGAGAGCAAAATGCCGTCGGGAGCCAGCGCTTCGAGCGCGGCTACCGTCACCCGATCGTTCAAGCGCACGTCGCACACCGCCCCGAGCGTCTCGACGTATTGCACGAGATTATAGGTGAATGAGTCGTAGTTATCGATGACCACG
>DASXKQ010000149.1:0-19964 GCA_036496745.1 Polyangiaceae bacterium
TAGTCGCGGCGAATCGTCTGGCGCAGGACGTCGGACTCTTTCAAGCCCTGGTCTCGCGACAGCGCTTGCAGCATCGCGCGCTCCTCGGGGAGCATCACCATGTTGAAGCGAACGGTGTACAGGCTGGTCTCTACATTGATGGGTGACATCGGGGCCTCGTTTTAGACGCGCATGTGACGCGTGTTATCCTACGCGTCTGTCACGCGTCAGCAAGACATAAAACGTACGGGACGCGTAAACGCGTGTTTTGATTGGAGATCTTTTTTCGGCGAAAAGCGCACCATGTTGACGAAGCACAGGGACTCCGCCACGCTCGCCAGTGGCTGCCCGTCGCGCGATCACCCCCCCTGATCCAGGCGGGCGGCCACTAGTTGCGACGCTCAATCGTCGATAGTGATGGGCTCGCGGTTGCGCAGGTCGTGGACCGTGAGCTCGGCATCGTCGAAGCTGTAGTAAAGCCACAGGGTCAGCCCTGGTATTCGACGCACCCACACGACACCCACGCTCGGAAAGAGTGTGCGTGGGTCGAGCGGTCCCGGAAGCGGCCCGTTCAGCAATCGCCCCAAGGTCGCCGCCAGCGCGGCTGCTGGGAGCGTGCGAGGTGGAACGAGAAACTGGCGCGAAAAGTGGAAGCGCTCGGTCAGCCTGAGGATGCGTCCCACGGGTCCGGCCCCTCACCGGTCTCGAGCCATCGCATGTAAGCCTCAGCGTCCACGACGCGTGAACGTGTGAGCTGCTCGCGCTCCGCTGCCGACAGCTCCTCGGGGTAGCGCGTGCTCGGTCGGTCATCTCCCGTGGGAGGCGCGCCGCTTGGGGCTCGGACCGGGCCTGACATGCGTCAAGCCTACGCGTCTTGACGGACCCGGGCAAAGACCCCGGCTCCGTGGCCGCATAAAGGGCTGAATTTGCTGGGGTCACGTCTCCGGTCCCATCTCCGCCAACGCCTCAGCCCGCTCCGCCCCAACCAACCGCGCCGGCTTTGGCCGCCGCTTGGCCCCACCCTTGTCTAGCTCGACCTCGAGCGCCCGCAGCGCCATCCTGAGCACCATGTCGGGCGACATGCCAAGCCGCTCACAGAGCTCGGCGAGCTTGGCGAGAACGTCACTGCCGACCATGCCGATGTGAGCTGACGCAACGTCGGGCGGTGGTGCGCTTCGAGACTTCTCGATCGCGTGGTCGAAGTGCGCCACAATCGATCCAGGCGTCAGCTCGAGCCGAGCACCCGCCTGTCGAACCCGCGCCAACCAGTCGAAGTATTGCGCGTCGGTGAGCCCGGGCGTGCGGCGCCTGCCTTCCATGGCGAGCTCGTCGGGAGCGGCGCAGTCGTCGGCGAACATCAGACCACCGCCAAAAACGCGGTCGCATCCGCAATCGCATCGATCACGCCCTGCTCGAGCTGCCCCAACGTGGGTGACATGCGAGCCGTGGGCACGCTCGGCTGATAATAGCGGTCGACGTAGAACGCCGGCTCTGACGGCAACGTGACGGCCTGAGCCTGCACGAGCACAGCAACCAATCCAGCCGATACACCGGGCAACGCAGAGGCGGACTTGAGCCGCGCGATCATGCTCTCGAACGCGGCCGCGAGCGGTGGTGTGGGCGTCGGATTTGGTTTGCCGTCGGCGGCGGCGGCGAACACGCCGAGGTCGAGAATCTCCGCGACGGCCTGGCTCGACCAGGCCCGGTGAGCCACTGACTCGATCAACGTCGAAGCTGAGCCAACTGGAAACGACCTGTCATACGCGCTGCCGTCCTGAAAAAGCAGATTGCGGAGTGGTCGCCCAATCGCCTGCTGGGTAACGGTGGCGGTTGCGAGCGCCGTGTCGAGCGCGCTGAGAGTGCTCATCCAGTCAATTGTCACTGCGCGGCCTCCGGCACGGCGAACGTGCCGAGCATCTCGGCGAGCCTCGCTTCGATCTCGTCAACGTTGCTGTCGAATGAGAGTAGTGATCCATGATGACTGATGCCGCCGCGCAAGACGCACCACACTTGGCCGCCCGCTGCGCCCCAACGCAAACAGAAAGCGTAGTCCTCGCCGATGATCTTGCCGCCGTGGATGAACGGCAAAAACACGCCGAGCCCGTTCCCGGTCATGAGCTTCGGATTTTTTTCCGCCAGCACCTCGAGCACGCGGCGCTTGATCAACATGAAGCCGGTGCCGAGCGCGAGCACGCGCAGGAGCTCGCCATCGCGGACCAAGCTTGCCGCTCCGGGCGAACCAACGAATAACGGCTCGAAATCGTAACGAGGTGGGCCCGGAACTTTCGTCCGATATGGGGCGCCAATCAGGTCGCGATCCGCGTCGAGCAGTTCGAGCACTAGCGCGGGGTCGAACCCGTGGTCGGCGTCGATGAAGAGTAGGTGCGTGCAATCCGAGTGCAGAAAATCCGCTGCAAGCTGGCAGCGCTGCTGAACGATGCAGCTGCCGGCCTGGATGACCAGCTGATGCTCGATCTGATGCTGAGCCAGTAGTGGGAGCAGCTGAGTCAGTGATTGCGTGTACGGGGCGGAAACGAGCCCGCCGTAACACGGCGTCGCGATGAAAATCTTAGTCATGTGTAACCCTCAAGGGTGGAATGGAGAGCGCTGCGCCCACTCACCGCCTCGTTGCTCGAGCTCGCCGCTGAAGTTTCCGCGGCAGCGAATCCAGAGAGAGTGAGTGGGCCTCGCGCTGCGCTTTGTCGCGCCGCGATCCGAAGCTGGACGTCACAGGAGAGCGACGACTCCGAACCGAAGCGAGCAGCCCGCGGCGGTGGGCTGCGTGTCCCCGCGGGGACGATCGAAATGCGCTCATGTCGGATCCGCTGTGTGCGCAATGAAGGGGGACACACAACGGACGGCTCGCGCGACGTGCGGGCCCAGGGAATCCCTACCTGCCGAGTGATTTTTCACGCTGCGTCTCCGCCAGTTGGGAAGCCGCGAGCGGCGATGATTTGAGCGTCCGACAAGCCCATCAAGCGACCGATCCGGCGCTCGTCAGCGGAGATTGAGCCGGTGCCTGCCGCGATTCGCTGATTGGTTTGCTCGACCGCCTTGCCGGCGATCACCATCGACTCGCTGATGCCCATCGCGCGGGCCACGCGCTTTTCGTCGGCGCTGAGCTGGATCGGCTTGATGTTGCTGACCGGCGCGTCGCGCTGCGCTTGGTTGAGGAATCGGAGCGCCGTCTGTGCGGCGGGCTCGCTCTTCTTTTTGTCGCGGCGCCGGTTCGCAAGCTCTTGCGCTTCGCGCGCATCGTCGGGAATTTCCACCGATGCGCGGGGTCGACGATCGTACTCGGCCATCGACGTGGGCAGTCTTGGTAGGCGTGAACCGATATGGCTCATTGGCTTGCCCATTCCGCATGCTCGCGGCGAAACTGCTCGGGCGTCTTGACCGATCGCGCTTGATCGGCGGCAGCTTGCGCGATCGCTTTCTCCCGGCGATCGAGCTCGTCCTTTTCCTTGCGAGCGGCCTCGCGGGCAATGCGATCCGCCTGCTCTTTTGCCGAATATGCCCGCAAATAGGCGGAGGTCTGCGCGTCGAGCGCCTGTTGCTCTTGTTGGGGATTTCTCCCGGCGAGCCAGGCGTGCGCAGTCGCGATCCATCCGTCTGCACCGCAGAACGCACCGAGTGGAACGCCTTGCATGAGCTTGCAGACGACGATTGCGCGCTCCTGCGAACCGACCGCGTAGTGCTCGAGGCCCTGCTCGGAGTAGTGGTACGATTTGCCGGCGTGTACGGCGTGGGCCTGAACGACGTTACGCCCGACACCAGCGTCGGCGATGCGGTCGAGCTCGCGCTCTGCTCCCGGGTCGGGCAGGCGCCGGAGGAGAGTGAAGAAGTCGCGGGCCATCAGGCATCACTCCAAACCGAAACGATCTGAACCTCGCCGGTTTTTTCTGCGACGATGTTGATCGTGGGCGTCGTGACGAGCGTCGTGCCGTTCGTCGGTTTGTCGAGCGCGACGCCCGTGCTCTTGAGCGTGGCGACGCTCACTGACTGCGATTTGATGTAATAATTGGCCATTTCTGCTGTTTCTTTCTAACCCTTGCGGGTTGTCTAAATCCAACCGCCGTTGTTGCGGGCGGCTCGGTGAGTCTCGAGATCGTTGCTGTCCATGATGAAGTCGGAAGATCCGGCGCCTGCGCTGGTCGTCCAGTCGAGCGCTTTCGGCATTCGGCGTTGCTCGCGTGCGATCTCATCCCAATCGATCCGCACGCCACCCTCACTCGCGGCATACAGCGCCAGCACGAACGCGCTAGCCAGATCGCCGTGCGTCCCGCTCCGACGCGGTGAGCGAATCTGCAACCCGCCACCCGAGCCCGGTGTGCTCGTGATCTGCGCGAGCTGCGAGACAAGTCGCTGACAGCTCGGCGGAACGCGAACAAGGCCGGCGCGAATCAAGTCGCGCACGCGAAGGTGGGTCTCGGTCTTGCCCAATTGACCCGGCGGGCACGAACGCAGATACATGCCATCGGGCATGAGCGAATTGGCGATCGGCAAAAGGTGGTGATCGGCCATGATTTCGGCTGCGCCGTGGCGCCGCGTGATGGACGCGAACTCGCCGATCACTGTGTGCAGGTCGAGCGGACTGCCCTTGCGCGGGGAGCGCTCGTAGGTCTCGGCGACCACGAAAAGCTCGCCACTGCGGTGAACGACACAGAGCGCTGAAGCGTCATGATAAAGCGCCAAGTCGCCGCCGACGTACGAGCTCGCGCCGAGTACGAGCGACGACACCTCGGATAGCGACGGATCGATCATCGCGCGGAGCAGTGAGCCGTCAAAGAAGAGGCCTGAGCCGGCCGACATAAACTCGGCGCCGAACTCGCGACGGGCGTTGTCGGAATCGCGAATCTGCTCGCGAAGGACGAGCGCTCGAGTGCGAAGGTCGTCGCGCAAGAGAGTGGTCGGTGCGTGCGCGGCTAGCGCGGTCTCGGGGCGCCCGTGATTGGCGATGAACTCCGAATGCAGCAATCCGGCCTCGGCCCACGGCGTCGAGCAAAGGACCACCAAGCCACCGGCAATCACGCGCGGGGCGACGGCGCGGAACACATCGAGGTCATTGACCGCGAACGAATCGTCCCTGAAAAACGCGCACTCATCGAGCACCGCCGACACCAGCGTGCGGCCACGAACGGCACTGCCGCCGCGGGTAGCGGGCAGGCACTCGACGATGACCGAGCGGCCGTCAGGGCGAGCCAGGGTGAAGCTATCCGACGTCACCGAGCCGACCAGGCTGGCAAGGGACAGCACCGACTGAGCGGCGCCGAGCGCGTACCGAAGCACCTGGCGGGCCAAGCGAAGGTCAGGCGCGACGATGAGCGCCACCGCGAGCTCGCCAGGGGCAAGCGTCGTGAGGTCGGCCACCAAGGCACGCCAGAGCGAGTACAGAGCGCCCAGCACGTAGCTCTTGCCAGCTCGAGCTCCACAGACGGCAACAAGCACAGCGCGGGCGTCAGCGGGCACACGGTCGACCGCACCGAACAAGCGGAACGCGATGTCACGGTCGGCCCCGGTCAGGTCGCAGGGCTCGGTGCGGTCGAAAGCGACCGAGGCGAGAACGCGCTGGGCGCGGGTCAGCTTGACGCTAAGTCGCTTGCAGAACTGCAAGAAAGTCAGGTTCATTGGGCGGCCTCGTCGTCGTCCGGAAGTGGCGCCTTTGCCCACGCTTCGAGCTGATTTGGCTTTGGTTGGCGGGCGGCCTCGTCCTTGGCCATGAACCCGGCCTTCAGCTCGAGCTGGCTGTGCTTCTCCGCCAGGTCGGCGGCGAGCTTGTGCAACGCTGGGTCGCCTGTCCTGAACGCGAGCGCGGCTACCTGGCGCTGCGAGGCCAGGACCAGCGCAGCGCTACCGAGCACCGCGCACGTGCCAGCACTGGCGTAACCGTGAGCACCCGCGATTTCACGCACACGGCGCTGGCGGTAGCGGTCAGCGCGCTTCAGGTCGCGCCGACTTGGCTCGGGAACGGATTCCGCGTCGACGCCCAAAAGTGCAAGCACGGGCTTCCTACCCACCGCTACGGTGTTGCCCAGCGTGAACGGCTTACCGCGGAGCTTGCGCGCCGCAACGTTGCGTGCCGTTTCGTCCGGGTTCGCGGGCCGGAGATCCTTGAGCGGGATCTCGACGTGCGGCTGGCCGGCGCTGTCTCTGCGAACCGGCGTCAGCATGCGTCACCAATCCTGTCCACGCATTGCCCTCGGACACGTGAAATGCCCTTGTTTTCACGCTGTTTTGCCGTGACACCAACGGATTCCCTATCGGATGACCAGGCCAAAAATGGATCAGTGAGGCGCTCACCCACATGGGTGAAATCCGTTCCGAGCGTATCTGCCGAAATCCACCAATTGGGTCCGGGCAGAACATCGAGGTGAAGAGCGGCGAACCTCACGACAGGAGCTCCCCTTGGATGGCGTCTCTCTCAACATCGTGACTGTCGAGACTCTCGTGACTGTCCCTGTACTGTGTATCTCTCTCTCCCTCGCGCGCGCGAAAGGTGGCAGCAGAGTCACCAGAGTCTCCAGACTCACACCCGACCTTCCTGGTTCTCCAGGTGGCTCCGTCTCGGCTGTGCTCGTTCGGTCGCTCGAACACGATGCCGTTGATGACGCGCCCGCGGGCACCGCGCAGCTTGTTTCCTAGCTTGCGCAGCGAAGGCAGCCGACCAGGGTCGGTGTCGCACAGAACGCTGATGGCGTCGCGTAGCGCTGCCTCGCGGGAATCGAGCGCCCGATCGATCAGGTCCGCCATTACGCGCCGGACCGTGACCTCCTTGTCGCCGTACACGGCGTGCCACGCTGCAAAAAAGGTGTGCGTGTCCTCATGCTCGGGGTCGGAATTTTCGCGGAGCGCGTCCTGCGTGGTCGCGATGTCCGGCTCCCCCGCCCACACGAGCGACGCCCGCACGACGGAGCTCCAGGCCTCGTAGCTGCCCATCGGCTTCATGTCGACCGTGGGACGACCGGCCGCGAAGTAGCCGCGTAGGATCGTTAGCCCGGCGGCCAGGTACTCGGCGCGATGATCGCGCACGTGACCGAGCAGATCGGGACGACGAAAATCGGAGCGTTGGTCCGGCCGCTCTGCCTTGGGCTCGAGTCGGGCGTGCACGGAGCGACGAATCAAGTCCGCGCTCAGGATCGCGTTGTTGGCCGTGACCACGAACAGCGTGCGGACGTCGAGACTCAGCTCCTCGTTTCGACCGAGTACGCGTTCGCGAAACGCTGTGCCCGTCAACACGGCGTCGAGAGCGTCGCTCTTCAGCATGCGCGTCACGTTGTCGATCAACACGACGGGATCCGCGGCGATCGCGATGGCGAGCATCGCCTTTTTCCATTCGGCCGCATCCTCGGGCGCCGTGCGGCGCGGCAGCTTCTTGCCGCGGCAGATCATACCGATCACGTCCGCGAGCAGCGTCTTGCCCGTGCCGCGCTCGCTGGCGTCGATCAAGACTAGCGGCGTCGGGCCGTCGATCGCCGGCCGCGCCAAGAGGGTCAGCAGTGCGGACAGCCAAGCTGTCCGATGAACGGGAGCCGCAAACGGGAAATCGGCGACGAGGTCATGCAGTGCCGCAACGGCCGCGCGTGCATCTGCCTGCGTCGGCTTGGGTTTCACAATGACCGTGATCGACGGCTCGCACAGCAACGCCGTGCGCTGATCGTAGCCGGCCGTCGCGAGCACGCTGCCATCTGCGCGCAGCACCGGATAGTCGGCGATGCCCGTGAGTGGCCGGATGCGCTCCCACTCGCCACGTGCAGCGATCGCGGCGACGAGATCCGCGGGAGGTGGTACCGAGACCCAAACGGCGCCGCTCTCCGTCTGCTTCTTGCGCTTAAAGTCGATGTACTGGGCGAGCATCTCCTTGAGGCGCGCGGGAGGTAGCAATCGAATGCGGGGCGTCCCGGTCGGGCGAGTGACGCCGTCATCCTGCACGACCGCCTCGCGCACCACGTCAACGAGCGCCCCTTGCCGCTGAAACACGGGAGTGGGACCGAGTAGCTTGATCGCCTTGTCGACGTTGCGCGACAAATCGACGCCGAGCTCGAGCTCGTGCCGCACGAGGGCAGTCCCGTGCTCTGGATCGCGCGGGTAGTCTGGATCTCTCAAGAGCTCGTCCTCATCTCGATGCTTGTTACTCGCGGACTTCATTGCTTTCCCCGCACGAAGCCCATGTTGAACCACGCGTTGGGGCCCTGACCGATCTGCGCGACGCGATACCCCTCTGCAATCGCAGCTGCGATGAACGCACCATTGGCGACGTAGCGGCCAGCCCAGTTCTCAACCGTGTGCTTCAGCCCATACGAGCTACGCTTCTGGTTGATGGTGCGGCGCGGGCGCACGAACCATCGAATCCAACGGCGGCAATCCGCGACCTGTTTTGGATCGGGAGCATCCGCGCGGCTATCAGGAACGAGGCCGTTTGCGTAGATCATGATGCCACCCTCGCCACGAAGTGCGCGACCCGCGCCTCGATCTCGCACTTAATCTCCGGCTCGCTGACAATTTCAGCAGCCTCGGCCGCGCTCGCGCCTTTGCTGATCGCTGCGAAGTACGCGAACGCTGTGTAGAAGTACTCGAGATATCGAGCGAACCACTCGCCGTGAGTCATCTGATCGCGATCGATGTAGTCGAGCACGACGTGGCCGAAGTCCCTGCATATTTCATCGCGCGCCGACGCCTGTGCACGTTCACGGATTTGCTTCAATGTCACGCTGACCTGACCTTCCCCGTCGCACGATCAATACGAGCGATAGCGACGTCGATGCCGCTCGCGATCTGAAACGCATCGGCGGGGCGAAGAGTCAGGGCGCGACCAGCGCGCCCGTCCTCAGTCTCCGTGACTACGCTGCGCGCAACGCCATTCTGGTCGCGCACGGCGACGGTGTAGATCGGACCGAACTTCGCGTCGGTCGTGAAGACGATGGTCTCGCGCACTAGGCCGCGTCCCTTTCGCGCGACGGTTGCGGCTTGCCCTCGATGTACGCGAGCAGATCGTCCTCACGCACTAGGACACGGCGACCGGGCCGGAAGTGCGCGAGCCGCCCATCGGCGATCCAACGCCTGATCGATTTGAGGGGCGCGCGAGCAATTTGCGCGGCCTCGGGCAGCTGTAAATATCGACGTGGAGCCATGGGTACCTCTGGGTACGAGGATTCCCACGGACAGCCCCAAAATCGTGCCCATTGGGCACACTTGGACCGAATGTTCCCATGCGCGTATACTGTGCAACATGCCTAAGGCGTCAGCCTTGACCCTGCTCCACGGAGACCCCGCCGAATTGGCCAACCGCTTGCGTTCAGACTCGAACGGTTTATTGGACGAGCTGCTGGCGGCGGAAGCGAACCCGATTGTGGACTACCTCGCTCACGCGACGCCGGAGACGCTTGACGATCTAGCGGAACTCGCCGAACGCGATCGTAGGTACGGGATCAAGCCGACGCCTCAAGCTTGATCCCCTCAGCGCATCGCCTCATTGTAGGCTACCAGTTCGTCGCCAGACGCTCCCGCCTCGAACCCGAGGTCAACGTCAACGCGCTGAATGCAGCATTGGCTGTGGCTCAAAGACTTGTAACGACTCCAGAAGACGAACCCGCCGCTCTTCTTTTTTCGTTTGCCAGACATCCGGAGGCTTTTCCGCACGGGTGGCGCGCAATGACAAACGTCACAGTCAAGCAGCAAGCCCAGTCGCTTGGCTTTCAACTCGATGCTCGCGCGGATGCTATCGATGCTCTCTGCACCCGAGTCGCAAACGGCGAAGCTACATGGCTCGACGTTCAGGAATGGGTCAAGCGCCGGCTCTCACCGGTCTAGGGGTCGTCTGAGGGCTCGCGCGAGCGCTGCTCCTTCATGTCGAAGCGCCGACCTAGTCTGCGTCGCTTCTTCGCACCCAATTCAGTAATCGCATCAAACAGAGCACGCGGCTCGCGCGCGTCGAGTGCCTCGACAGCCAAATCAACGACTTCTTGCTCGGGCGTATTCTCAAGCTCGGGCGCCAGAATTCCGGGCACCATGATCGCTCGACGGACGAGGATCTCAGCTAGCGCACGCTGGCTCACCAACGGATCCGTAGCGATCACTTGAGTACAGAACTCGAGGAATGCGTCACCAGCCTCGGTCTGGTAGCCCGAATGGCTGTCGTCGATGTGAACTCTGCCGGGCTCGGCCGTAGGGTCGCGGTTGAGGCGGTGCTTGTTGTTGTAGGTTTTCGCCTTTGCCGCGATGTCCTTGAGCGCGTCGCTCTCACCCCAGATACTCGTTGCATGCGCGAGCGCCGCTAGAATATCCCTCGCAGGCTCCCCTCGCTCGTCAAGGCGAACCAGTATGCGAGCCGTCGCGAGCGCCGCCCCTAGCTGCTCAACGAGCGTCTGAAGAACCTGCTCTCGCTGCACGGCAACGCCGCCCGCGAGCCCGGCGAGAAACTCACGGTTCGATCGCTCGATCTCCTCGGGTGTAGGCTCCCGCCGCTGTGAGTATTGGCCATGAACGAAAGCCTCGCCTGCTCGTCCGTTCGCCGGGGGCAATCCGGGGGCAACAACTTGGGAATCTAAGGGCAACGACGGGGTTTTGTGGGTATCGTCCGGACCGGCTGCTTTTTGGCTGATTCCGCGTTTTTTCACGGATTTCTCCAGTGGGTCGACCGGGGTTCGAACCCGGGACCAACGGATTAAAAATCCGCTGCTCTACCGGCTGAGCTATCGACCCGCGCGGACCTGAAGGCCGGCGTGGGCGCGGTTCTTAGCGCGAATGGTCGCGGTTGCCCACTGTTTCTTGTGGCGACAGTGTCTGGCGAATGCGCTCAGCCCTGCGGCCTGAGCGCAACGAGCGACGGGCCGACTTGCTTCGCGAGCTCGGCCTCCGTGCCCGAGCCGAGGGCCGCGCCCACGCTGAAGAGTGCAAAGCTCACGTACTCGTGGAGCATCTGCCTGAGCGCGTTGTCCTGATCGCCGCCGCCCGCGACGATCGAAGCGTTCGCCGCAACTGTTTCCGGGTCGAGCGCGCCGGTCTCGTCGGGCCCGGCGTTGCGGAACAAGATATCGTAGACGCCAGCGCCAACCGCGAACGACGCCAAGCTCATGCGGACTTCCTCGGTTTTGCCGCCCTGCTCGGCGCTCCGGAAGATCGTCTGCAGAGCGCCGTTGGCGGCCGAGACGAGCGAGGTCGGGCCACCCGAGACGCGCGGAGGATGGATCGAAACGTGATGCGATTGCACGAGCGCGTACAGCGCCTTCGTGGTCTCGAATTCACCCAGGCCAGTGTTTCGCCCGAGCTCTTCGACGCTGTGCCTGTCGTCCACGGCCTCGTACACTTTCACGAACTCTTGATCCGGCGCGCCGCGGCCGCCTTCCGCCTTGTACGGGACATGTAGCGCGGACGGGATTTTTTGGGTGAAGTACCGGAGTTCGTCCATGCGCGTCACGCCGTCCATCAAAAGCGCGTTGGCGCTCACGGTGTGGCGCGAAACCAGGCGGGCCTCGTCGAAATTGTCCAAGAAAAAGAAGGTACCGTCTCCAATCGTGAGCGTGGCGAACACGACTTCTTCGATCTGACGTGAGATGTACGAGTAGATCTGATCTTGCTTGAGCACGCCGAGCTCGATCGCCGCCTCCCCGAAGCGCTTTCCGCCCCGCGCCGCGTCCAAGATGCGCAGCCGGTCCTCGTCCGTGATCACGCCGTAGCGATAGAGCACTGCGCCGATCCGTTCGTCCTCGACGCTGGTCACGACGCCGACCACGTTGCCTTGATCAAAAAAGACCGAGCGCGTGTCCTCACCGTCGAGCACCACGAGCTCACCACGCCAACCTGTCTGGGCGATCAGCGCCAGGATGTCGCACAGCGTGCCTGGCGCCGTCACTTCGCCAGACAAGCGCACGATCGCGCCGTCCTCCGCGTCGCGTCGACCATCCTCGCCGGTGAAGCGCATGAAGACGACGTGTTTCGGTGCCGGCAGCATGCGGTAGGCGCCTTCGCGCTGTCGCATGCGTTGCCCCGCAACACTGCCAATCGGATGCGCTTCACCACGCGAATCGATGCGAACCAGTTCGGCCCGGCCGTCTTTCATCTCGGCCGCTCAGCTTAACAGGTTTTTCTCCAGGAAAAACGCGACCGTCATCGAAAATCGCTCGGCGAGATGCGCCGGCAACGAACGACTTTTCAATGGAGCTCGGCAACGCTCGAGCCGAACATGCGTTCGAGCCCACCTAAGAAACCGTCGCTCGGGGTGACGCGCGTACCGTCCAAGTCCAGCACGGCTTCGGCGCCGCCGGTAAGCGCGAGTACGAGCTCGACCGGACAGGGGCCGGGCGAGGCGTCGAGCAGCACCTTCAGCGCCTCCAAGTCGCGCCGCGCGACCCTGTCCGCGTCGAGACGAATCGAGACCGCGCGGGTCGCCTTGAGCGCGGCATCCGAGAGCAGCTCCACCGAATCGACGAGCAGCGTCGGTTCGCGCTCCTCATCGGGTTCATCCGTCATCGGAAAGCTGACCTTGCCGCTCACGAGCACTGGATCGCCCGTCGTGAGCAAATGTGCGTACGTGTCGATCCGATCGCCGCGCACTTTCGCCTTCACGCGCCCGTACATGTCCTCCAGCTCCAGAAACGCAGCGCGCCCGGTTCCACTCTTGAACACCTTCTCTTGGTAGTTCTCGACCATGCCGGCCACAGAAACCAGGCTCCACGCTTCCTCTCCGGCAACTTTGGTGGAGCTGACCACCCCGAGTCGCCCGAGCTTGCTCTGATAGCGAAAAAGCGGGTGCCCCGAGACGTAGCAGCCGAGCGACTCTTTCTCGCGCCGCAAGAGCTCCATTTTGTCCCATTCCCCCACGCCGGGATAATCGTCGAGGCCGCTCGGTTTAGCCGACGCGCCGTTGTGGCTGCTGCTCTGCTCGAACATCCCAAATAGCGTGGTTTGACCCCGCTCGCGATCGCGGCTCGCGCTGCGTGAACGTTCGAGCGCGCGGTCGACCGCGGCGTAGGCGCGCGCGCGGCTCACGCCCATCGGCTCGAGCACGGCATCGAATGCACCGCACTGCACGAGCGCCTCCAGCACCCCTTTGTTGAGTCGCTTGGCGTCCACGCGCGTCGCAAAGTCAAAAAGATCGCGGAACTGACCCGCGGTACGACGTGTCTCGAACATGGTCTCGAGCGCGGCCTCGCCCACGCCGCGCACCGCGCCAAGCCCGAAGCGAATTTGCGGTCCAAAGCGATCGCGAAAGCGACCGCTGCGCGGCGTCGCACCGTCACCCTTGGGATGCGCGTACACCACGCTGAAGTCCGTCTCGCTCGCGTTGATGTCAGGCGGCAACACGGCGACGCCCCAGGCGCGCGCCTCGGCGATCGTGCGCACTACCTTTTCGATCTTGTCCTTGTCCGCGGTGAGCGCAGCCGCAAAAAATTCGGTGGGATAGTGCGCTTTTAAATACGCGGTCTGGTAAGTGACGAGCGCGTACGCCGCCGAGTGACTCTTGTTGAAGCCGTACGACGCGAAGCCTTCGATCTCGCGGAAGATCGCGGTAGATTGCTCGACGCTCACGCCCTTTTTCTCGGCGCCGTCGATGAAGCTCTGCAGCTGCTTCTGCATCTCCTCGGCTTTCTTCTTGCCCATCGCGCGGCGGAGCAGATCAGCTCCTCCCAGCGTGAAGCCGGCAAGGTTTTGTGCGATCTGCATCACCTGCTCTTGGTACACCGGCACGCCGTAAGTCGGCGCGAGCACTTCGTCGACGAGGGGATGCAGTTTACGGATCGGCTTTCGGCCATGCTTGCTGCCGATGAAATCGTCGATCATGCCGGTTCCCAGCGGACCCGGACGATAGAGAGCGACGGCTGCCACGATGTCTTCGAAGCAGTCCGGTTTGAGCTGTCGGAGCAGCTGCTGCATGCCGCTCGATTCGAGCTGAAATACACCCGTCGTTTCGCCACTCGCGATCAGCGAGTACGACTCACGATCGTCGAGCGGAATTTTTGCTAGCGAGAGCGGCTCGCGAGCACGATCCGGGCGCGCGTTGACGAGGCGCTCGGCGATATCGATCACGGTCAGCGTCTTCAGACCGAGAAAGTCGAACTTCACGAGCCCGGCGGCCTCGACGTCGTCCTTGTCGTACTGCGTGACGATCGTATCGTCGCTCTTGAAGCAAGGCACGTGGTCAGCGAGCGGGCCGTCACTGATCACGACACCGGCCGCGTGCATTCCGGCGTGGCGCGTCAAACCCTCGAGCTTGCGCGCCTGGCGCAGGAGCTCGGCTACCCGCTCGTCTCGCGTCGCGAGATCCTTGAGTTTGGGCTCCACTTCGAGCGCTTCGTCGATCGTGTAGGTCTTGCCCTGGCCCTTGTCCGGAATCAGGCTGGCGATGCGCTGCGCTTCCGGAGCGGCCAGGCCCATGGCGCGCGCGACGTCCTTGATCACGCTGCGCGCCTTCAAATTCTGGAATGTGGCTATCTGGCCGACGCTCTGCTCGCCGTAGCGCGAGGCGACGTAGCGGATCACTTCGTCGCGGCGTGACATGCAGAAGTCGATGTCGAAATCCGGCATGCTCACGCGCTCGGGATTCAGAAAGCGTTCGAACAGCAGATTGTATGGGAGCGGATCGATCTCGGTGATACCGAGCGCGTAGGCCACGAGCGAACCGGCACCGGAGCCGCGGCCCGGCCCGACCGGGATGCCACGCGCCTTGGCCTCACGAATGAAGTCCCACACGATCAAGAAGTATCCTGGATACTTCATGCCGATGATCACCTCGAGTTCGCGCTCGAGCCGCGCCGCGTACACGACTTCGTCCACACGCTTGCCGAGTTCTGCAAACTGGCGCAGGCGCTCGCTCAGGCCTTCACGCGCGACATGTCGGAAATACCCGTCGGTGTCGTAGCCCTCCGGCACTGCGAAGCGCGGCAACATCGGCTGACCGAGGTCGAGCTTCAGGCCAGAGCACATCTCGAGCACGAGCAAGGAGTTGTCGATTGCCTTGGGCAGCGCAGAAAAGGTCGCCGCCATTTCAGCCGGGCTCTTCAAGTACATCTCGAAGCTGCCGTGATGCAGCGGCTCCGCTTCGGCGAACGTGCGCCCTTGCCGCACGCACTCGAGATACACCTGCGCTTGGCCGTCATCCTTGGCCATGAAATGAACGTCGTTGGTGGCGACGATCGGTAGGTTCATGCGCTCCGCCGCGCGAACGAGCACGTCGTTGATCACGGCTTGCTCGGGAAATCCGTGATCCTGAAGTTCGACGAACAGGTGGCCTGGCTCGAACAGATCGCGCAGCTCCGCGAGGACACCGTCGCCCTGGTCCGGGCCGTATTCCAAAATGCGCTGGGCCGCGACGCCCCCCAAGCAACCGCTGAGCGCAACCAGACCCCGCGTGCGACCCACGAGCGCGTCGAAACTTATCGCCGCGCCGTGTGCACTCGCCGACGCAAGGTGCCCATCCGAAACCAAACGGATCAGGTTTTTGTAGCCTTCCTTGGTCGCGGCGAGCAGCACCAAGTGATCGACTCGCCCCGACACGTCCTTGCGAAGCACGTTGAGCTCGCAACCGAGCAGCGGCGTGATGCCCTCGGCCCGGCACGCGTTGTAGTGCCTGACTGCGCCGTACATATTGGTGTGATCCGTCAGCGCGACGCCGCGCATGCCGAGCCCCTTCACCCGCTTGGCCAACTCACCAAGCTTCACCGCGCTGGTCAGGAAGGAGTACTGCGAGTGGACGTGTAGGTGGACGAACTCTCGCGACACTCCGATCGCTTACCACCGCTCCGCGCGCGCCGCGGTGCTCGAAACGAATGAACCGGCCAGGCGACCTAAAAGGCCGCTCTAATAGGCGAATCGCGTAGGCGTTGAACAGACCCGTACCGCATCTCGTCTATCGCGATAGCTCGGGCCGGCTCGCCGGCGCTTGCACCAGCGTGGGACTTTGGATTAGCGGTTTGCGAAACGGTCATAGGGTCCGCCTCGCGCGGCACGTCAATAAACCCGAATTAAGGCCGAGGAGGATCTCATCATCATGGCTCGAACGTCACTATTCCTGGTTGGGTTGCTGAGCGCGGCGCTTGCCGCTCCAGCCCTCGCGGGCTGCACCGCGTCGGCTTCAATGAACGCCGGCGCAGCGACGCCACCGGCGCCACCCCCGCCGCCGCCACCTCCGGCTCCGACGCCGGCTCCCGCTCCGACGCCGACACCGGCCCCACCCCCGCCGGTTGCCGCGCCAACTGCCGCAGTCGTCAAGGGCGACACGATCCAAATCCCGGGCAAGATCGAATTCGACACCGGCAAGGCAACGTTCAAAGCCGGCAGCACGGACACGGACAGCGTGATCACGCAACTGAAGGCGTACCTCGACGCGAATCCCAAGGTGACGAAGCTCCGCATCGAAGGTCACACGGACAACGTCGGTACACCGGATGCGAACCTCACGCTGTCTGGTCAGCGCGCACTCACGGTCAAGAACGCATTGATCGCAAAGGGCGAAAAGAAAGAGCGGTTGCTCGCGGTCGGCTTCGGTCAGAACAAACCGATCAAGGACAACGCCACGGACGAAGGTCGCAGCGAAAATCGCCGCACCGAATTCCATATCGCCGAGATCAACGGCAAGAAGTATCTCGGGTTGGATCCCGCGGGCGGCGGCAAAGTCTTCGAATGAGGCTTTGACGTACAGGGCGCCCGCATCGGACGCCCCGCGTCGAGAGGCCGGCCAAGTGCCGGCCTCTCGCGTTTTGTCCGCAGAGGCCGTGCTATTGGAGGAGACATGCATGGCGCCCGGTCTCGATTGCAAAGCATCAGAGCTTGCCTCTTTTGGGCGGTGCTCGGCGTTGCTTGCAACCAAACGCCGCCCGACCTGCGCCCCTGGCAGCCCTCCGATCACGACCACACGACCAACCCCAACGCAGACCAAGTTCAAGTCAACGAGGGCGGCGCGGACCCTGACACCCCGCCGGGCCTCGATGACGTGACTATCGTCACCTGGCAGCAGAACTGCACGGTCTGTCACGGGCAACTTGGCCGCGGCGATGGGCCACAAGGTCCCATGCTGCACGTCTCCAATTTGTCGAATCCGAGTTGGCAGGCGACCGTCACGGACGAAGCGATCGGCATCACGATTCGTAGTGGGCGCGGGCGAATGCCCGCCTTCAACTTTCCCGATCCGACGCTGCGAAGCCTCGTGCGGCTCATCCGGCTCTTGGATGCGTCACGCATGAACGGCGCGGCCTCCGCCGCTTCTGGACAGCCAGCTGCGTCCGCGGCGCCTTTGGCGCACCCGTCGTCAGCACCTGCGCACGCCGCAGCACCCGCGGCCGCACTCGGGCCAAAACCGAACGCTCGCTAACAGCAAGAAACTCTGGGCGGCAGCCGATGGCGAGTCGAACATGAAGCTGTGGACCGCCTTCACACGCAAGCTCGTCAGCCGGGCGGTCATCATCGCCGGCTTGCTACCCCTCTTGGCGTACGCCTCGCGTTGGGTTCCGCGCGAGCAGACGCTGGTATTCGAACTGCCTGCTTCAACAGGAGTGGCCGCCCGCTTCAGCGCCACGTGGCGTCACTCCGGAGAGCGCGAGCCACTCGGCGGGGCGACCTGGACGTTCGAATCTCCGCCGAATCGCGTAACCTACCGTGTGTCGCTCCCGGACGGGGACTATGTGGTGAACCTGGAGCTTTCTTCAACGGATTCGGCTCAGGCCCACGAAGGAGTGCAGACAAGCTGGGAACGGCGCGTTACGCTACGAGCTGGTGAGACGGTCCTCGTCGTCGCGCCGAATGGTTCCTGAGTGACTCATCGCGTCGCCTCATCCGAGATCGCCACTCGCGCGCAACCACCGCCTGGCGCCCAGCCGGACGAACTGGTGTTGATCGTCGTTACGGGTTCGGCGCGCGGCCACCGCATCAAGCTCGGTGCACGCGTGCGCGTCGGCAAAGCGCAAGACAACGACTTGGTGCTGTCCGACGATACCGTATCTCGACACCATTGCGAGTTCGAGCGGACCGAACGCGGCATCGTCGTGCGGGATCTCGGCTCGACCAATCAAACACGCGTCGGTCGCACCGCCGTGCGCGAAGCCGTCGTCGAATCGGGTTCGACGATCGCAGTGGGCAGCGTCGAGCTGATGGTGCTCAGCGAACCGCAGCGAACGCAGGTACTGCCGAGCGAAGAGAATCACTTCGGCGAGATGCTCGGACTCAGCTTGCCGATGCGCCAGATTTTCGGCGTACTCGAGCGGATCGCGCCCACCGACGCCTCCGTACTGATTGAGGGAGAAACGGGCACCGGTAAGGATCTGCTGGCGCGTTCGATTCACCAAACCAGCCCGCGCAAGGACCAACCGTTCGTGGTGGTCGATTGCGGCGCCGTCAGTTACAACTTGATCGAGAGTGAATTGTTCGGCCACGAGCGTGGTGCGTTCACGGGAGCCATTGCGGCGCGGCAAGGCGCGTTCGAAATCGCCGGACGCGGCACGGTATTCTTGGACGAGGTTGGCGAGCTGCCGCTCGACGTGCAACCGAAGCTCTTGCGCGTGCTCGAGTCCGGCGAGTTTCGTCGCGTAGGCGGCAACAAGACCATGCGCGCGGAGTCTCGCATCGTCGCGGCAACCAAGCGCAATCTGAAGGACGAAGTCGAGCGCGGGAAGTTCCGTGAGGATCTGTACTTTCGCCTGTCGGTCGTACCGATCACGGTGCCGCCTCTGCGCACTCGTCGTGAGGACGTCCCCGCTCTGATCGAGCGGTTTTTGTCGCTTGCCAGTCGTCGTGACCCCAGCGCGACCGGTATTTCACTCACGCCTGAGACCATCAGCGCCCTCGCCGCTCACGATTGGCCCGGGAATGTGCGCGAGCTCAGAAATGTACTCGACCGCGCCATCTACTTCGCCACGGCGGGTGGCGAACGCGAGATCCGCCTCGTCGATCTACCGGTGTCCCCGAGCGCCGTAACATCCAGCGTGGACGCCGCTTTCCCAGACTTTGATTCACAAAAAGCTTACCGCGAAATTCGCTCCGATTTCGAGGCTGAATTCGAACGCCGCTACGTAACGTGGCTGCTCGAACGCCACGCGGGCAACATCAGCGCGGCCGCGCGTGAGGCCCGCATGGACCGCAAACACTTGTACGATCTGGCCCGCAAGCGCGGCCTGCGTAAGGATCGCTAGCCGCGATTTGGGCGGTCGCCCAAATCGGACCTAGACAGTTCTTAGAATTCTCCCCGAAAACCCAGCGACGCGATCATCGCCAGCGTGTCGTCCGGTTTCCTGCCACCAAGCGTGAAGTCTTCGAGCTGGGTCTTCAGCAGATCGAAGCCGAGCGAGGCAGAAAAGCTCAAGAATAGTCCCGCCACGCGCGAGCCTGGGTGTCCTTCCCGAGTCGCCATCGCGCGGCCGCCTACCAGGAAGCTGTGCAAGGGTGAGAGCTCGCGGTCGCCGGTCCAATAGCGGCCTCGAGGCCCCGTTATCGGCTCCCCACCCGTGTAGTCGTCGCTCCAGAACAAAGCCGCCGTCTGCTTGTAGTAGCGACCGCGCACCAAAAGCCGCAACCACGGGAGCATGTAGCGCTCGGCGTCCAGTTCGTAAGTTTGTCCCCAGATATCCCACGTGTCGCGATACACGCGCGAACCCGCGGTGAGCGCCATGTTGAGCGGCCGGAGATAGTACTTCACGCGCAAGGAGAGCGCGCCGCGCGCGCGATTGTCGGGGTGGTTCTCCAACGCTTGGTCACCGGTCGAGGTGATCACCACCGACCGATATGGATTGCCCAAGAAGCCGTGTTGCAGCCCGGCGTCGAGCACGAACTGCGTAGCGAGCACGGGCGTCCAAGTTTGGGTCCAGCCCACCTGGAAGTTGTTGAGGCTGATGTCGCGCGTCGCCCGGTTCTTGGCGTTCGTGAAGCAACCCGCCGAGCTATCGAGCGAGACGCGCGCAGTCGCTTCGTCCGTCGGCTTGTACGCGGAGGTACATACCTCGTCGAAGCCACGACCATACGACATTTCAACTTGCGTATTCTTCTGCAAGAAGTCCGTCCCAGCC
>DASXKQ010000150.1:0-11044 GCA_036496745.1 Polyangiaceae bacterium
CCGAACGGCGAGGACCTGGTGAAGGTGCTCGACTTCGGCCTGGCCAAGCTGCGCGAATCGCCGGAACTGTCCGACGTCACGACGCGTGGCGCGATCGTGGGTACGCCCTACTACATGTCTCCCGAGCAGATCCGCGGCGAATCGGTGGGGCCGCAAAGCGACGTCTATTCACTCGGCGCGTTGATGTACGCCTGCTTGACCGCCAGTTTCGTGTTCGACGGCAACTCGCCGATGGCCGTGCTGAGTCGTCATCTCACCGACGACCCCGTGAGCCCGTCGCGGCGCTTTCCCGAGCTTGCGATCCCAGAAGCCATCAGCCAGGTGGTGATGTCGACGCTGCGCAAAGATCCCGCGCGGCGCCTACCCAGCGTGATCGCGCTCAGGGATTCCTTGGTTTCTGCCCTCGACGAACAGGAGCAGCAGCACCTCGCCGCGCTGCTCGAACTGCCGACCCTGCGCCAAGGCGAAGCACACAACGATGAACTCGCCACCCGCGACGAAATCGAAGCCTATGAGCGCCGCCTGCGCGCGCGCGGTCGGTTTGCGTGGGCACTCGCGCTGGTCGCACTGTTCGGCGCTTTGGCGATTTCGGCGCGCGTGTACCTGCGCATAACGGCGACTGTCGCATTCGATGGCAACGAGCACGAACCGAATGATTCGGCGAGCTCCGCCAACCCGGTTCCGTTCGGAGAGTCCGTGAACGGGCAACTCGGCAAGCGCATCGACCACGAGCGCAGCGATCGCGATTTTTTTAGCTTGGATGTGCCGAGTTCGGCGAGCACGCTGCGCATCGATTTCGCCGCGATTCCCAACATGGCGAGCTGTCTGTTACTCTATCCGCACGGGGACGAATCGCCGCGCGCGCGTTACTGCTTGGGCAGCGCCGGACTCGATTTGAGCATCCCGGCTCTGCGCATACCGCCAGGGAAATATCTACTGGCAGTAATGCAAGATCGCGATACCTACAGCCACGATCCGCCGCCACCCGTGTTCGAAAACGTGTCGGACAGCTATCGACTGCGCGTGTCGAAATCCGTTGCTGACAGCGACGAGGAAATGGAACCGAACGACACGCCGAACGCCGGGTCTCCGATCGCGGTAGGTCAGACCGTGCGCGGAAGGTTGGCTTGGATGCGGGACGTCGACGTCTTTTGCGTGTCGACCGGGCCCGCGCGCATCCGCTTCGAAATCGAGGACCCGAGGCCCCGACCGCGCACCGCCGTCCTGGAAGTGACGCCACTCGCCGGACCCGATCGTGACGTACCCGTGCGCGTGCATCGGCCCGGCACGGACGTAACGGCCTCGGCGCGCGATGTGGTTGGTCGGTATCGTAGCGACGCGTTGCCAGTCGAGTCGGGTGCACCCGCTTGCATCTCGCTGTCGCTGACCCCTAATCCTTGGGCGCCTACGCCCCACCCATTGGTCGCCCCTGCCGGCGACCAAGAGTATTCGGTGCGCGCCGAGGCCGCGAACTGAGTTGCTCCGCGCAGCAATGCGTTCCGAGGTATCGTAGCAAGCATGCGCGCGCATCGTTCGTTCGGTCCGTGTTCGGCGATCGCGCTGTGCGTCACGCTCAGCCACGCAGCAGCGCTCGATCCCAGCAAGGCCCATACGTTCGTGGTCGGCTCGTCGCCTGCGCTCGCTGCCTGCGCGCAGATGGACGCAAGCGCCAGCAGACGCTCGCCGTCACTGCTGCCGACCCACCCGATCGTCAGCGGCGCGGTGCGCCTCGGTCGAGGGATCCGTCAGGCGCCAGCCAGCGATTCTTCCGGAAATTTGCTGATTGCGCTCGACGACGGTCGCCTGAGTGAGATCGATCAACAAGGGCACAGCAAGTGGAGCACGGCGGCCGACGCCGAAATCGTGAGCGCACCAATCATCGCCAGCAACGGCTCGCGCATCATCGTGACTCAGAATGGTGAAGTTCACGCTTTCGACGAGCACGGCCTCACACGCTGCCGACACACGCTGCCGAGCGTGGATACTCAGCGCGAGACGCTCGCCATTCCGACGCCGGCCGGCGGTGTCCTGCTCGCGAACAACGCGCATCTCTTGGTATTGAACGCCGATTGTGAGCTCGAGCGAGACGCGCACACGACGGATCGCGTCGTCTCGATATTGGCATCTCCGCGTGCGCTGATCGCAGTTCTCGCGGACGGCTCCGTTCTGCGCGCGGCAGCCATCGGCGGTTTCGAGCGCATCGCGCGCTTGGGCGGCAAGTTCGAGGGTGCCGCTCTGCGCGACGGAGAACTGCTGGCGCTCGCGGATCGGCACACCTTGGTCAGCCTGGATCTCGCCAGCCGCACGCGCCGCACGCTCGCCGTCGAAAGCGGGCTCACGCTGCGCGGCTCGCCGCTGTTGCTGCTCGACGGGGGCACGTTGCTCGTGACCGACGACGAGCTACTCAGCGTCCGCGACCGAGACGGGCGCGAGACGGCGCGTATTCCGCTCGCGGTTGGCAATCGCACGCTGCAACGTCCGCGCGCCCCCGTCTTGATCGTAGACGCGCGCGGCACGGTGCTTTCGGTTCAGCCGGGGCAGCCGCCCATTTCGGTCTCTTCGGACGGCAAGCTCACCCCAATCGAGGCCGCCACCTGCGGCGAGCCCTTTCCACCCGTACCGCTCGGAGCGGGCCGTGTCGCCATTGCTTGCCGCTCCGGGCAGCTTTTTTACCTAGCGGAAAAGGCACCATAGAAGGCAGGATCGCCGCCCCTGTCCGAGCGGACTGGCAAGGATCGATCTGAACCGCTATATAGAAAGGGCTCGCGTCGTTCGTCGAGCAGAGGCAAAAAACCGATGATTTCGATCACAGAGCTGGCAGCAGACAAGGTCAAAGAGATCTCAAAGTCCGAAGGCCTCGAGGGCCAGGGTCTTCGTTTGCGCGTGATCGGCGGCGGCTGCGCCGGCTTCCAGTACGACCTGTACTTCGAGGACAAGCCCACGGATCTGGATGAGCAATTCGAGTCAAACGGCGTGAAGCTATTCATCGATCCGCTCAGCTACCAGTACCTGGACGGCACCGAGATCGACTACGTCGACGGCGCGCAGGGCTCCGGCTTCAAGTTCGGAAACCCGAACGTGTCGGGGACGTGCGGTTGCGGCTCGTCTTTCCAGGTGTAAGCGCGGGCGAGAGTCCCGGCCGCTAGGCCCACGCGCCGCGTACGTCTCGACGAAACGCGCTGCGCCAGAATTCAAGGCAAAAGGCGCCTTAACAAAACTTCGCGGAACCGCGTGAGAATCTGCCGCGTAGGTCCTGGTGAGAGCAGCACTCCAAGAGGGTGCGCGTCGCTCCCGTCAGGACTGGTTCCCCATGGCCCGCGAAAATGATGCCTCGCTCACGTTCTACATCTCGAAAGCCCACGAATATCCCGCGCTCTCCCGCGAGCACGAGCTCGAGCTGACCCAGGCTTGGCTCAGTACGCAGGATTCGGCGGCTCGCGAAGTGCTCGTTCGTTCGCACTTGCGCTACGTCGTCGCGATCGCGCTCAAATATCGGCGCTACGGTCTGCCGCTCGCCGAGCTGATCGCCGAAGGTAACTTTGGCATCGTGCACGCGCTCTCCAAGTTCGATCCGGCCCGTGGCACGCGCTTCGTCACCTACGCGGCCTATTGGATCCGCGCGTACATCCTCAATCACATCATTCGTTCGTGGAGTTTGGTGGGTGTGGGATCGGGCGCGCTGCGTTCAAAAATGTTCTTCAAGCTTCGCCGCGAACGCGTGAAGATCATCAATCTCGTGGGCGAGGGCGAGCAAGCCGACGACCTGCTCGCGCAAGCTCTGAACGTCCCAAAAGCGAAGGTGATCGCGATGGTGCGCCGGCTGGAGGCGCGCGACGTATCCTTGGACACCAAGGTCCACGACGATTCCGCAACCACGCTCGGTGACACACTGCTCTCCACGGAGCCGAGCCAAGAAGAAGCGCTCACGGGTACCGAGCTCTACGGTCACCTGCGCAGCGCCGTCGGGGCGGCCTTGACCAGCCTCGACAAGCGCGAGCGCTACATCGTCGAAAAGCGCCTGATGGCCGACGCCGAAGACGAGCTCTCGCTGGCCGAGATCGGACGCACGCTCGGCGTCTCTCGCGAGCGCGCGCGGCAGCTCGAGGCTCGCGCGAAACGCAAGCTCAAGAACCGCATCAGCGAGCTGTCGCAGGACGCCGAGCTCAATATCCATCACGCGGCGTGAGCGCCGCGCGCCACACGTGTGCTAGGCTTGCGTTGCCGCAGCCGCTCAGGCGATCGCTGGGCTCTTCGGAGCCGAGAGGAAAGTCCGGGCTCCATAGGGCAGGATGCCGGGTAACGCCCGGTGAGGGAAACCTCGAGGAAAGTGCCACAGAAAATAGACCGCCCGAGCCGCCTCGGCGCCTCGGGCAAGGGTGAAAAGGCGGAGTAAGAGCCCACCGCGCAATCGGTAACGATTGTGGCAAGGCAAACCCCATCCGGAGCAAGGCCACGTAGAGGGGCGTTCGAGGGCTGCCCGCCCGAGCCCCTGGGTAGGCCGCAAGAGGCGCTCGGCGACGAGCGTCCTAGAGGAATGACCGCTGGCCCGCGCGAAGGCGACTTCGGCGGGAGACAGAACCCGGCTTAAGAGACGCTGCGACCACACCCGACGGGCTCACGCTCGGCGGGTGTGTTTTTTTGGCGCGCTATTGCGCGGCGAACACGAACGGCACGTTCACCGTGGTGCTGTCCCCCGAAGGCGGAAAGGACCACGCCCTCACCTTGGTGGAGATGCACTGCGAGAGTCCGCGGTACCCGCGCGGATCGCTGCCTGCGGAGGCGCCCGAGACACTACCACTTGGCGAGATCGTGATCTGTACGTTGACGCGCGCCGTCGTGGGAGCGTCCTTGTCGCGCGCGTCGAGCGCTGGTTGCCAGCACGCGCGCTTCACGCTGCCGGTATAGCGAGCAACCGTTTGCTGGATCTGTCCCGCGTCGAGTTGACCGCCGCCGCCGACGGGCGTGTTCGATGGACCGCCGACATCGGGTCCTCGCGGACCAAGCCCGCTGAGCCCTGACAGCCCCTTCAGCCCAGTGAGACCTTGTGCATCCCCGCTGCCTTTCGGCGCGGCCGTGCCCGCCTTCTTGCCGTTGTTCTTGGCGTCGCCAGCGATCGTGGACTCATCAATGGCGTTGGCGGAGCCCTTGTCGTCCCCGGAACCGGGGTTCGCCGCCGCGCTCGCAGGCACTTCGACGTACTTGATCACGGTCTCGGTCGACTTCTGCTTGCCGAAGAACACGAAGCTTATCGTCATGCCGAGCAAGAGCGCGATCACCACGGCGATCCACGCCGCAGAGGATGAGCGACGGGGCTGCAGACCCGCTGCCTCCAGATCGTCGGCCACGACGGCCGCGCCCGTTATCGGCGAGCCCGCCGGCGCGGCGGCCGCGCGCACACCTACCGCGAAAGGATCCGCAACCACGCTGCCGGGAGTAAAAGGCGTCAGGGACGCGCGCACACTCGAAATGCTCTCGTCCACGATCGCCGAGAGCTCGGGAAAAGTCTTCAGCGGCCGCCAGTCCTCGAAGCCCTCTCGCCAGACGAGCGATTCGCGAGTGACCGCACCCGAACCGGCCTTCGCGCGCAGCTCGCTGAGCTTGATCGGGCCGACGGGCACGCCGTTGATGCCGACGTACCACTCCTCCCCTGGCGGCATCGAGAGCGCGTCTGGTACCTGCGCGTCCTGAGTCGAGCCGACCGCCAACGAGAACGCGCCGGCCAGCGCGCTCACGTCCGCAATGCGCGTGGCTTCCTCTTCCTCGAGCGCATCGTTGAGCAAGGCTGGGCTCTGCTGCGGTCTTGCCTCGGGCTTGGTAGTGATCTTGGGCGCAGGCGCGGTCGCCTTGGCGAACGCTGCTCCACTCTTGCCCACGCCGCCCACGGCAGGCGCCATGCGCGCGGGCCCGACCGTGCGCGGTGGCGGAGTCGGCGCGGGCAGTACGCCCTTCGAAGCCGTCGGTTTTGGTACACCTACTTTCGGCACCGCCGCCCGCGCCGCGGTTTTCGGCAAAGCAGCGGGGGGCGGCGCCGCTGCCTCGACCGGTGGCAGCGCACCGACATGTGCGCCAGCGGCGCTATCTCCAGGGGGCGGCGCCAGGCTCCCCGGCAACGCATCCCCGACTCCGGCAACGCTCGAAACGTGGATGAGGTGACCGCATTTGCGGCACTTCATTTTGACGGACCGGCCCGCGACTTTCTCGTCAGCGATCTGGTACTTCGCTTTGCAGCTGGGACAGAGGAACTTCATTCAGCTGAGCGCCACGGGCGGGGTTCTCGGTCCGCGCAGGATAGCGCGAGCCGCCCCCCGACGCGAAAGCTCTTTCACAGGAGATTTTGCAAATGTTCTTTGATTGACTGCCGGGTCGGTTCGTCCGGCGCCAGGGTCAACGCTCGTTCCCAGGTTTCCAGCGCTTTGTTCCGGAATCCGGCCTTCTGGTAGAGGATCGCCAAGTTCTTCATGGCGGCGAAATGGCGGGCATTGATCTTGACTGCGGTTTCGAGCTCGGCGATCGCGTCATAGACGCTGCCCTTCTTGCCGTACAGCAGGCCGAGGTGGAAATGCAGCCGGTAGGCCAGCGGGTCGATTGTGAGCCCCCGCTGCAGATGCTCGATGGCTTCGTCCAGGTGTCCGGCCTTGTATGCGGCGACGCCGGCGTTCAGCTCTTCCTCGGCTTTGCTGGACACGTCGGGACGCTCCGCGCCTGAACCCGGGCTGAGGCAACTTTCGACCGCGGCAACCACCTCTGCGATGCGAAACGGCTTCTCTATGAAATGATCGACGCAAAAGTTTTGTTTGAGATCCTCTGCGTAACGCCAGCCGCGATACACGGCGCTCACCATGATGATCGGGATATGTCCGTAGCGCTGGCTGCCCTTGATGCGTCGCGCAATCTCGAAGCCGTGCAGCTCGGGCAGCATGGCGTCGAGCACGATTAGATCGGGCCCGTATTCCTTCACCATGCGCAACGCCTGCTGACCGCGATCCGCCTCGAGCACCCGATACCCTTTGCCGGCCAACAAGCGCGCAAGCATCTTGCGGATCTCGACCTCGTCGTCGACGACCAAGATTGTCTTGACGCCTTCCGGCGCCGAGTGGTCGTTCGGCAGTTCGGCGACCACGCTCAGCTCTCGAGACGTATCGCCGAACGCGCTCTCCTCGATGTCCTCGGCCGAGATCTCGGAGGCCGCGTCATCGACGACGACGCCCGGGGCGTCGAGCGGCCGCACGGACGCAGGCGCGAAAGTGGCCACGAGGTCCCCGCTCGAATCCGCATCCATTTCCGTCAGCGGCGCGCCATCCGCGTCGATGTTCAGCTTCCGCAGCGTCTCTGCTGGACAGTTTGGTCCGACGAAATAGCTCTCGCCGCGAGTCTTTCGCGCGTAGGCGCTCTCGATGACTTGAGCGAGCGGGCCGTCGAGCGCGACGTACGGATACACCTTCTTGCCGGTCACGAACTCGAGCTCGTCGAGCACCTTGCGCTCACGCGGGTTCGCCATGGCGACGAACAGACGATCCCCCTGCACGAGCACCGGCAGGATCAAGTGCTTCTCGGCGATCTCGCGCGGCAGGACGTCTAGGTCCTCGAGCGTTAGACAAAGCTGACCGAGATCGATGCCCGGAATGCCGTGCTGCTCACTCAACGCCTTGAGCGCTGCCACGTCGCTGATGGTTCCATCCGCCGCCAAACGCGAAGCCAACCGCCCCGACTTTTGATCGGCGAGCGCCCGCTCGAGTTGCTCGGGGGTGAGCGCTCGCTGCCGGAGCAGGATTTTGCCGATCTGCTTCTTTTCGCTCATGAAAACGGCGGCGATTCCCTATCACGCAACATAGCAGAGTCCGAAGCGTCACGCGCCATGGCGGCGCTAGGCTGGGTTTTCGTCGGGCGCATCGGGGATGCCCGAGCCGAGCACGCTGAGCCGCTCGGCGGCCCAGGCGTCGAATACACCTGCGACGATGGCCTGCCGCGCCGCTCGCATCAGCCGCGCGTAAAAGTGCAGGTTGTGGTGACTGAGTAAGCGGAGCACGAGTATCTCGCCGGCCAAATACAGATGGCGCAGATACGCTCGCGAGTAGCCCCCGGCGCACGCAGCGCACGCGCAATCCATTTCGAGCGGTCGCGGGTCGGCTCGGTAGCGCGCGTTCTTGATCACCAGCTTACCCTGATCCGTAAATAGCTGGCCGTTTCGAGCGTTGCGCGTCGGAATCACACAGTCGAACATATCCACGCCGTGACCGATGCCCGTGAGCAGATCGCTCGGCGTACCCACGCCCATCAAGTAGCGCGGACGCGCGCCGTCGAGTGCGGGAACGACGGACGCGAGCGCGCGATACATATCGGCGATCGGCTCACCCACGCTGAAGCCGCCCAGGGCGAGCCCGTCGAGCGGCAGCGCGTTCAACGCCTCGACGTGTTCGAGGCGCAGCTCGACGTCCGTGCCTCCTTGAACGATGCCAAATACCGCTTGTTTGGGATCTCGCGCCGCCAGGCAACGTTCTGCCCATCGGGTCGTGCGCTGCACGGCGGCCCGCAACTCTTCACGAGCGACGCCGCTCGGCGCACAGACGTCGAGTTGCATCGCGACGTCCGAGCCGAGCAGGGCCTGTACGCGCATCGCTTGCTCGGGCGACAGCAAGAGCTTCGCGCCGTCGAGGTGGGAGGCAAACTCGAAACCTTGCTCGCTCATGCGGCAGCGCGCGGCCAGTGAAAATGCCTGAAAACCACCCGAATCCGTGACGATCGCGTGTGGCCAGCGCGCAAAGCCGTGTAGGCCTCCGCGTTCGGCAATCAGCTCCGGCCCGGGACGAAGCCAGAGGTGATAGGTGTTCATGATCTGCATGCGCGCGCCGCTGTCGGCCACATCCGCCGACGACAGCGCCTTGACAGAGGCCTGCGTTCCCACGGGCATGAAGGCCGGCGTGTCGACCTCGCCGTGCGGTGTCGAGAGCCGCCCCGCGCGCGCGTTGCCTGCGCGAGCTTGCACACCAAAAGAGATCACGAGCGCCTCCGCTCGGGGATCCACATGGCATCGCCGTACGAGAAGAAGCGGTACTCGTCGAGCACGGCGCAGCGATACGCGGCGAGCACCTCATCGCGCCCAGCAAATGCTGCGACCAGTGCAAGCAACGTGCTGCGCGGAACGTGAAAATTCGTCAAGAGCGCATCGACCACCGAGAACCGATAGCCTGGCTGAATCAGCATGCGCGTCTCGGCTTTCATGGCACGCACATAGCCCGCACGTTCGGGATCTGCCGCACTTTCGAGCGCCCGGACCACGGTGGTGCCGACTGCCACGACGGGCCCGCCGCGTGCGCGGGCGCTTGCGACCGCCTGCGCGAGCTCCGCGCTGATCTCGAAGCGCTCGCTATGCATGACGTGATCGTCCAGCTCGTCGCTGGTAACTGGACGAAATGTGCCCAAACCGATCTCGAGCTCCAGCTTTCCGAGCGTGACGCCGCGCTGCTCGAGGCGTGCCAATAAACTCGCGCTCAAATGTAAGCCGGCCGTCGGTGCCGCCGCGGACCCTGTGCGCCGAGCGAACACGGTTTGGTAGCGCTCTGCGTCGAGCGCGACGTCCGAGCGGCCGAGATACGGCGGAATGGGTATGTGCCCATGACGTTCGAGCGCTGGTTCGAGGTCGCCGCCGTCCGCGACGTTCACCCCGGCCACCACGGTGCCATCCACACGCCTCTCCTCGATTTCGGCCTGCATGAATGCGCAATCAATGACGACTCCCCTGCGCAGCGGCTTGCTCGACTTCGCAATCGCCTGCCAGCGCTCACGGCCGTCCGGGCCAGGCTCGAGCCGATCCAGAAACAGCAATTCGACACGACCCCCGCTGTCTCGCTTCGTTCCGAACACGCGCGCCCGACGGACGCGCGTGTCGTTCACGATCAAGAGCGCGCTTGGGGGCACGAGCTCCGCGAACTCACGCACCTGACGATGCTCGATTTCGCCCCGCCGCAGCACCATCAAGCGCGCGCCATCCCGAGCCGCGCACGGCTCGCTCGCGATCAGTCGCTCGGGCAGCTCGTAGTCGAGTGCAGCGACTTTCACCGGTTCTCGTACGTGACCCCGAGACGAGTCATCTTGCGCCAGAGCGTGGTCGGGCTAATTTCGAGGGCCTCCGCCGCGCGCTCGCGATTGCCGTCCGTAGCGCGCAACGCCGCCTCGAGCGCTTGCCGCTCGGCTTCGTCGACGATGTCGGCGAGCGTCTTGCCTTGAGCTCCGGAGCTCTTGCGCGGCGCTTCCGGCAACATGTCGTCCGAGGTGATGACCCCACCGCTACACAGCGCGACCGACTGCTCGACCAGGTTCTCGAGCTCTCGCACGTTCCCCGGACAATCGTAGTCGATGAGCTTCTCCATCACGCCCTCCGCCAAGCGCGCGCGCGAGTTCATCTTCTTGTTGTACTTGTCCAAGAAGAACTCGACGAGCTGCGGGATGTCCTCGCGGCGCTCGCGCAGCGGCGGCAAGTGAAAGCGAGCGACGTTCAGCCGGTAGTACAGATCTTGCCGAAAGCGGCGCTCGCTGACGGCTTGGGCCAAGTCGACGTTCGTCGCCGCGACCACGCGAATGTCGATCTTGGTCGGCTTATTTTCGCCGACGCGGCGCACCTCACCCTCTTGAATCGCGCGCAGCAGTTTGGCCTGAAAGCTCGGCGTGGTCTCCGCGATTTCGTCGAAGAAGAAAGTCCCGCCGTCCGCCTCTTCGAACAAGCCCTTGCGCGCGGAAACCGCGCCGGTGAACGCTCCGCGCGCGTGACCAAAGAGCTCGCTCTCGAGCAAGGTCTCGCTGATCGCCGCGCAATTTACGGTGACGAACGGCCGCTGCGCGCGCTTGCTGTTGGCGTGTACGGCGCGCGCGATGAGTTCCTTACCGGTCCCGCTCTCGCCGGTGATGAGCACGACCGCGTCCGTCGGCGCGATCTTCACGACGCGCCCGAGAATGTCGCGAATGGACTGCGAACGGCCGACGATCTTCTCGAAGTGATAGCGCTCTTTGAACTCCTGGACGTAAAGCTGGACCTGTCCGTGGAGCTTCC
>DASXKQ010000151.1:0-45100 GCA_036496745.1 Polyangiaceae bacterium
TGACCGGTGAGCACCGCGCCCGCCGGACTCACGACTTTCATCTCGTCGCCCTGGTGAATGTTCACGCAGCCGGCCTGCGTCACGCTGATCGCCGCGCCGAAGTAGCCCGCGTAATTCGTGCCGTCCGAGACGATGCGGCCCTGATGTGCGTACCACCAGATGAAGATCACATTCTGGTTGTCGGTCTTGCTGTTCAAGTAGGGCGGGTGCGCGGTGCTCGATTGCGTGAGCTGCGTGGCCCAAGTTTCGGCGCCGGCGTCGAAGCGCACCATGTACATGTCGTAGCAAGCGATCGGCGGGTTCGGCGGTGTGCCGCACAAGTTCGACGGGTCACCGCAATTGAGCGTGTTGACGACGCCGCCGTCGCCGTGACCGTCGCGCGTGACGAGCAGGACGCCGCCCGTGTCGTCGGCGAAAATGTCGCCGTAGTCCCAGCCTGGAATGCTCGGTACGCTGACGTTGGTGTTGACCGTGTCGTCCGCGTTCAGCGTCGTGACGTGGGTGTTGCCGTCGCTGCCCATCCAAGACACGCGCGAGCCGCCCATGGGCACCGCGGCGATCGCCAAGGGATGGAGCGTCGCCTCTTCTTCGTTCTGATCGATGGTTTGACCGACGTCGATCTCCGTGATGCGCACCTCGGGCATGGCGCACGAGCCCGGTGGGCCGGTGATGGCGCCGCCGGACCCCGCGGCTCCCGCGCCGGTCATGCCCGCGGCCGCGCCGGGCGGCGCGCTCGAAGGCGAGGAACTGCAGCCAAAGGCGAGCACCGCCAGGCAACCAGCGATCGACAGAGATTGGGAGCTTTTCATGACAGTTCAAAAAGTCGCTTCACGCGCGGCAAACCCGGCAAAAATCTCGGGGCAGTCACGGTTTGGAAGTGAACAGAACGCGCAGTGCGTCCGGCAGTTCCGCCTCGCTCGGCGCCAACGCGAGCAACGGCTCGAGCGGCTGGGCCGAGAGCGTGTGCCAATAGAGCACGCGCTTCACCCCCGGTTCCGACGCACGCTCCAGGCGCCTACACAGGGCGAGCGCGCCCGAAAATGCCTTCGCAGTATACGTCGCGTCCAGCGTGAGACCGATCTGCGCGGCAAGCTCGCTCGCCCGGGTGCCTTGGGGGGTCGAGTGGCCATAGCCCTGGCCGAGTTCGGCCGTATCGAAGGTGAGCACCCGCTCCAAGTCCGCTCGCGTGGCGCGCCCGCCGGAAACGCGCAGCGCGCGCGCCGCGAGGCGCCTCGTGACGGCTCTGAGCGGCGCGCCGCCGAGCACGTGCACGCCCACCACGCGCGAGCCGAAGCCGCGCGCAAGCACGCCCGCGGCGATGCCGCCCATGGTGCCGCCCGAGCCGAGCGCGACGACGATGTAGTCCGGCACGGGCACGGCAAGCTCGACGAGTTGAGCGGCAAGCTCGCTCACCGCGTCGAAGTAACCAAGTGTGCCGATCAAATTCGAGCCGCCCGGCGGCACGAAGTAGTCGCCGCGCTGAAACGCGCGGGCGGCGGTGAGCGCCACCAAGCTCGGGCGATCGGTGGGGTAGATCTCCGCGCCCTGTCCGAGGGTTGCGCGAAAAGTTTCGAGCACGTGCGGCGTGAGCGGCTGCGGGAACATCGCCGCCGCCGAGCGCAAACCAGCGGCACGGCAGAAAATCGCGGTCGTGAGCACGTGATGACTCCCGGCCGCGCCGATCGTGAGCACGCGCCGCGCGCCCCGACGCTTCGCCTCCGCGATCAGCCGGACCAGCTTGCGCACCTTGTTGCCGCCGTAGAGCGCATGCGACACGCCGTCGTTTTTTATCCAGAGCTCCACGCGCGCGGAGCCGAGCTCGGTCGCGCGATAGAGCGGCGTGGGCAAGCTGGGCGGCGGTACCGCCGGTTGCGCGGGTGCTTTTGGGGACACGACTCCGACAAAATCACCATAGTTCTCGCAGAAGAACCAGGAAGACTCTGAAACCTGGTCTGGGCTAGTCTGTTCGTGGGATGTCCTCGGCTCCGCCTTCGATGTCGCCCACGCTGCTGGGCACTACGCTCGTATCGGACCAGGGCGGCGGCACCCGCTACCTGATCGATCGCAAGATCGGCGAAGGCGGCACGGCGACGGCGTTTCTCGCCGCCAGGCACGCGCCGGAAGGTGTGACGCCGGTCGTCGTCAAGATCGTGCACATGTCGCTGGTGATGAACGCCAAGGACACGGCGCACATGCTGGTGCGCAAGGAGGCTGTCGCGCTCGGACGCATGAACGAGGCAGTCCCGCAGACGCCGTTCGTGGTGCGACTGGTCGACGCCGGGCAGCACCCCGTGCAGAGTTTGCTCGGAACCGTAAACCTACCCTGGGTCGCGCTCGAATACGTACACGGCGGCATCGAGGGCACCACGCTTGAGGAGCGCGTTGCGTACAGCGTGCGCGAGGCGCGCTCCGCGTTCGATCGCGAGCGCGTGGCGCGCGTGCTCACGCACGTTTGCACCGGCCTCGACGAGGTGCACCGCGCCGGTATCGTGCACCGCGATCTCACGCCGAACAACGTGCTCTGCTGTGGCTTCGGCGTGACCGAGCTGTTCAAACTCTCGGATTTTGCGCTGGCTCGGCCTTCGGGCATGTCGATGACGTTCGGCGCGCAGGCGATGGGCACGCCCGGCTACATGTCGCCCGAGCAGCTCGGCTCGGGCGCCGAGATCGGCCCGCAGTCGGATATCTTCGGGCTGGCCGGTTTGATGTACCTCGTGCTCACCGGCGAAGAATACTTTCACGCGCGGAATCTCGTGCAGTCCCTGGCTACCGCGCAGGCTGCAACCCGGCGCTCGCTGCTCGACGCGCGCGGGCTTGCCAACGAGTTTCGCGCGGACCCGGCGCTGTGCAAGGCGATCGACGAGCTCTTGGCGCAAGCCTCGGCCTACGACGCCTCGCGCCGCCCGGTCAATGCGCGTGCGTTCGGTGCCTCACTCGGAGCGCTGCTCGATCCACCGCGTTCGATCCGTCTGAGCTCGCGCCGCGCGCGTATCAACACCTTGATGTCACCGTCGTTCAAGAACGTCTCTTGGACGATGCGCCACCCACCGGGCGACGATCGCGTGCTCTACTCCGCTGGCTGGGACGGCGACGGCCGCTGCCTGGCCGCGACCAGCCGCGGCATCGAGTACTGGAACGGCACACAGTGGCTGGCCGCGCCGCCCTGGAGCTCATTTCTCTCGGGCCGCGCGCACTGCGTCGCCCGCATCGGCCCCGGCAAATGGGTGCTTGGCGGCGAGCGCATGTCAGTCGCCGAATACTCACCCTCGGGAGTGACACGGCTGATGCAAGGACCCGAGCCGTCGCTCACGTTCACGCACGCGAGCGGCAATCCGTCGGATGTGGCGGTATTCGCGGCAGTCGACCCGGGCGGCGTGCCGCAACTGTGCGCGGCGATCGGCGGGCGCTGGCTCAAGCCGCTGCCGATCCTGGGCGTCGCCGCGTTCACCGGCATCGGCCAGCTCGACGACGAACGCTGGCTGCTCACCGGCCGCACCGCGCACGGCCGCGGCGTGTTCGCCCTGTACAGCCCGCTGCGCTGGGAGGTCCAGCCGCTGCCCGTGGAGGATGTGCGCGCGTACATCGGCTGCGCGTGCCAACCTGACCGCGCGATGGGCATGGCCGTGGGCGCGGGCGGCAGCGTAATCACCTTGACGGAAGGCGCGGTCAACGCCGAACGCCTACCCACGAACGCCGATCTTTCCGCGGTCGCCATCGACGTGCTCGGCCGCGTCTGGGTCACCGCCCCGGGTGAAGTCTGGGGCAAAGGCAGCGACGGCCAATGGGCCCCCGCCTGGCGCGACGCCAACTTCCGCGCGCCCTTCGTCAGCCTATACGCCGACGTCGGCATGATCACCGCGCTCACCGTCGACGGCGCGGTGCTCGAAAGCCACGTATCGCGCACCGAACTCGGGTCTGCGCAGCCGCGGCGCTGACGGCGCTGATCCCTGGGGCGTGCGGGCGTTGTGCACCGCTCGAGCCAAGCCGCGTATGACCTGAAGAGACGGTCGCGCGGGTTAGTGGCGAGTCCTTCGCTTGCAATAGGGCGCTTGGTAGCTAGTCCCGTCGCCGCCATCAGCACCCGCATGTCCAAATTCTACCACGTGAGCAGCGGGATTGAGCTAAGCGAGGGGACCGAGCCGATCCGGTAGGCTATCGCGCGGAGTTGTCCTACCCTCGCGGAGACGAAGCGAGGAGCTAGCACCATGAGCAAAGTCCGTGCGCACTTGGGCATCACGCTGGACGGTTACGTGACGGGCCCGAATCAGAGCCCCGAAAAGCCGTTTGGCGACGGAGCCGAACACATGAACGACTGGCTATTCGCGCTGGCGAGCGCGCGCAAATTGTTCGGGCAAGAGGGCGGCGAGACGGGCCCGAGCGACGACGTGATCCGCGAGCGACTGGAGAACGTCGGCGCAGTCGTCATGGGGCGCAAAATGTTTGGCGGCGGGCCGGGGCCTTGGGGCCACGCACGTTGGGGCAACGAACCGTGGAACGGCTGGTGGGGAGAGGACCCGCCGTACCACGCGCCGGTCTTCGTGCTGACGCATCACGCGCGCGAATCCGTAGCCATGAAAGGCGGCACGACCTTTCACTTCATGACGGAGGGCGCCGAGCACGCGTTCGCCCAAGCAAAAATTGCGGCCGGCAGCGCAGACGTGCTGATCGCGGGAGGCGCTCACACGGTTCAGCAATATCTGAGGGCCGGGCTGATCGACGAGCTCGAACTACATCTCGTTCCGATGCTGCTCGGCGCCGGCGAACGCTTGTTCGAGGGCGTGACGCAGTCGCGCACCAGACTGGAGCAAATCCGTGTGGTCGCCGGCAACGGCGTCACGCACCTCAAGTACGCGGTGCGCGAGTGAAGCGCCGAATCTGTTGAGAACTCGCCATGCCCAAACCCCGCGTCTACCAATACCCAAACTGCAGCACCTGCAAAAAAGCGCTCAAGTGGCTGAGCGCGCGCGGCGTCGAGATCGACAGCCGTGACATCGTTAAGACTCCGCCGTCGCTCGCGGAACTGAAGCAAGCCCTCAAGCTTTCGGGCCTGCCGCTGAAAAAGCTGTTCAACACGTCCGGCGCGTCGTACCGCGACGGCGGCTTCGGCGAACGCCTGCCGACGATGTCGGAGAAGGACGCGCTCAGCGCACTCGCCGCCGACGGCAAGCTCGTCAAGCGTCCACTCATCTTGCTGAGCGACACGGCGTTGGTCGGCTTCGACGAGGCAGCGTACGCGGCGACCTTTCCCAAGAGTCGTTAGAAGATGTTCAAAAAGGCCGCGGGTTTCTCCGGCCGCGGGCGCCAGTGCTCGCCGTTTTTGGGGAGCCACAGCACCTGCACCACGCCGGCAGCGTGAGCGAGTTCGATTTGATGCATGCCGCGTGTGAGTAGAAAATCGCTCGTGCCAACCGGGCGTCCGTCGACCATCACTTCGCCGGCAGCGCCGTTCACGAAGTAGCGTCCGCTCTTGATGGCCAGGAAAGGCAGACTGCCACGAGCGCTCGACGCATCGTAGCTCTGTCCGTAGAGCCAAAGATCCCCGGAATACTTCTGATAGTGACTCTCGATGAACGAGCGCAACGCGAGCGGCAATCCACCGTATCGGATGTCTGGGATCACGCCGATGGCTTCTGCTCGGACGATCGCGCGCTGCGCCTCGTTCGCCAGGTCTGGGATCTCGTTGCGCAAGATGGCGTCGATGTAAAAATAGTAGTAACTGTGCGGGCGAGCCACGAAGTAACCGCCACTGTCGAAGAACGCGTCGTCGCTCGCCGTTAGCTTGTCGACTTGCTCGAGCACGCTGAGCTGGAGCGCGTTGCTGCTCTTGGTGCGCGTGCGATACAGGCTATGCGCGCGCGTCGCCACGAAGGCGAGCAGAACGAGTGTCATCACCAGCGCTGCCTGCCGCGGCACGGTCGTGACGAGCCCTGGCTTGGCCCAAAGCTCGAGCACGCCCCGTGCAGCGATCAAGCCGAATAGGCCCCAGAAAGGCACGGCGGCGTAAGGAAATGGGAACTGAGTAAGGGCGTAGGAGCAGAACGTCGAGGCGAGCGCGCCGAGCAAGAGCACGTCGCGCCCCGTCGCAACCGAAACGTCGAGGCGAGTGAGACCGCGCGCGGTGCCCCACACCCCTGCCACCACGAGCGGCAGCACCATTGCCGCGTCGTTGAGCATGGGCAAAAGCTGCTCTGTCAACGACACGCGCGCGTAGTGCTCTTGGTAGTGTCCCGCTTGCGCGAAGCAATAGAAGATGAACGAGCCGACGTTGCGCGTGGCCACCAACCAAACCACGATCGCCGCGGCGACCGCGCCCGCGCCGGAAAACCACGCGCGTGGATCCACGAGCACGAACGCGCGATCGCCGCTCTGCTTGTGCCAGAGGTCGAGAGCCAGCGCGGGCACGAGCACGGTGCCCGCGAACATCAGTGCTTTCTGCGTCGACCACAGACAGAGCACCCAGGCGGCTCCGGCGAGCGCCGAGGTGAGACGCGGGTGTCCGGGCAATTCGCGAAGCCCTAGCGCGAGCAGTAACAGGGCGAGCCCGACTGGGTCGTGCCGAATCTCGTAAGCATATAACCAGAGCGGTACGACGACCAGGATCGAGATGGGCGCGAGCAGGGCCCTGAGCGCGCCGTAGCGCAGACAGAGGAGCCATGACGAAAAGAGCGTCAGCGCGGCCCAGCCCAACATGACCAGCCGCATATCGAGGATCGCGCTCGGCTTTTCCGCGCCGAACCGGAACAGTAGCGACAGGAGCTCGTAGTTCAGCGGAAAGTGGATCTCGTAAAAATCGCGGTACGGCACTTGCCCATGCGCGATCGCGTACGCCGCGTGCGCGTATCCAAACTCGTCGATCGCAAAATTCGTGTGCACCGCGAGCGCCCACAAGTCGCCGAGCAAAAGCGCGAGCAGGCCGAACAAGAACACGCCGAGCGCCCAAAGCAGCGCTCTCGAGAGCGCCGGCCGCGGCTCGAGAGCGGACGAAAGCGACATCGGGGCACAGGGCTACCGCTTGGTGGGCGAGCTGTCTACCGGGACAACGGCGCTGCATGTGCACCGCGACAGCGTAGGTCATGCTTGGCACAGCCCGGCACAAGCTCCACATCGGCAGGGTGCATGACTTCGGCAGCATCGTCGGCGAGCTAGGCGGCCCGAAAGTTGCAGCCGTGCGCGCTGCACATGGCGAAGCGGGTGCTCCATCGCTTCATTCGCGTTTACTTCACGGCCGACTTGCGCAGCCTCGCAGCGGGCCGCATCGTGCTCGCGCTGGTACTGCTGCTCGACCTCGCCAAGCGCTGGGCTCAGCTCGACAGCTGGTACACCAACGACGGGCTCGTCCCGAACCACACGCTGCTCTGGCGCCCGGCGTTCACGCCGGTTTTTTCGTTGTTCTACCTGGCGTCCTATACGCAGGAGGCGACCTTCGGTTTCGTCATCTGCGCGTGCGCCTACAGCGCGCTCTTGATCGGCTTTCGCACGCGCATCGCGCAGCTGGCGAGCCTGGTCTGCTTGCTGAGTCTGCACGGCCGCCTCTTGATCTTCGACAACGGCGGCGACGTCGTGCTCGGCTTGTTGTGCATATGGACCACCTTCTTGCCGACGGGTACCTACGCGTCGGTCGATGCGGTGCTGGCGCGACGGCGCGCCGCGCTCGAGCTCGGCGAAGACGCGCTGCGCGCAGTAGAAGACAGCCGCGGCGTGGCACCGACCTGGGTCTCGCTCGCCGTGTGCGCGCTCACCTTGCAACTGGCGGCGATCTACTTCTTCAACGCCGCGCACAAGACAGGGGCAACTTGGCGCGAGGGCAGCGCCGTGCACTACGTGCTTCACTTGGACCGACTGAGCACGGGCTTCGCCGTCTGGCTTCGTGCGCGAATGACTCCGACTATTTCGCATGTCCTGACCTTCGGCGCGCTCGGCACCGAATGGCTCTTGCCCGTGCTGCTGCTCTCGCCGGTCGCGCTGCGCGCGTGCCGCAATCTGGCCATCCTGCTCGTGATCTCGCTGCACACGGGGTTCGCGCTCTGCCTGAACCTGGGGGTCTTCGTGCCGGCCATGATTGCTTTCACCCCGAACTTCCTGTCGAGTGAGGATTGGGAACTGCTCTCGCGCTGGCGTATGCGCGCGGGCCCCGTCGCGCGCTGGGCTAGACGACTCTGCGAGCGCAGCGCGACCATGATCGAGCGCGCCGCGGCGCTGCTTTCACCCGGCGCCAGCCGACGCGTCAGCGAGCCAGGGCCGGCCGCGCGCGCGTTCGCGCGCCAATTGCCCGCCCTGCGCGAGCTCACGATCGCCGCCACCCTGTTCGTCGCGGGCAACCAACTGCTCGACGAAAACCAGGCCGCACACCGCGTGATCGATCACCACAACTCACCGCCGATCGCGGCGGCCGTCACGTACCTCGCCCTCTTTCAAGGCTGGTCGATGTTCGCGCCGGATGCCCCCACCACCGATCTCAACCTGGTCGTCGACGCCATCACCGTAGACGATCGCCACGTCGACCCTTTCAACCAGGTCGCGAACCCGCGCTACCCCGCGCCCGGCGAGACCATCCCTAGCGCGCTCGGCACCGGCTGGTTGTTTTATGGCTACGTCAATCGCATCCCCGGCTATCCCGCCTACGACCAGGCGCTACAAGAATGGATCCTGCGCTATCCCGAACGCACCCGGCGCCCCAGCGATCGCATCCGCTCCTTCCGCGTGCTCACCGTCGAAGACGACAGCCCGCCGCTCGGCGCAAGAATGCCCAGCAACACCCGCAGTCGCTTGCTGTTTCAGTATCCGTGAGGGCTGCGTCTCCCGCGGCCTGCCAACCCAAACTACTTCCGCGCCGCTTGCTCTTTGGCCAGCTTCTCGCGGTACTTCTTGACCATCTCTTCTTGCTCTTGCTTCGGCACGGGGGCGTAGCGCGCAAATTCCATGGTGAATTGGCCTTTGCCTTGCGTGGCGGAACGGAGATCGGTGGAGTAGCCGAACATCGCGTTCAGCGGCACCTCGGCGGTGATCGTGACGACGTCGTCGCTCACTGTTTCCATGATCACGCCGCGGCGCTGGTTGACTTGACCGACGACTGAGCCCTGAAACTCCACGGGCGCTTCGACTTCGACCTTCATGATAGGCTCGAGGATCGTCGGCTTGGCCTTGTCGTAGGCTTCGCGGAAACCCATCAGCGCGGCCGTACGGAACGCTTGCTCGGAGGAGTCGACGGCGTGCGCCGCGCCGTCGTTCAAGGTCGCGCGGACACCAACCACCGGGAAGCCGATCAGGCTGCCCTTCTTGATCGCTTCCTTGAAGCCCTTATCGCAGGCCGGGATGAACTCCTTCGGAATCGAGCCGCCCACGATCTCGTCGACGAACTCGTAGGTCTCGACCGCGTCCGACGGCAGCGGCTCGATGAAGCCGCCGATTTTGCCGTACTGACCGGAACCGCCGGTCTGCTTTTTGTGCGTGTAAGCGATCTCGGCGCGTTGCGTGATGGTCTCGCGATAGGCGACCTGCGGCTGGCCGGCGATCACGTCGCAGCTGTACTCGCGGCGCATGCGCTCCATGTAGATGTCGAGATGGAGCTCGCCCATGCCGCTGATGATCGTTTGTTGCGACTCTTCGTCCTGGTGCACGCGGAAGGTCGGATCTTCCTTGGTGAAGCGATTGAGCGCCTTCGAGAAGTTCGCCTCCGAGTTGCGATCCTTGGGCGCGACGGCGAGCGAGATCACCGCGGCCGGCACGTGCATCGAGGTCAAGGTGTAGTTGACCTTGCCGTCGGTGAAGGTTTCGCCCGAGCTCGCCTCCACGCCGTAGAACGCGACGATGTCGCCGGCCTCCGCGGTCTGGATCTCTTCGCGATCGTCGGAGTGCATGCGGAACATGCGGGGCACGCGCACTTTGCGGCGCTCGTTCGAGATGTTGTAGATGGTGTCGCCGGACGTGACCGAGCCCTGGTACACGCGGAAATACGTGAGCTGCCCGTATTTGTCCTGCTGCAGCTTGAACGCGAGGCCCACGAACGGCTTGCTGGAATCGGAGAGGATCGCGACCTTTTCCTCGTTCTTGTCCTGATCGTGGCCTTCGTTGACGACCTCCGTCGGCCGCGGCAGATAGAAGACCACGCCGTCGAGCAAGAGCTGGACGCCCTTGTTCTTGATCGCGGATCCACACATCACCGGCGTCATCTTGAGCGCGAGGGTTGCGCGACGGACGGCGGCGCGGAGCTCGTCGTCGCTCACGGGCTCTTCCGTCAGGAATTTCTCGGCCAGCTCGTCGTCGACGTCTGCCACTTGCTGGATGATCAGCGCGCGCGCTTCCTTGGTGGCTTCTACTAGATCTGCCGGCGGATCCTCCTCGCGAATCTTTTCGCCGTCGTCGCCGTCGAAGTAGTAGGCCTTGCCGCTGATGGCGTCGATGATGCCCTTGAATTTGTCCTCGGCGCCGATCGGCACCTGCAATTTGACCGGGTGATGCCCGAGCTTTTCCTTGAGCATGTCCGCGACGCGCTCGTAGTTCGCGCCGGGGTTGTCCATCTTGTTCACGAACGCGATGCGCGGCACGCGGTAGCGCTTCATCTGCCGGTCGACGGTGATCGACTGCGATTGCACGCCCTTGCCCGAGTCGAGCACCAAGATCGCGCCGTCGAGCACACGCAGCGCGCGCTCCACCTCGATCGTGAAATCCACGTGGCCGGGCGTGTCGATGATGTTGATGTTGATGTCCTCGAATTGGCCTTTCGAGCCCTTCCACACGCAGTAGGTCGCGGCGGACTGAATCGTGATGCCCTTCTCGCGCTCGAGATCCATCGAGTCCATCTTGGCGCCGACGCCGTCCTTGCCGCGCACCTCGTGGATCGCGTGAATGCGGCCCGTGTAGAACAAGATGCGCTCGGTGAGCGTCGTCTTGCCCGAGTCGATGTGCGCCGAGATGCCGATGTTACGAATGCGGTCGAGAGGGATTCGAGTTGCCACGATGTCTCTTTGTTGGTGGGGGTTGCGGCCACCTAGCCAAAACAGGGGCGGAAGGAAAGCACGGAACCTGGTTCCGCGCATTTTCGAGGGTCATCGGTGCGCATTCGCCCGCGAAGTGGGGCAAAAAACCGCGCCAGTCCAGACGGAATTGACGAAGCTCCGCCTGGCGAGCGCTGGGGCCACGGCTTAGCCTTCGCCGATGAGCGCTGGACTCCCCTCTCGTCGACAAGTCATCGTGCACACGCTGAGCGCTGGGTTCGCGCTCGCGGTCTCGCCCGTCGCCGCCGAAACCATCACGACCGATAGCCAGGGGCTCGAAGCGGGCGAAGTGAAAATCCCGACCAGCGCCGGCGACATGCCCGCCTATCGAGCCGCTCCGAAAAAATCCAACGGCAAGCAGCCCGTGCTCTTGATCGTGCACGAGATTTTCGGCGTGCACGAGCACATCAAGGACGTGTGCCGGCGGTTCGCCAAGCTCGGCTACTTCGCCGTCGCGCCCGATCTATTCGCGCGTCAGGGCGACGTCTCGAAGATCAGCGACTTCAAGGAGATCGTCGCCAGGGTCGTGTCCAAGGTGCCTGACGAGCAGGTGATGTCGGATCTGGACGCGACGTTTGCCTGGGCCAAAGGGCAACCGCACGCGGACGCGGCCAAGCTCGCGATTACCGGTTTTTGCTGGGGTGGGCGCATTGTTTGGCTGTACGCGGCGCATCAGCCGGCGCTGAAGGCGGGTGTCGCCTGGTACGGCCGGATCGTCGGCGACAAAGACGCGCTGCATCCGAAGAACCCGATCGACGTCGTGGCGGATCTCAAAGCGCCAGTGCTCGGCCTGTACGGTGAAAAGGATCAAGGCATCCCCAAAGAGACCGTGGAGCAAATGGCCCAGGCGCTCGCCGCCAGCAACAACAAGGCGGCCAAAGCCTCGAGTGTTCACCTGTATCCGGACGCCGGCCACGCCTTCTATGCCGACTACCGACCGAGCTATCACGCCGAATCGGCCGCCGACGGCCAGAAGCGACTCTTGGCCTGGTTCAAGGCCCAGCACGCAGGCTGAGCGCGCAAAGTTCGCCCGAAACTGGAACCGGTTTCAGCAGATTCTGGAACTAGTTCCAGTGACGCTCCGGCGCAGCACACTTTCACCTGGCATGAAGCGCCTCTATTTGCTTCACTTGCTGCCTACGCCCTGCCCGAAAGGCTCATCATGCTTGCCTTATTGCGATCGAGTCTGCTCCTCTGTCTCGTGCTCGGCCTGTTGGCGAGCGGTTGTGATCTCGGTACGTCGAGCGCGCGCGATAGCGCGCAGGGCCCGCTCGGTGCGGGCGGCTACGGCAACGCGGGCCACTCGGGCTCGGCAGGTTCGAGCGTAGGTGGCGGCATCACCACCAGCGGGCCGTCGATCCCGCTCGCCTTCTCGATGAAGGGGACGAACCTCGCGGGCGCCGAGTTCGGCAGCAACCTGCCCGGTATGTACGACCTCGACTACACCTACCCGACGCACGCGGAGGTCGACTACTTCGTCGGCAAGGGCATGACGGCGCTGCGCATGCCCTTCGCCTGGGAGCGCCTACAACCCGTGCTGAGCACGAGCCTGGATGCGGCCGAGCAAGCGCGCGTCGACGACTTCGTGAGCTACGCCACCGGCAAGGGCGCATACGTGATCCTCGACCCGCACAACTACGCGCGCTACCAGAGCAACGCTGCGGCCGGCCCAGTGCTGATCGGCGCCGCTGGCGGCCCGACGAACGCCGATTTCGCCGACCTTTGGAGCCGGCTCGCGACGCTGTACGCCGCGAACGACCACGTGATCTTCGGCTTGATGAACGAGCCGCACGACATCGGCCTCGGCGCCTGGCTCACCGCGGCGAATTCGGCGATCGACGCCATCCGCGCCGCGGGCGCCACGAACCTAATCCTCGTGCCCGGCACGAACTGGACGGGCGCCGCCAGCTGGACCGACAGCAACACCGGCATGCTCGGCACGATCGATCCGCTCGACCACTACGTGTTCGAGGTTCACCAGTACAACGACTCGGATTCGTCCGGCAACCACAGCACCTGTGTGAGCGCGACGATCGGCTCCGAGCGCCTGCAGAACTTCACCGAATGGCTCAGCGAAAACGGCAAGCAAGCCGTGCTCGGCGAGTTCGACGGCCCGAACAACGACACGTGCCTGAGCGCGCTCGACGACATGCTGAGCTTCATCGACGCCCATACGGACAGCTGGGTCGGCTGGACCTATTGGGCGGCAGGCCCGTGGTGGGGACCGCAGCCTGCGACCAATGGCTCGATCATCGAGCCGAGCGGCGGCATGGACGCGCCGCAGATGCCGATTCTGGTCAAGCACCTGTGATGGCGTCGGCCGCCCCGCGCTAAACCAAGCCCCCGCCGTCTTCCGCGCCCTTGCGCTTGCGCTTACCGCCGCTTTGGTCGTCGATCGGCGCGTCGCCGACGGCGAGTTCGGTTTCGCCGAAGATGACCTGCATCTTGCTGTCGGCGCTGGCGAGCTTGACCTCGAGGGAGCGCGCGCGGACGACCGTGTTGTCCTTCACGCGGCCCGCGAGCTCGACGGTGTCGGCGTCGAATTCGCCCGACAATTCGCCCTGGGATTTGAGCGCGCCGACCTTGGCGCGGCCGTGCACCGCGCCGTTTTCGCTCACCGTGAGGGCAGGCGTGGAGACTTCGCCTTCGATGCGTCCGCGCACGACGATTGGACAGCTCGAGGACAGCGTGCCCTTGAAATCAGTGCCTTCCTCTACAATCGTCTGTTTTTCGCCGCTCATCACGTACCTGACCTTTCGTTTCCGTTCCGCGAACGCAAAATCTTAACGCGCAGTCGACAGCCGGGTTGGAATGCGAACTGCGTTGACTCGGGCGCCTGCTCGACGGCGCCCACCAAAGCGCCCGTGGCGCTGACCGAGAGCGTGCGCGGCCCGCGAATGCCCGGGCTTTGCCGCTCGAAGAACGAGCCGTGAACGGTGACGTTGCCGCCACCGCTGATCTGACATTGGCTGAGCACGCCCGCTTCACCGATCACCAGATCGGTGCCCTGGCCGAGCACGATCGTGCAGTTTTCGAAGCGGCTTTCGATTTCGATGCTCGAACCGTCGCCGAACTCGAGTGAGGCGTCGCGCAGGACGTCCCCTTTGCCGAAGTAGCGCGCCGAGCTCGACGGCGCGCCCAGCTTGCCGGCCAAAAACGCGGCGACGTCGCCGTCCTTGGCCGTCTTGCGGCCGTCGCCCTTCTCGCCGATGTCGATCCATTCGGCGGCGAGCGGGCTGAATTTCGCGCTGGTGGTCGCGCCGAACAGCTTCGCGCCGGTCAGAATAGCGCCGTCGAAATCGCCGTTGCTGAGGTTGGCGTGACGGAGATCCGCGCTGTGAAAATTAGCGCCGTTGAGCTTGGCCTTGCTCAGGTCCGCGTGCAGAAACGACGCGCCGCCGAAGTTGGCGTTCAACGCGCTGGCGCCGACCAGCTCGGCCTCGTTCAGCATCGCCTTCTCGAAGTTGGCCTCCTCCAGATTGGCGCCGGAGAGCACCGCGTTGCTGAGCTCCGCTGAGCGGAAATTGGCGCCGCCGAGGTAACACTCCGACAGCTCGGCGTGCGACAGAATCGCGTTCTCCAGATCGGCCTTGGCGAGGTCCGCGCAATCGAGCTGCGCGCCGGTGAGCCTGGCGCCGCGCAGCACGGCCTGCGTCATTTTGGCGCCCTCGAGCGCTGCACGGTTCAGGTTCGCGCCGGAGAGCTCGGCGCGCTCGAGGTTCGCGCCTTCGAGATCGGCCTTGTCGAGGTTCGCCTCGCGCATGTCGCACTGACGGAGGAAGGCCTCCTTCAAGCTGGCATTTTTCAAGATGGCGCCGCGCAGCTTGGCACCCTCGAAGTTGGTGCCTTCCAGCACCGCGCGCGTGAAATCCACGCCGTCGAACATGCCGTTGGATAGATCGAGACCGCTGAGATCAGCGCGCGCCAGACTCTGCTTCTGGAACGCGCGCTTCAATACTTCATCGCGCGAGAACTCAGCCATTCAGTGGGGACCTCCGGTGCAAAAACTCCACGTTCACTTCTGCTCCGCCAAATATGCTTTGAGCTCTTCGACTTTGCGCTGAAACGCAGCGCGCTCGAGCCGCTCCACGAGATCCACCGCGCCGAGGCGCGCAAGCAGCAGATTGACCTCGACCAGCGTACTCTCGCGCTCTTGTCGGATCTTGCGCTTGTCGGCGCCGGACGCCGACTCGAAGGCCGTATTCTGCTGCTCGAGCTTGAGCGTGTGCTCCTTGAGCTTGGCGTGCTCTCCCGCGCGGTTCGGTCCCGGCGGAATCGACCCTGTTTCGCGGCGATAGCGCTGGAAACGGTCGAGGATTTTTTGCGCGACGTCGTGCGCCAAACCAGTCGTGGCCGCGATCTCGTCGGCGCTCGCTTTGTAAAACATCTCGAGCCGCGTGAGGCCGGCCGCGAACAATTTGTCGAGCGCGACCTGACGGACTTCGGGTACCTGGCGCAAGAGCCCCTGCACGATCACCGGCTCGCGGCGATCGCGTTCGGACTCGACGGCAAACGCGTCCGGCAAGAGGCCGACCAGCGCGCGGTAGTGCTTCTCGAGCTCGCTGCGTGCTTCCGGCACGATGCTGGTGCCGCTGCCGGTCGCGCACGCCTTGAGCGCCGTGTCGAGCTCGCCGAGCGCGGCGGCCACGTCCAGCATGTGCATGCCTTCGGCCGAGCGCTTGAGCGACGTCACCGACGGAGCCACCAGCGCGAACCAATCCTTGCCCGGATCGCCGAGCTCGAGCTCGATCATCAAATCCCGCAGCGGACCCAGGTAGCTCGCGGCGATCTCCTTGAAGAGCCCCTGCGCTTCGGCCATGTCGGCGGCCGTCAGCGACGTGGTCGCGCCCGTGGGCGAGGCCAAAATCGCGTTGAAACTCTGGTCGATGTCGTCGAGCGCCGCGGCCACGTGCGGCGGGGGCGGGGCGCTCGAACGCCGCCCCTTGCGTGGGCCCTTGGAAGCGGGGGCGCCTGCTGCAGCCTGTGGCGGCGGGGGCAGCGCCGCGGCCCGCGCTGCGGGCATGCCCTGAACGGTCGGCGAACCGCGCTGCGTCTTGGGCGCGGTGCTCTTCGACGCGTCCGCGAGCGCCTCCGAGATCGAGCTCGGTGCGGGGGCCGCCATGTTGAGCGTCGCTCCCAACACGCGGCGCTGCGTCTCCAGCGGGCGCTTGGAGGCCGGGCCTTTAGACGCGGGCGCGCTCTGCATGTTGCTCGCGAAAAAATCCGCCGATGGATTCGGCATGCGTCCGCCGCACTCGACGCAGAAGACCGCTCCCGTCATCCCGATTACTCCGCAGTGCGGACATCGCGTCGTAGATTCCGCCATCGACACCGACCCATCACACTACCACCCTACCCGCCGCGCTTTGCAACGACCCTTCGCATCACTCGCACGTAAGCTCTTGGTGCGCATGTAGGTCTACTGCACTGGTGCGCAGCTCACGCGCGCAAACACGACCTAGGCCGCGCAACCGAATCGTCATCGCCACGCCTCGAGCGACAAACGGTTTGGGAACTTGCGCGGTCGAGCCCGCACCCGGCCGCGCTCGCGTGCGGCAGGCTACTTCGGGACCGCTTGGCAGCAGCCGGTGATGCAATAGTAGCCACTCGCGCAGCCGAGATCGCCTGGGTCCCCGCATTCAGTGCCCGGCACCTCGCAGCGCCCGCTCGTAGATGTGCAGCTCGGCGCGGGCGTCGGGCGTCCCACGCAGCGCTCGCACGGATCGCACGCGTTGAAACAGGATTTCACGGGCGTGCACGGATGACATGCGGCCGGGTCCGCGAGGGTCTCTTGTGTGCAGCTACCGGCACCCTGCTCGGTCGAGCCGAGCCATACGAAGCTGCCGCTGCCTGCCGGCAGCTCACAACAGCCGAAGCAATCGCAGCCGTTCGGCGTGAGCGGCAGACACGTGCTGATGCACACGGGATCTTGCGCAAGCGCGAGCGACGCGCACGTGCCCGAACCACCCGGAATGGTGGCGGTCGGATCATACGCGCACTGGGCGTCGCCGCTCGGCGGGTAGCTTGGCGCGAGCGAGAGCGGGTCGCAGGTTTGGCTCCAATCGCAGCGATCGTTGCCGGAGCCGCTGTCTTGATCGAAGTAGCAGTCCTGACGACACGAAGCGCTGTTCTGGCCCGGAATGCCGCCGAAATACGAGTCCTCCGTGTTGTCGCACGGACCGGTGCATTCGACGTCGTCGGCGTCCACTTGCCCGTCGCCGTCATTGTCGACGCAATCACCGCACGCGTAGATCTTGCCTTGACACGTCGTGATCTGACATGCGGCGCTCGTCGTACCCGCTACGGCCGAGTTGCCGGAGCTACCGCCCAAGTCGAGTGAGCCACCGCTCGCGCCAACGCCTCCAGCGCCGGCCGCGCTCGCCGCGAAATCTCGTCCAACTTCCAGGGTGTTCGAGCAACCCGCGAGCAGCACGCCCGCGAGCAACCTCCGGTAGCGACCAGCGCGCGGATGCAAACGCACGACTGCCCTACTGCGTGGCCGTGGAGACGGCGCGCGCGTGCGCGGAGCCCGGATATTTCAGGGCAAAGCTCGCGGCTCGTCGATCGGCTTCCGCGCCGCGGCCGAGCTTGCGCAGTGCGGCGATCGCGATCACCTCGCGCTCTTGGGCGAGGACGCCGTTCGGGAAGCGTGTGCTGTGTTCATTCGTGAGCGCGAGGGCCGCCGCTGGGTTAGCGTTGAGCTCACGCCGAGCGCGTTCGAGCAGGCTGGCCTCGTCCACGGCGAGCGTTGACTTGGCCATTACCGGCTTGCTCGTCGAGACAGCCGCGCTGGCCGCTACGCTCGGAGCCGCCGAGTCCGGGGCCGCCGGCAGCGACGTGGCCGACGGTTCCGCGACTTCTTTCGAGGCAGCGGCCGACTCTTGGGCGCTCGCGTGCGGAGCAGCGGCGCTCGTCGCGGCAACGCCGGCCGGGCGACCATGCGCGAGCCACAAACCGACCGCGCCGACGGTCACCACGGTGGCCGCGGCGAGCTTGGCGAACGCGCCGCCCGTGCGCGCCGCTGTGCCGCCTGTCGTCAGCCCTGCACCCGCGCCGAGCGTCGCGCCCAGACGCAGGCTCAGAGCCGCGAGCTCGCGCTCGGACGGCAGATCGCCTTGAGCTCCGCGCAGCAAGTCGCCCAGCGCGGAGTCTTGCGGCGTGGCGCTCAGACGAGGCGGATCATCGGGATCGATCATGGCTTGTGCTTCTTTTCGCCGGCGAGCGCGGCGGCTAGGCGCTCGCGCGCGGCGTGTAGGCGTGAATAAGCCGTTTGCATCGGACAGCCCACGACTTCTGCGACCTCTTTCATCGTGAGGCCCTCGATCTCGTAGAGTACGAGCACCACCCGCTTGTCCTCGTCGAGCAGGTCGAGGAGCGCGAGGACCCGATGGCGCTGCTCGACCTGCGTGTCGGGTTGCTGCGCGGAATCGAGCGGGCCGTCCGAGAGCGGCTCAGCGTGCGCGCGCTCGCGCCGATTGTATGCCCGTCGTCGATGCTCGGAGCACACGCGCAAGCAAATGGCGTAGAGCCACGTGCGCAGCCCCGAACGTCCCTCGAACCCCGCGAGCTTGCGATGAACGGCGACGAACACGTCCTGACAGACGTCCGCGATATCCGATTCCGCGACGCCAAGGTGGCGCACGGTTCTCCATACGAAGCGGGCATGCTCATCGAATACCTGTCGCACCGTCGGTCGCGTAGCGTCCGACGGCTGCTCGAGGCGTGGTTCGACCTCGGGCGTAGAGACTGTGGTCAATTCGGTGAGTGGCACCTTTGCGTCCAGATTATCACTACACGCGCGACGCGTCCGGCTCAGCGGGAAATTTCCAAGCCAAGCTCGAAGACCGCGTCGAGCGGGCTCATGCGAAATAGGCCGCGATCCGTGCCGTCGCGCGAACCGTACACGAACACGCCGCGTGACAGCGGCAATTGTGCGCGCGCGGCCGTCCGAATGCCGATGCCCGAGCCGAGGCCAAGCCGAACGCCGCTGTGCATCAGCAGCGCGTAGGCGACTTGATTCTGCTCGCTATTTCGATCGAAGCCGTAGGCAACCGCGCTCACGCGTCCAACGCTCTGACCCCCGCAAATGAACCAGGCGAAGCTGCCGCGGTCAAACGCCGTCGCGCACGCCTCGAGCCCAACGCTCGACAGCGAAAACCGCGCGCCGGATACCGGCGATGCCGCCTGCGCGCGGTGTTCGAAAGTATTCGCAAACACGCGCAGCTCGGGCAACCGCGGCGGCGTGACGGCAAGCGCGAGTTCGCCGCCGAACGCGCCCCCTGGCAGCGGACCCAGCGCGGCGACCCCGGCGACACTCGCGCTCGAGCGCCACGGCTCGCGCGGCGCGTACGTATCGCGCGGCAAACTGAGCGTGACACGCGGGAGCGCGGCGGGAGCCGTCGGCGCTGGCTTCGCGCTGGCCGGTGGCGCAATTTCTGCTGCGGGCACGCTCTCCGCGGCCGTCGGCGGCGTCGCCACGAGCAACGCGATCACGAGAGCGAGTGAGTCGTCGAGCGCCGAACAGTGCTCGGCCGCGGTGGTGAGCGTACGGCGGCCAAGTGGGGCTCCCGACGCGTCCGCGAGGTCCACGACCGCGAGCCAGCCGGTCGCTGCGCGCTCGATGCGCACCGATATCTGGAGATCGGCCGGCGTCACGCGAAACACGGCGCGATGCAGGCGCGCGGATACGGCGCGCGTCAGCAGTGCGGCGTCGGGACAGCCTTCAGCTCCGGCAGCGCGAGTCACCGCGAGCGACGCTGTGGGCTCGGCCGCATGCGCTTTCGCCGTGCTGAGCAACGCAGCGACGGCGAGCGGAACGAGCGGTCGCATGGGGTGCCCGAGACAATAGGCGACCGCGCTCATAATCGGACGCCTGCCGACCCCACTAAACGCAAAGGACCCGTCCGGTCTCCCAGCCAACCGACATGAAGACCAAGGACAATTCTATGAAAGCATTGCGTAATGCGGTTTTGACGTTGCTCGCGCTCAGCTCGGTGTGGGCCGGCTGCGGCTCGAGCGGGTCCGGCAGTGCCGGTGGCGCCGCGGTTGCGGGCAGTACGGCGAGCGGCGCCGGTGTAGGCGGGACGAGCGCCAGTGGCGGGACGAATGCCGGCGGTGGCCCGAGCTTCGCGGGCTCCACGGCAAACTGCAGCGCCGTTGGGGCGAGTTGCCAGTTCGGTGGCGATTGCTGCTCCGGCTTGTGCGATCCGAGCGCCGGCTGTGTGTCCGTGCCCGGCATGTGCGGGGGCCCCGGCGCGCCCTGCGTGGGCGCGACCGACTGCTGTTCGGTGAGTTGCGTCTCAGGTCAGTGCACGGGCAGCGCGTGCGTCGCGGACAACGCCGCGTGTGCGTCGGACGCGGAGTGTTGCGGCGGCTCCTGCAAGAGCGGCGTGTGCGCGCCGCTCAACACCGCTTGCAAAACCGCGGGCAATCCATGCGCGGCGAGCGGCGACTGTTGCTCCGGCCTGTGCGGCGCGGACCAACTGTGTTCGCAAGGCGGCTCATTTTGCATTCAACCGGGCGACGCTTGCACGCGCGACGGCGACTGCTGTGCGGCCAATTGCGTGATTGCAGCGGGCAGCGCCGTGGGCACCTGTGCACAGCCGCCGAAAGGACCGTCGTATTGTACGGGCGTCGACGGCACGCTATGCGGCAGCTGCAATGATTGCTGCAGCCGCTTGTGCGCGCCGGGCCCCGCCGGGATCAACATCTGCCAACCCGCGAGCGGCTGTCACGTCACGGGCGATCTGTGCCTGAAGGATACGGACTGCTGCGGCGGAGACGCGACGAGCGGACTACCCGGCGCCGGCAACGGCCAGTGCCAGCTCGACCCGAGCGGCAAGATCGGCATCTGCACGAACCCCGTCAATGGCGGCAGCAACGCCTGTAACCCCGAGGGCAACGTCTGCCACTACCTCGCGGACAACAACTACATGTGCTCGAGCTCCGCGGCACGCTCGGATTGCTGCGGACCGCTCACGCCGAAATCTCAGATGTGTCTACTCGACGGGCTCGGCGTACCGCGCTGTCTGGGCGTCGGTAGCTGCCAAGCCGCGGGTGCGACCTGCGCTTCCGCCGCAGACTGCTGCGACAAGCTGCCTTGCGTGCCGGATGCAACCGGAGCACTCCATTGCCTGGTTCCGCCCGACGGCGGGCTGGCCTGCGTACCGACCGGCGGCAGTTGCACGATCAACGCCGATTGCTGCCCGGGTGGTCTCTGCAACCGTCCCCGCGGCTCCAACGTGGGCAGCTGTGCGTCGTCCACGCCGCCGCCACCCGGCACGGGCGGCACGGGTGGCTACGGCGGAAACGGGGGAACGAGCGGCACGAGCGGCACGGCTGGCGCGCCCGGCGGATGCGCGCTCTATGGACAAATCTGTTCGGTGGATGGCGACTGCTGCAACGGCGTGCCGTGCACCGGCGGAGATTGCGTGTACTCGATCGTCAAATGAGCAAACGAGCCAAGCAAGGGGTCTCGTCGCGATGAGCAAGGATCCGCCGCTGAAAATCTTGGTAGCGGATCCGGACCCCACCGTAAAAGCGGCCATTCGACTATTTTCAGGCAAGGACGCAGCGGACGTCCTCGAGGCGGAGGACGGCGAGCGCGCGTTGCTCGTCGCGCGCACGGTGCCCCTCGACCTAGTTCTGATCGAAGTCACGGTGCCAAAGCTCGATGGCATCGACTTCACTCGTGCCTTGCGCGCGGAGTCCGCACTCAGATTACGTTCACTCCCGATTGTTTTGCTGGCAGTCGATTCGAACCCGCTGCTGGCCGCGCGGGCGCGCGCGGCGGGCGTGACGGAGCTCCTGCAAAAGCCGCTCTCTACGAAGGGGCTCGCAGCGCTCCTGCTCCGCGCGCAGCGCCGGCGCGCCAGCGGATCCGGGTCAAACTGGACGAGCGTGCGACCCCCGGCGCGCGAAGAGCCTTATCAGCGCGAGGACGATGCGGACGAACTCAAACGTGGCGCTTGAACATCGCGTTCGTGCTGCACGCGTTTACTCTTTCAAAATACCTACACGATCCCACCCTCAGGAGTGTTGACGCGATACAGCGACCTACATCCATCCACGACGTCGCACGCGGCAATTTGCGACGCACGCCCAAGTACGATTCCAACTAAAGAGCGAGCAAGCTCAGGCCGTTCAATGTAGTTTAGAGGAGCCATATTTCATGCCAATCCAAGTACAGACAGAGCTCGCAGGCGGTTCTGCTTCGGAAGCGGCGCACAAGCTTCATGCGTCACTGGTGAGCAAGCTCGCGGGCGAGACGCCGCAATTGCTGCTGATCTGCGCGTCGACGCAACAACCGCTCGAAGAGCTGATGCCGGCGTTCGCTCGTTTTTTTCCAGAGGCCGTACTGCTCGGTGCGAGCACGGCAGGTGAGTTCACCGAAGCAGGCGACGCCAAGGGCTCTGTGTCGGTCGTCGCTCTCGCCGGAGACATCCGCGTGCAAGCGAGCATGGGCGTCGGCTTGAAAGACGACGTGGAGGCGGCCATGCAAGCCGCCGCTTCTGCGATCGATCCTGCGCTCCCCGGCTACCCGTATCGCGCGGCGCTGCTGCTGCTCGATCCGCTGACCGGCGCAGGCGAAGAAGCAACACTACTCGCCGGCGCTATGCTGGGGCCCGAGACGCTGCTCGCCGGGGGCGCCGCTGGCGACGATCTGGCCATGAAGTCGGGCAAGGTCGCGCTCGGCACGCGCGTCGCCGCGGACGCCGCGGTGCTCGCCGTGCTGCATTCGAAGCAACCCTTTGGCCTAGGCGTCGCGCATGGACACCAGCCGCTGTCGCCCACGCTCAAAGTGACGCGCGCCCAAGGCAACACCGTGCACGAGCTCAACGGAGCTCCCGCCTGGCAGACCTGGGCGGAGCACACGCGCGCGAGCGCCGCGACGCGCTCCGTCGATCCAGATACGCTCTCCGAGGACGCCGTGGGCGCCTATTTGCTGCGCTATGAAGCCGGCTTGCCCATCCGCAACGAGCTCAAGATCCGAGCCCCGCTCTCGCGCAACGCGGACGGCTCCCTGAACTTTGCCTGTGGCATTCCGGAGGGCGCCGAAATCCGCATTACCGAGAGCGTGCCGGAGCGCCAGATCCAGAGCGCGAGCCAAGCTGCCAAGCTGGCGCGTGCGGCGCTCGGTGGTCGCGAAGTCGCTGGCGCGATCGTGTTCGATTGCATTTGCCGGAACTTGATCCTGGGCTCGCGCTTCGGTGAAGCGGTCGCCACGATTCGCCGCGAGCTCGGCGGTGCCTCATTTGCCGGCTTCGAAACCTACGGAGAAATCGCGCTCGGTGCCGGCGACATGTCCGGCTTCCACAACACGACCACCGTGGTCCTAGCGCTCGCGCGCTGACCCAACGCAGCATGCCCGGCCCCTCCCTTCCCTCCGCCCCCGCCGATATCAGCCAAGACGAGCTGGTGCAGCACCTGGCGGGGGCCGTCGGCGAGGCCAAGGCTCGGGAAGTCATCCACGGCGCGGTCTCCGAACTTGGTTTCAACGGCACGCGCTTCACGCGAGCTCAAGCGCTCGACGTGCTCGAACGCGTGGCCGTCTCGCCCGGCATCATCGGCATCACCGCGCGCTTCGTCAAATCGCGCCTGCTCCTGCGCCCCACCTCAGCGGCCTAAGCCCACCCTGCAACGACCTTGGTCGGCGAGGCGCAGAACCCCCCGCCTCCCCGCCTCCATATCCACTGTGATAGCCCGTGCCGCCCGGGCGGGCGCTCACGACTCTCCGGCGCGCTCAGTGCTCGGCTTTCGGGAAGAAGCGCAGCTGTTGCGCCGGCGAGTCCGAAGCGAGTACGGGCGCCACGATCTGGACGTGACCCTCTTGTACGATGACGCCACCGCTCTGCATGGCGACCGAAATGTGAGCGGTGCCTTGCGTCAAGTAAACGACTTCGATACCGCGCGCCGGCAGCGTGACTTGCGCCTCGATGCGATGCGATAGGTCTTCGAAGCGGATCGTGATCGGCTCGTCGTATTCGGATTCGAGGCGAGTAGGCACGGGGCCCGTGCCGCGATCGGTGCCGTCCCAATCCGCAGGGCCCAGCGGCGGGGCCGACGCCGCGCATGCCGCGAGCGCGTAAGCGAGACAGCCGACGCACACCTGCGCCAGCCTGCTCCGTGCAAGCACCTCCGGCATTCCAGCGCGCAACGGCATCGCGCTCAGAATAGCACGCCAGTGCTACTTCTTCTCTTGGCCGCCCGACTCCTCGGCGAGTGTCTTTTTGCGCTTTTTGATGCCGAAGAGCGCGCGGCCGGCCAGCATGATCGGGTCGAAGTAGCGGTCGACGACGCGTTCCTTCATCGGGATGATGCCGTTGTCGGTGATGCCGATGTGCTCGGGGCACACCTCGGTGCAGCAGCGCGTGATGTTGCACATACCCGAGCCGTACTCTTTGCGGATCTCGGGAATGCGATCGTCGTCGTCGAGCGGGTGCATCTCGAGGCTCGCCACGCGGATCATGAAGCGCGGCCCGACGAATTTTTCCTGGCCCTCGCGGTCGCGCAAGACGTGGCACACGTCCTGACACAGGTAGCACTCGATGCATTTCCGGAACTCTTGCGCGCGATCGACGTCCTCCTGATACATGCGGTGCTCGCCGTCGGCGCCGCGCGGCTTCGGCTTGAACGGGCGAATGCGCTTGTTCTGCTTGTAGTTCCAGGACACGTCCGTCACGAGATCCTTGATCACCGGGAAGGTCTTGAGCGGCTGCACGGTGACCGTCTCGTCCGGCCCGAACAGGTTCATGCGCGTCATGCACGAGAGCCGCGGCCGGCCATTGATCTCCATGCTGCACGAGCCGCATTTGCCCGCTTTGCAATTCCAGCGCACGGCCAGATCATTGGCTTTTTGCGCCTGAATGCGGTGGATCACGTCGAGCACGACCATGCCCGGGTCGACCTCGATGTCGTACTCTTTGAAATCACCGCCCTGAGCGTCGCCGCGCCAGACTCGGAATTTGCGGGTTGTCATTGGGGTTTCCTTGGATTTTTTATTTGAGTTCCGCTGAATTCACTTCTGCTCATTCATCAGATCTCAACCTCAACCAGCACCCTCCTGGGGCGCAGGGGCAAAGCCCCGCCACGCGGCACTTCGGTCTTGGATTTCCAGATCACGGAGCGGAACTGACGCCAGAGCCAAACATGAGCCGGCGAAACCGGCACATGCTTTTTTACAAGCAGGAGTGGCCGCGCGGTGTTTTCTAGCCAGAATTTCATAAGAAAAAACTCTAATCATTGGGAGCATCCCCGCCCACCTTGCCCGACTCCAGATCCTCGATTTTCGAATTCGCGATGTCTTTCAGGTAGGGCACTGGTTCGGGGCGCGTCACTTTTTCGACTTCCATTTCGCCCGAGCTGCCCTTGCGAATCACGACGTTGACCTTCACCCAGTCGTCGCGCTCGCCTTCGTAGTCGAGGCGGGTGTGCGCGCCGCGGCTCTCTTGCCGCATCAGCGCGGCGCGCGCGACGGCCTCGGCCGTGATCATCATCGAACCGACGGCGATCGCCTCGTGCCAGCCCGGATTGTACTGGCTCGTTCCGTTCGCCTTCACGTTCTTGGCGCGCTCCTTCAAAGCCTCGAGCCGTGACACACCGCTCTTGAGCTCCTCCTCCTGGCGCACGATGCCGACGCACTCCTCCATGATGTCCTGCAGCGCCTCGTGCACCAGATACGGATTTTCTCCCGATTCACGGTTCAATATGTTGGTCGCCGAGCGCACGGCGAGCTTGATTTGTTCGTCGTCCGCCTTCGGCGTGGTGCCGAGTGAGCGGACGTACTCCGTGGCACCGACGCCCGCGAGCTTGCCGAACACGACCAAGTCGCTCAGCGAGTTGCCGCCCAGGCGATTGGCACCGTGCATGCCCGCGCCGCACTCACCACACGCGAACAGACCCGGCACGCGCGTCTGCTGCGTGTCCGCGTCCACCCGGATGCCGCCCATGAAGTAGTGGAGCGTCGGCCCGACCTCCATCGCCTCTTTCGTGATGTCGACCTCGGCGAGCTCTTTGAACTGGTGGTACATACCCGGCAAGCGGCGCTTGATGAAATCCGCCGGCCGGCGCGAGGCGATGTCGAGGAACACGCCGCCGTGGGGTGAGCCGCGGCCCGCCTTCACCTCGGCTCGGATCGAGCGCGCGACCACGTCGCGCGTGAGAAGTTCGGGAGGCCGGCGCGCGTTCTTGTCACCGTCCAGCCAGCGCGTCGCTTCCTCTACCGTGTCTGCCGTTTCGGGGGCGAACTTCTCCGGCACGTAGCCGAACATGAAGCGCTCGCCCTTGTTGTTCGTCAGAATGCCGCCGTCGCCGCGCACACCCTCGGTCACCAAGATACCGCGCACGCTGAGCGGCCAGACCATGCCCGTCGGGTGAAACTGCGTGAACTCGATGTCCATCAACTCCGCGCCGGCCTCGTACGCGAGCGCGTTGCCGTCACCCGTGTACTCCCAGGAGTTGCTCGTCACGCGCCAGGCTTTGCCGCAGCCGCCCGTCGCGAGGATCACCGCGCGCGCCCGCACCAACAAAAACCGGCCTGTTTCGCGAAAATACGCGAGCACGCCGGCGATGCGCTCGCCGTCCTTGAGCAGCCGAATCGCCGTGCACTCGGTATAGAACGTGATGCCCTGATGCACGCCGTGATCTTGCAGCGTGCGGATCAGCTCGAGCCCGGTGCGATCGCCCACGTGCGCGAGGCGCGGATAGCGGTGGCCGCCGAAGTTGCGCTGGCTAATCAGTCCCTCTTTGGTGCGATCGAAGACCGCGCCCCACTCCTCGAGCTCGCGCACGCGCGCGGGCGCCTGCTTGGCGTGGAGCTCCGCCATCCGCCACACGTTCAGCATTTTGCCGCCGCGCATGGTGTCGCGAAAGTGCACCTTCCAATTGTCGCGCTTGTCGACGTTGCCCAGCGACGCCGCCATGCCGCCCTCGGCCATCACCGTGTGCGCCTTGCCGAGCAAGCTCTTCGACAGCACGGCCGTGCTCATGCCCTGCGCGCTCGTCTCGATCGCCGCGCGCAGTCCGGCGCCGCCCGCGCCTAGGATAACTACGTCGTGGTCTATGGTTTGGAGTTCCGAGATGTCTAGGGGCATGGGGGTGTGGGGCTCAGCTCCAGGTGTTGAAGTCGTGGATGACGCCGTTGCTCACGAGGCGGATGTAGATGTCGCAGAAGGCGACCCAGAAGAGGCTGAGCCAGGCGAAGAGCATGTGGCGGGCGTTGAACCAGCTGGCCTTCTTCCAAGCACCGTATTTCAGGGTGCTTTCGCCGCAGGACATGCAGTCGTCGTGGCCGCCGATGATGTGACGCAGCGAGTGGCAGCCGAAGGTGTAACTGCCGAGCAAAATGGGGTTCAGCGTGAGAACGAGGCTGCCCACGCCGACCCCGAACACGCCGTCCTTGAAGTAGGAGATGGCCGCGTCGTAGCTCAGGATCACGAGGAAGATCAGCGCGAAGTAGAGGGCGTAGCGGTGCAGATTCTGGAACAGCAAAAAGCGCGTCTCGCCCCAGTACTTCGGACGCTGACCAGGACTTACCGCGCAGCCCGGCGGCGAGCCGACGAACGAGCGATAGTACGCCTTCCGATAGTAGTAGCAGGTGAAGCGAAATAGCCCGGGGAACGGCAGGATCAGGATCGCCGGTGAGATGGGCAAGAACGGCAGGTTCGGCCACCACGCGGGCCAGGTGCCGAACCAGGCGTGGTGGAGCGGCGCGGAGCCGGGCGCGGCGGGGTTCGTAAAGAGCACCGGCGAGTAGAACGGGCTCAGGTAGGGATCGGCGTAGTAGTGGTTGCCCTGAAACGCCGCCCACGTCGAATAGAGGATGAAGCTCGAGAAGACCGTGAACGTGAGCAGGGGGCCGAGCCACCAGGTATCGGAGCGGACCGTGCCACCGAGCGTGTTCGGGTGGCCGCCGATCAGGGGGAGCTGCCGCGTCGTCATGGCAAGCATGCTACCCGAGCTCCGTGATAAGTCCTATTCAATCGTATAACGTGCTACATTAGGTATTCTAATAGGTGCACCTAGAAACCCTCCAAACGTTCTGCGATCTGCTGGACAGCGGCAGCTTCAGCAAGGCAGCCCAGCAAAACCGCGTCTCACAGTCGGCGGTGAGCCAACAGCTGAAGACGCTGGAGTCCCGCTTTGGGCGCCGTTTGATCGAGCGCGGCCAGGGGCAACGGTTGGCGCCCACGGAAGCAGGCCGCGCGCTGTACGTCGAGAGCAAGGCGATCCTCGAGCGCTTCACGTCCCTCGAGCACCGCATCAAGCACCACACGCAACTCGTGAGCGGCACCTTGCGCGTCGCCACGGTGTACAGCGTCGGCCTGCACGCGCTGCCGCCGTACGTGAAGCAGTTCTTGCGCGCGCATCCGCAAGTGAACGTGCGCGTCGAGTACAGCCGCACCGACAAGATCTACGACGCTTGCCTGGACGGCTCGATCGACCTCGGCATCGTGGCGCAACCCCTCCGTCGCGCGCAGATCGAAGTCATCCCGCTCAAGCCCGAACGGCTCGTGCTCGTGTGCAGCCCGGAGCACGCGCTCGCGCAAAAACGCAGCGTACCCCTGGCGCGCATCGCGGGCGAAGCCTTCGTGGCCTTCGATCGCGGCGTGCCCACGCGCAAAGCGATCGATCGCTTGCTCAAAGAGCACGGCGTGGCCGTCAACTTGGTCACCGAGTTCGACAACATCGAGACCATCAAGCGCTCGGTGGAAGCCGGCCTCGGTATCTCGATTTTACCCGAAAATACCGTGCTCAATGAGAAGCGCGCGGGACTCATCGCCAGTGTGACGTTCAGCGACGGACCGTTCGTGCGCTCGGTCGGCATCATTCACAGAAAGGGCCGAGAGCTGTCGCCCGCCGCGCGCGCGTTCGAGAAGCTGGTCGCCGGCGGCTAATGCCGCGCTCGCTCTATTCCATGCGCGCCAGCTGCGCCAATCGGCGTCCGGCACGCGAGCTCCAGTGCGGGGTCATACCCTTGCGCCGCGTCCCTTCGATGTGATGCTCGGCGGCAAAGACCTGCTTGTCGCCACCCCATTTGGCAACGATCTGGTAGTTGCCGCCATGGCCCGCCGAAGTCTTGAGCGGCCCCGAAGGCGACACGGCTCCAGGAAGCTTCGCAGACGTCATGTAGTCGTACGGTGCGGCTGCTCCAGGATTGAACCAGGAACGCAGCAGCCAGTTGGACACCTGAACCACCGTGCCGTCCTTACAGGTCTTGCCGTAAGTTTGGACCTCCACGGCGTCACACATTTCCACGGCGTGCAGCAGCCCTTTGTTGTCGTTCGCGAATTGGTTCGCCCCTTGATCGCCTGCGGTCTCTAGAATTTCGTGAGACGCGTCAACGCTCACCCCGTCCGGCCCATAGAGGGTCGCGCAGGTGGTCACCGCGCAGAGCGCATACGGAATACCCTTCTTGATGTCGTGATAGGCGCTCGCGCCCGGCGCATCCGGTAGTGCGGGCAGAAAGACGTAGGCCCATTCACCAGGCTCGACGTCATTCAAACTTTTGCCGACGCGCAAGACGACTTGTGCGCCCCACTCGGCCGCGAACTCTTGGTCGACTTGGGCTTGAACTGCCTCCGCGATGTGAGCGAGCACGGCAGGCGACAGCTTCGAGCCGTCTTGAGTGGTCGCACCTTTGGTGTTGTCGATGAGAACCCATTTGACTGCGTTCATGACGGTTCCTCTCTGATGAATGCGATCCTGCTGATTGCCAGCGGACTCGCGTGAATTCGAGCTCGCGCTCGGAACTCGAGCCGATTCGTCCGAATCTCGAGCCCACGCTAGGCTCTTGGTCGCGCCACCGAAATGGTCATTTTCTCGTCGAACCAAGCCCAAACTGAGACAGTCACGCGCGGACGCCGGACGCGAAGGTCGCTCCCGACGCGACCCGCCCGGTTCCGTCACACGCCGCGCACGCTCTCGGCCTGCTGCCCCCAAATCCCAAAAAAGAGTGTCGGAGCGGGCAAGTCCACAGCGTCAAACCGGCCGGAACCCTCGGCTTTGGCATTTTTCAGTTGCCCCAATGGACGTCGGGCGGGATGGACCCTAGATACCGCTGACCTTCCCGGCGTCGCCGCCACCCTCACGGAAACCGGCTCGCCCCGACTCGAGTAGCTCCGCCATGTGGCTCGTCCGAATCGCACTGCAACGCCCGTACACGTTCGTGGTGATGTCGTTTCTGATCATGATCGTGGGGGTGCTGTCGATTTTGAACATGCCGACGGACATTTTCCCGGACATCGACATTCCGGTGATTTCCGTGGTGTGGAACTACGGCGGGCTCACGCCGGACGAGCTCGAGAAGCGCATCGTCAGTAACTACGAGCGCGCCCTCACCACGACCGTCAACAACATCGAGCACGTCGAGAGTCAAACGTTGACCGGCGTCGCGGTGCTCAAGATTTTTTTCCAACCGGGCGCCAACATCGACGCGGCGACCGCGCAAGTCACGGCGATTTCACAGACCGTCTTGCGCCAGATGCCGCCGGGCGCGACGCCGCCGTTCATCATCCGCTACAGCGCGTCGAACGTGCCGATCGTGCAGGTGGCGCTCGGCAGCGAGACGCTCAGCGAGCAGCAGCTCTTCGATTTGGGTGTGAATTTCGTGCGCGCGGACATCGCGACCACGCCGGGCGCGCAGATCCCGTGGCCCTACGGCGGTAAGCAGCGCCAGATCATGATCGATCTGGACCTGAAGCGGCTGTACCCGCTCGGGTTGTCCCCGCGCGACGTGAACGACGCGCTCGGGCTCGGCAACGTGGTGCTGCCCTCTGGCACGGCCAAGATGGGCGTCACCGAGTACCCGATCGTGGTCAACGGCAGCCCCGAGGCGATCGACGAGATCGGCGCGATCCCGATCAAAACCGTCAACGGCGCGGTGGTCTACATCCGCGACGTGGCCAACGTGCGCGACGGCAATTCGCCGCAGACGAACATGGTGCACGTGGGCGGCCGGCGCTCGGTACTGATGAGCGTGCTCAAGCTGGGCGGCGCGAGCACGCTCGACGTCGTCAAGGGCGTGAGCGAAAAGCTGCCGGCCACGATGGCCAAGCTCAGCAAGGAGCTCAAGGCGTCCTTGCTCTTCAACCAGGCGGTGTTCGTGCGCGCGGCGGTCAACGGTGTGATGAAAGAAGCCGTGATCGCCGCCTTGCTCACGGCGCTGATGATCTTCGTGTTCTTGGGCAGCGCGCGCAGCACGGTGATCGTGATCGTGTCGATCCCGCTCTCGATCTTGGTCGCCTTGATCGCGCTCGGCGCGCTCGGCAACACGTTGAACGTGATGACGCTCGGCGGTTTGTCGCTCGCGGTGGGCATCTTGGTCGACGACGCGACGGTCGAACTCGAAAATATCCACCGCAATTTGGCCGAGCGAAAGCCGATTTTTCGCGCCATCCTCGACGGTGCCAGCCAGATCGCGGTGCCGGCTTTCGTGTCGACGCTCTGTATCTGCATCGTGTTCGTGCCGGTGGTGTTCATCACGGGCGCCGCGAAATACCTGTTCGTGCCGATGGCCGAGGCCGTCGTCTTCGCGATGCTCACTTCTTACCTGCTCTCGCGCACGCTCGTGCCGACCATGGTCCGCTATCTGCTCGCGGGGGAAGCCGCCGCGCATCAAGCCGGCCACGCGCTCAAGACGTCCGGCTTCTTCGCCGCATTCGAGCGCGGCTTCGAGCGCACGCGCGACCGCTACGGCAGCTTTCTCGCCCTGTGCCTCGCCCATCGCCTGCGCTTGATCGGCGTGTTTTCCGTGTTCGTCGCGCTGTCGCTCGCGCTGTTCCCGCTGGTCGGGCGCGATTTCTTCCCGACCGTTGACGCGGGCTTGATCAAGTTGCACGTGCGCGGCACGCCCGGCACGCGCATTGAGGAGAGCGAGCGCCGTTTCTCCGAGATCGAGAGCACGATCCGCACGGTGATTCCGGACACGCAAATCGCGAATTTGATCGACGTGATCGGCACGCCCTACAGCGGCATCAACCTGTCGCTCAGTGAGGGAGCGTTGATCTCGCCCGCTGACGGGCAAATTCTGATCGCGCTCAAGGAAGATCATCCACCAACTCTCCGCTACGTACAGGCCTTGCGGCGCGCGCTGAACGATCGCTATCCGGAAGATACGTTCTTCTTCTTGCCGCCGGACATTTCGACGCAAGTGCTCAATTTTGGGATCGCGGCGCCGCTCGACCTGCAAATCGTCAGCGCGCCCGGCCGCGACGAGGAGGCGTATCGCCTGGCCCTCAAATTGCGCGGGCAAGTGGCGGCGATCCCCGGCACGGTCGACGTGCACTTGGCGCAGGTGCCGCGCGTGCCGGCGCTGCGCGTCGACATCGACCGCACGAACGCGGGCACGCTCGGCCTGAGCGAGAAAGACGTAGCGAGCGATCTGCTCGTGTCACTCGCCTCGACCGGCACCGTCGCACCGAGCTTCTGGCTCGATCCGAAGCGCGGAGTGCAATACTTGGTGGCCGTGCAAACGCCGCAATACAGCGTGGACTCGATGGATGCGCTCAAGAATACGCCGCTCTCGACCGGGGTCGAGGGCCGCACGCAACTTTTGTCCAACGTCGCGCGTATATCGCGCACCACCGTGCCCGCCAACATCACGCACTACAACGTCGCTCGCACCTTCGACGTGCAAGCCAACGTAGAGGGCACGGATCTCGCGTCGGTCGCGCACGGCCTCGATCGCGTGATCGCGGACGTGACGCCGAAGCTACCGCGCGGCGTGGCTCTGCACGTCAAAGGTCAGGTCGAGAGCATGGAGTCGTCGTTTCGCGGGCTCGGGCTCGGACTGATTTTCGCGGTCGTGCTCGTGTACCTGTTGATGGTCGTGAATTTCCAGTCGTGGCTCGACCCGTTCGTGATCTTGATGGCGCTGCCGGGCGCGCTCTCTGGCATCGCCTGGATGCTGTTCCTGTCGCACACCACCTTCAGCGTCCCGGCTCAGATGGGCACCATCATGTGCGTGGGCGTGGCCACGGCCAACAGCATCTTGGTCGTGACGTTCGCCAACGATCAAAGAAAGCTCGGTTTCGGCGCCACGCAGGCCGCGCTCGCCGCGGGCATGACGCGCCTGCGGCCCGTGATCATGACGGCGCTGGCGATGATCATCGGCATGCTGCCGATGTCGCTCGGCCTCGGTGAAGGCGGTGAGCAGAACGCGCCGCTCGGCCGCGCCGTGATCGGCGGCCTATTGTGCGCTACGGTTTCCACCCTGTTTTTCGTGCCGGTGATGTACGCCGTGCTACGGAGAAGGCCCCCGCCCCCGCCCATCGACCTCGAGCAAGCATGAACGCGCCTCGCGAACCCCATGAAGCAACCGTGCCTACGCCGCACGATCTCGGCTTCGCCCTGCCCGCCCCGGCGCGCGTCTCCGGCGCGCGCGTGATCGCGCTCGGCCTGGTCGCGACCGCCGCGCTGGGCGCCGCGTTCGTGGTCGCGTACTTACCGCGTCGCAGCGCGGCGAGCGCGCTGGTGGAGGCCGCGCACGAGCACGAGCAGCACCAGGTCGTCGTCACCGCCATCGTACCCAAGCTCGTCGGCAGCGAACACGCGCTCAAGCTCCCGGGCAGCATTCAGCCGCTGGAGGAGGCCGTCATCTACGCGCAGGCGAGCGGCTACGTGCGGCGCTGGCTAGTGGATCTCGGGGACCGCGTGAAGACCGGCGATCTGCTGGCCGAGATCGACACGCCGGAGGTCGATCAGCAGCTCGGCCAAGCGCGCGCGTCGATCGCCAAAGCGCGCGCCGCCAAGGTGCAAGCCGAAGCCAACCAACACTTGGCCGTCAGCCGCGCGGATCGCGCCCAAAAGCTCGGCCAAGAAGGGCTCGCCGCGCAGCAAGACGTAGAGACGGCGCAAGCCCAATCGGCGATCAGCGACGCCGACACCAAGGTCGCGGACGCCGAGATCGCCGCCGAGCAAGCCAACATTCAGCGGCTCATGGATCTGAAAGCCTTCGCTCGGGTCACTTCGCCTTTCGCGGGCACGGTCACCGCGCGCACCGTCGATCGCGGCAGCTTGGTCACCGCGGGCAACGGCACGCCGATGTTCAAGCTGGCCTCCACCGACATCGTGCGCGTGTTCATGAACGTGCCGCAAGACGTCGCGCCGAGCGTCGCGGTCGGCGCGACCGCCACCGTGCTGGTCCGTGAATTTCCCGGGCAAAAGTTCGAAGGCACGGTCGCCCACACGGCCGGCGCGCTCGACCCCGCGACGCGCACGCTGAGCACCGAGGTGCGCGTGCCGAATCCAGACCGCAAGTTGCTCGCGGGCATGTACGCGGAGGTCGCCTTGAACCTACCGTCCCCGCGCAAGGTCTTCGAGCTGCCGTCGACCGCGCTCTTCAACGACGCGCAAGGGTTGCGCGTCGCCCTGATCACGCCGCAAAATACCCTGCACTTTCAGCCCATCGTGATCGACCGCGATCAAGGCCCGACCATTCAGATCGCGAACGGCCTGAACGGCGACGAGCGCCTGGTGCAAATCGCCGGCGTCGAGCTGGAAGAGGGCGAGCACGTGGACGTCCGCACGGCGAAGGCAACGCCCTAGCTCGGCCTATCACGAGGAACCGCGAAGACGCGGAGGCGTGAAGACCCTGAATTTTTGGGGTACAAGCCGCGGCGATGGCGCTCGTGGCGATGGCGCATTTGAGGCACTCTTCGTTGACGAGAAAACGAACGTCGACTGGCCACGCCAACCCAAGATCTCTCCGCCTTCGCGGCTAAATCTCTTCTCTCGTCAAGCGATCTTCACGAAGGAAAATATATGCGCGTGACCCTGGACGATATCCGTCGTGACAGTGACGGTTTGTCCCATGGCGACCTGCTCTAGCTGCTCCATCGACACGACGACGCTGTGTGTATGTGAACTGTCGTTGCTGGTGTCGCCGGTGATGCCAGCGCTCGGCGGTGCGCTGAACGATGCGTCGTCGATGCCGAACGTGTGATGATGCAGCGGAGTGCCCGAGTCGCTCGAGGTGTAGACGGTTTGCGTCCCGCTCCGTGCCGGTGGCGCGGCTGGCGAGTCGCTGCCCATTTTGTCGCTGCTGCAACTGACGAGAAAAAGGCCAACCGGTAACGCGACGAGTGTTCCCAAAAATTGCTTGCGGTCCATCGCGAATCTCCGAGGTTTTTGCGCGGCGCGCAGTTCCCAAGGGAGCAATTTGTGGGCCACGCGCGGGCAGCGCGCGACTGACGAAATTTGCCAGAGCGCACGCAGCTCGTGCCCCACAAGCGCACGCAAAATTGCGTCGCGCGTGGCGTGTTTGTCGATCGTAGGAGCGCGTGGCTGCGCAGCGGGCGGTGCGCTAAACCTCGACGGTCGAGACCGCGATACGACTCATGTCGTGCACGCCCAGGCCGAGGCTACCCGCTACCCGGATGTACGCGGGCTCGCGGCCCGAGTCTTTCAAGGATTGCAGACCGCGCGCCTTGCGCTCTTCGTCGATCACTTTCCAGCCGTAGGTGTCCATCGCAACGGGGTCGGTCGCAACGTAGACCGCGCCGTGCGGAACGCGCGTCTTCGGGTCTTTGTCGAGCGGGCCCTTGTCGTACGTGATCTTGAAGGCGTCCGTGATGTGCAGGCGCACGCGGCTCGTCACGATCGGATGGTTGTAGAGCATCGCGATTTGCGGGCTGGCGTTGTGCTCGTGGTGTTCGCTCGGGTTGTTGATGTTGCCGTGCGTGATGTTCTTGAGCGTGCCCGTGTAGCCGCAGATCGAGTGATCTTTCATCATGCTCAGGTTGATCACGGCGGTGGCTTCCGTAAAAAATCGGCAATACTTGGTCTTGATCCCTTGATACACGCGGATCTCGGGCATCGGGTGATCGTTGTTGTTGTGAGTGCCGGTGCGCACGGCGGCGGGCAGCTTCCAGTCGCGCACGTTCACGCGCGTGCCGGCGAGGAAGGTCGGGTACTGCTCGTAGACCGTGATCTTGTCCGCCGGCACACCGAGCGCGATCAAGCCGTTGACGAGCGGCAGGATCAGCTCGAAATTCGTGGCCATCGTGTAGCCCTTTTGGCCCGCGATGCCGTTCACCTTGACGGCCACGACGTCGTCCTTGTGGATGAACTTGGCGAGCGCGTCCTTCAGCGTGGCCGTGCCGGTAAAGTCGGTGAGCGCCTTCTCGAGCATGCTCTGCGCGACATCCGGCTTTGGCCACAGCTGATTCGGCTGCATGAAGGAGGCGAACTCCCCCTTGGCCGACGCCTTGCTGATCTTGCCGGGCACGCTGAGCGGCTTGAAGCCCGCCGGCGGCACCGCGACGAGCGAGCTTGCCTCCGCTGCCGACGCGACGCGACTGAGAGCACTCGCCGCTAAACCCGCACCGGCGAAGCCGAGCGCGCTGCGGCGTGAAAGGCCCTTGGACTCAGTGGAACGAGCTCGCATGCATGCCTCCGTGAGAAGCGAGCATCTTCCCATGTTTCATCCGGGCCAGCAAACAAGAGCCAGAATTGCCTGATTCGCGGAAACCTGCTCACCACCCTTCGCCAGCGCTCGCCACTCTAGCTGGCGCAAAAACAGCGTGCTCTCTCGACGGCACGGGGCTCGCACTCCTTCGGCTCAATCGCAGCAACAACCGCTGCGGGTTCGAAGGAGAAAAAACATGGAACAGAATCGCATGAAAATCGCGTACGTCATCACGCAACGCAAAGATCGGAATTTCTGGAATCGCGTGGGCGTGGCGTTCGTCAACAACGACGGCTCGATCAACGTCAAGCTCGAGGCCGTGCCCGTGAGCGGCGAGATCCAAATCCGCGATTACGTGCCGCGTGACGAAGCGACGGGCACCACGCTGCGTGGTCGCGCCGACGACGCCGAAGAGCAACCGTACGCCGAGCTCGGCTGAAACGGAGCCCCTGATGGAACACCTCGAAGCGTGCGCGATCGCCCAGGCTGGCGCTCGCGAGGCGGAGTCGGAGCGTTCTCAACAGGGACAGGGGGGCGGGGGCCAAGAGGCCCCCGCCGTTCACCCGTCCCAATCATCGCGCTTGTCGCGCCTGCGCGCGCGCGTCGCGGCCAGCGTCTGGACGCCCGTCGCGCTCAAGCTAGCCGGCATGGCGCTCGGCATGCTGGTGCTCGGCGGCATCGGCGTGGCGTCACTTTGGCTCGGTGGCCCGGGCGTCAAGGTGCCGCTACGGAGTCTGCTCGGCAGCGACGTTCGCTCCGCGTGGCTCGCGAGCAAGCCGCCTCCTCACGCGGAGCCCAACGCGGTCGTCGCGTCGGCCGCGGCGGGCAGCGCGCCGGAGACAACGCCCGTCGCAGACACCACGCCCACGGCCGTCGGCGAAGCCCCTGCGGAAAACGGCGCGGCCACGCCGCCGGCGCCAAGCGGCGTCACGAGCGACGGCAAGATCATCCTCAATCAAGCCAGCCTCGAAGAGTTGATGAAGCTGCCCGGTGTCGGCCACAAGCGCGCCAGCGCAATCCTGACGCTGCGCGCCCGGCTCGGTCGCTTCAAGCGCCCGACGGATCTGCTGCGCGTGAAAGGCATCGGCGTGCGCGGCCTGAAAAAGATCCTGCCGCACATGGTCGTCGACGCGCCGCCGGAGACGACCGTTCACGCCGGGCTTGCACCGAATGGCGGCACGGCGACGGGCTGAGTACGCGACGGAACGCGCGTTGCCAGCCAAACACGACGAGGTCCGCGTCCAATCTGCCGACTTGAGCGAGATCGCTCCGGCGCAGGATCGCGCGGATCTCGTCGTGTTGCTCGTCCCGTGACCGCTTCACCCTTGCCGGAAGGGCCGTTTTCTTGGCAATGGCCGGCAAACCGTTGCACGACAGGAGCGCCAAAAGATGCGGACCGCCTTCGCGCTAGCTGTGTGCGCCGTCTCAATCTCGGCGAGTGCCTGCGCGGGCCACCACACGGTCGAGTTCGGTGCGCCGATCGATCCTCCGAGCTCGAGTTCCCCAGCGGCGAGCATGCCAACCCCCAGCTCGAGCGAACCGCCGCTTGCGCCCCTCGCGAGTTCCCCTTCCCCACCCAATGCAGATCCCCCGACTCCGCCCGGTACCCCGCCCTCCGCCTGCCCCGCCGGCATGGCGCACATCAGCAGCAACTACTGCCCGGACGTCGAACGCGTCTGCCTCGACAAAGAATACGACAAGCCGAACCACATCACGATCTGCAATCGCTACGCGCACGAGAAACCCAAGTGTCGCGCGCCGCGCGTGGCACTCGATTTCTGCATCGACGAATACGAGTACCCGAATCAAAAGGGTGCGCATCCGCCGGTGATGCTGAACTACTACCAAGCGAGCCAGCTATGCGGCGCTCAGGGCAAACGCTTGTGCGGTGAGGGGGAATGGGTCGCCAGCTGCGAGGGCCCCGACGAGACGCCGTTTCCGTACGGCTACGAGCGCTCGGCCGAAAAGTGCAACTTCGACAATCGCTGGGTCGACCCGGATCTGAAGCGCGTCTACTCGAAGGATCCCGAGATCCAGCGCGCGGAGCTCGCGCGCCTCGATCGCAGCGTACCGAGCGGCACCAAGGCCGCGTGTGTGAGCGGCTTCGGGGTGTTCGATTTGACCGGCAACGTGGACGAGTGGGTGCATGCCGATCACGATCGACCGCGCGAACACGCGCGCTTCGCGGGCTTGAAGGGCGGCGCGTGGGGTCACGTGCGCAACGCTTGCCGGCCGGTGACCACCAGCCACCCGCCCGATTTTCAGTATTACTTCATCGGCCTGCGCTGCTGTCGCGACGTGGCGAGCGCGACGAGCCCGGAACAAGCGACGAGATAAACGCTATGCGGCCGGACCGCGCACGCTCGGTTCGAGCCCGCGCCCGATCTGCTAGGCTTCGACGCTTTCGAGTCATGTTGGATCCGGCAATGCTAACCGAGGGCACGGCGCAGTCCGCGCTCGCGACGGAGCAGGCGATCGGCGAACGCCTCGTCTGCTACTGCCGCATGGCAATTGGCGTGCTTGCGTTGCTAGCCGTCACTACGACCTGGAGCGAGCAGACGCGCACGGCGGATCTGATCTTCGTGTCGGCGGGCGCCGTGCTGACGGTACACGGCCTGCTCGTGCTCTTTTACCTGAGGCGCGTGCCGAGCCCTCACGCCGGGCTCAAGTACTTTTCGATCACGCTCGACCTGTCGTGTTTGTTCACGGCCCACCTGGCAAGCTTCTTCAACTACTCCGGCGTGTACGAGATCTTTCGTGCTCCGGGCACCTGGCTGCTCATCTGCCTCTTCAACGGCCTCGGCGCGCTGCGCTACAGCGCCCGCTCGAGTTTGTTCGCCGCTGGCCTTACCCTGGGTTTCGGAGCGAGCTTGGTTTTTCTGACGCTGCACGCGCCGAACGTGCCGCTCCTCGCGCACTCGGCCTTCATCGGGGAGGGCCTGAACCTCGACGACTGCGTAATCAGCGTGCTTTTCTCGGCGCTGCCCGCTTTCTGCGCGGCGGTCGTCGCCTCGAACTCGAAGCGGCTCGTGCTGCGCACCATGGGTCACGCCAGCGAGCGCGCGCGGGCCGAGGATCGTCAGCGCCAGATCCTGGACTCGATGGCGGACATGATCTTGGTCAAAGGCGCGGACGCCAAGATCTTGTGGGCGAATCGCGCGCTGCGTGAAGCCTGGGGCAGTGAACATGCCGAACTCGTGGGAGAGCTGTACGGCGCGCACGCGAGCGAGGAGGAACGGCAACGTTCGCTAGCTCAGCATGCGCTGGTCGTGCAGAGCCAAGATACGGTGCTGATGCCCGACGAGCGCTTCGCGCGCGCGGACGGCCGGGTGCTGCAGGTGGACACGGTGACCTCGCCGATTTTCGACGCAAGCGGCCAGGTCGCCATGACCGTCTCGGTGTCACGCGACGTGAGCGATCGCAAGAAGCTGCAAGCGCACCTCCGACTCAGCGAAACCATGTCGAGCGTCGGCACGCTGGCGGCGGGCATGGCGCACGAAATCAACAACCCGCTCACGTACGTGCTGGCCAACCTCGAGTTTTTGTCCGGGCGCCTGCCCAAGCTGTCCGCGGGTCTCGGCCCGCTCGATTCCAATGATCTGATCACGGCGCTCGAAGAAGCGCACGAGGGCGCCTCACGCGTGCAACGTATCGTCAAGGATCTGAAGGACGCCGCGCATGGCGACCCGGAGCAACTCGACGAAATCGACGTCAAACAGGCCTTGGAATCCGCGCTGAAATTGACCGGTAATGAGCTGTCGCACCGCGCGAAAATCGCGCGAGACTACGAGCAGGTGCCGAACGTGAACGGCAATCCGTCGCGCCTCGGCCAGGTGCTCCTCAATCTACTGGTCAACGCCGCGCAGGCGATTCGCGAGGGCGCGGCCGACGACAACGAAGTGCGCTTGAACCTGCGAGAGGCGAGCGGTGACCGAGTAGCGATCGAGGTCGTGGACACGGGACATGGCATCGCGGAGGAGCATTTGCCGCACCTGTTCGATCCGTTCTTCACGACCAAGGACGTCGGCGAAGGCACCGGGCTCGGCCTGTTCATTTGCCACCGCATCATCAGCGACATGGGCGGCACGATCGAAGCCGAGTCGCGCCCGGGACACGGCGCCACATTCCGCGTGCTCTTGCCCGCGGCCACGCGGCCGTCGCAACGGCTCGAGGTGGCGCCCGCGTTGCTCGCGCCAACGCGGCGCGGGCGCATTCTGGTCGTCGACGACGACACGCTGGTCGCCAAGGCGCTGTCACGCTTGCTCGCGGTGCACCATGACGTGATCGCGCTGACGCGCGCCGACGAGGCGCTCATCCGCCTCGAACGAGGCGAGCGTTTCGATCTGATCTTCTGCGATCTGATGATGCCCGTGACGACCGGTCAGGAGTTTCACGAACGCCTGCGCGAGCTCGCACCGGAGCAGGCCGAGCGCACGATTTTCATCACCGGCGGCGCCTTCACCGACACGTCGCGCAAGTTCCTGGAAACCACCGCCAACGATCGCCTGGAAAAGCCGTTCGATCGCGGCAAGCTCGACGCCATCGTCGCGCGCTATTTGAACTAGAGCCTACCTTGCGCTAACCAGCTTCCACGGCCTTGCGCAGCCGCTCGAGCAGCGGCTCTATCTCCGCGTGACGCAACTTGAACAACGAGCGGTTGGCAATCAGGACGCTCGAGATCGGACAGATGGTCTCGCGCTCGCTCAAGTGATTGTCGCGCAAGGTGGCTCCGGACTCGACCAGATCGACGATCGCGTCGGCCAGACCGACCAGCGGCGCGAGTTCGACCGAACCTTGCACGTAGATCACCTCCGCTTGCACGCCCTTCGACGCGTAGTGCTCGCGCGCAATGCGCGGGTACTTGCTGGCGATGCGTGGCAGCTCCGGGATGGTCGCGTGCTCCGGCGCGGCAACGACCATCCGACACTTGCCGATGCCGAGATCGAGTGGTTGATACAAATCGTAACGGCGCTCGAGCAAGGTGTCGCGCCCGCTCACGCCGAGGTCCGCCGCGCCGTACTCGACGTAGGTCGGCACGTCGTCCGGCTTGAGCAGCAGGAAGCGGTAGCGGCCGTCGGCGCTTTCGCGAATCAGCCGGCGATCGTCGGACAAGAGCTGGCTCACTTCCAGGCCGGCCTGTTCGAACAGCGGCGCCAGCACCTTGATGATGCGGCCCTTGGGGATGGCGATGGTCAGCGGCTTCATGCGCTCAGTCCTCGTCCTGCAGGTTGATGCGCGCGATGTCGGCTCCGGCCGCGGCGAGCTTCTTCTCGATCGCCTCGTAGCCGCGATCGAGGTGATACACGCGGCGCACGATGGTCTCGCCGTCCGCGACCAAACCGGCGATCACGAGCGACGCGCTCGCGCGCAGATCGGTCGCCATCACCGACGCGCCCGAGAGCTGCTCGATGCCCTGCACGATCGCCGTGCTGCCGTGTGTCTCGATGTCGGCGCCCATGCGCAACAGCTCGGGCACGTGCATGAAACGATTTTCGAAGATGGTCTCGCTGAGCACGCTGCGCCCGCGCGCGCAGCACATCAAGGCCATGAATTGCGCCTGCATGTCCGTGGGAAAACCCGGGTGCGGCGCGGTCGTCACGTCCACCGCGCGCACATCTCCGAGTCGACGCACGCGCACGTCCTCGCCTTCACGTTCGATTTCGAGCCCGGCTTTGCGCAGCTTCACGACCACCGGCTCGAGATCGTCGAGCGGTACATTTTCGAGCAGCACGTCACCGCCCGCGGCGCCCACAGCCGCCAAGAACGTGCCAGCCTCGATGCGATCCGCGATGATCGCGTGATCAAAGGGCGCGAGCTCGCTCACGCCCTGAATGTGAATGATCGAGGTGCCCGCGCCTTCCACGCGCGCGCCCATCTTGTTCAACACGCGCCCGAGCTCCTCGACCTCCGGCTCGCGCGCGCAGTTGACGAGCGTGGTGCGGCCCTTGGCCAGCGCGGCTGCCATCATCAGGTTCTCCGTGCCGGTCACGGTCGGAATGTCGAACACCACCTCGGCGCCCTTGAGCCGCGGCGCTTCCGCCAAGATGTAGCCGTGCTCGACCGCGATCTTGGCGCCGAGCGCTTCGAGCCCCATCAAATGCTGATCGACGGGGCGCGCCCCGATCTGACAGCCCCCGGGCAAGCTCACCTTGGCGCGGCCGAAGCGAGCCACGAGCGGACCTAGCACCAGCACGCTCGCGCGCATCTGGCGCACGAGATCGTAGGGAGCCTCTGCCGGTACGTCGCGACGCCCCGCGTGCACCTTGACCTCGGGGATCCCGACCGTGACGTCGCGGCCCAAAAAGCGCAAGAGCGCGGCGGTCGTATCGATGTCGCGCAAACCCGGCACGTTGCGCAGCAAGCTCTCGCCGTCCGAAAGCAACGTGGCGCATAGGATCGGCAGCGCCGCATTCTTGGCGCCCGACACCTTGATGCGCCCGTGGAGCTTCTGCGTGCCGCGGATCCGAATGGCGTCCATCCGCCCGGAGTTAGGCCGATTTACGCTACCAGTGCAAGGATTTCGCACTACGCTGCGCACGCATGAGGTTCGGCTCGGCTTTAGTGCTGGCTTCGCTGCTCGTGACCACGAGCGCGCACGCGGACCCGGTGCCGTCCCTCGATCTGCGCGGCTTTCATCCGCCCACCGATCCGAGCGGCAATCTCTATCTCGAACCCACGGTGACGCCCGGGCCGCTCGCCTGGAACGCGGGCGCTTGGGCTTCCTATGCCAACCGCGTGGTGACGCTGCGTGACGGCGCCGGGCACGTCGTGGCGTCGCCGGTCGAGCACCAACTCTCGCTCGATTACTTGTTTGGTATCGGCCTCGGGCCGCGCCTGGCGCTCGGGCTCGAGCTACCGACCATCGTCTATCAGAGCGGCACCGGCGAGCAGCTCGTGGGCGGGGATCTCGCGCACACGGCGATCGGCGATCTGGCCCTGAGCGCGAAGACCACGCTGATCCCCGGCGGCCCGCTCGGTGGCTTCAGCTTGGCCGCCCTCTCCCGCGTCACGGCGCCGACCGGCGCGAAGAGCTCGTACATCGCCGAGGGCAGCGCGACGGGCGAGCTCCGGTTGCTGGCCGAGCTGAAGCTGATCGTAGCCGCGCTGCGCGTCACGGCCGGCGGTCGCGTGCGCAACCCGGAAACTTATCTGGGCGAGCGATTCGGCAGCGAACTGCCCTGGGGCGCCGGGCTCGTGATCAAGCCGCAAATACTCGGCATCGACAAGGGCGGACACTGGGAGTGGGCGCTCGAATCCCACGGTGCGCTCTCGCTCGCGCCGCGCTTCGCGAGCGCTGCCCAGTCACCGGCCTTGTTGGGCGTGTCGGCGCGCTACGGAGCCCACGACCTAGCGCTCACGCTCGGCGTCGAAGCTCCGCTCGACTCCGCGGTCGGCGTGCCGCGCGTGCGCGGCATTCTCGGTTTGGGCTGGGCGCCCCGTGAACACGACATGGATCACGACGGCGTGCCGGACGATCAAGATCAGTGCCCGGAGCTCGCGGAAGACCGAGACGGCTTCGAGGACAGCGACGGCTGTCCCGACTTCGACAACGACGACGACGGCGTGGGCGACGCAGACGACAAGTGCCCGCATGAAAAAGAAGACAGCGACGGTTTCCAAGACGCGGACGGCTGCCCCGACCCCGACAACGACCGCGACGGCATCCCCGACGTGAACGACGCGTGTCCGAACGAAGCCGGCCCCGCGTCGACCGATCCCAAGCAGAACGGCTGCCCATTTCGCGACCGCGACGGCGACGGCATTCCGGATCGCGCCGACAAATGCCCGGCCGCGCCGGAAGACAAGGACGGCTTCCAAGACGCAGACGGCTGCCCGGATCCCGACAATGATCGCGACCGAGTGCTCGACGTCGACGACGCGTGTCCGATGACGCCCGGCCCCGAACGCTCGGATCCTAAGCTCAACGGTTGCCCGAGCCCGGATCAGGACGGCGACGGTTTCGACGACGCCGTCGACAAATGTCCGACCGAGCCCGAGACGTTCAACGGCGTCGACGATGACGACGGCTGCCCGGACGCCGATGCCAAGGGAGCCAAGAAACCGCTCGCCTTGCTCGAGATACAAAACGGCCACGCCCGACTGATCGTCAATGGCCCGCTGGCGTTCGAGGGCAAGGGCGACGCGCTCGACGTGAGCCCCAGCTCACTCAACACCTTGCGTGCGATCGCGCTGATCCTGAATCAGCACCCGACGGCGGTCGTGCTCGTAGGGGTGCGCGCGACGTCCACCAAAGCCGACGCCGAGCAGCGCGCGCTCAATCAGTCGTTCGCGATCGTGGCCGCGCTCCGCTACCTGACGCACCGCGACCAGGTGGCGGAGAGCGTGCATTTTGCCGCGGTCACGCGAGCAGCGGGTGCGCAGGCACGCGGCATCGGCATCGAGCTGCTCGAATGAGCTCGTGCCCGCAAAAACATCGAGCAGCTCTGGTACTCGCGGCGCTGCTCAGTGCGCAGTCGAGCGCGTTCGCGCAAGCATCCGTCTCGCGGCGCGCCCAATTCGCACCTCAAGCGCCCAACGTGCCGAGCGCACCGCGGGCGCCGATCGATTCGCTCAAGGGTCACCTAGCGGTCGACGTCGCCCTGCGCTTGCTCGGCAGCAGTGACGGCGCAGATCGCCGTCGCGCGTTCGAACTGCTCGGAGCGCTCGGCTCGGCGCAGGCGCTGGATCTGCTCGTCAAAGT
>DASXKQ010000152.1:0-15902 GCA_036496745.1 Polyangiaceae bacterium
GCACGGCGCGCTCGCCTCGCTCAACCCGAGCGACCAGTACCTCGTCTTGATCGACATGCTCGGCGAGCTTCACGCGCAATACGGCGGTGAAGTTCCCCGTCCGTCGGTGGAACTGCCCCGCTCGGAGCGCAAGCCGACCGGTCTCAGCCAGCCCCCTGCCGCAGCCAACGCGGACGAGGACGAGGACGAGCCCACGCCGTCGCCCGCGCCGACCAAGACCCCGCGCGCTCGCGCGGCCCCAAAAGCCGCAAAAGCCGCGAGCAAAGCGCGCTCGCGCGCCTGAGCCAATCGGGCCCCTGGCCGGCCACCTCAAAAAAGGGCGCGCGCCGGCTTGTCGGCACGCAACCGCAGGTTCCCGCGTGACGATTGAGACGCCGTGCGCTGCCATGAGGTTGCCTCGCTTCGCGGCGTCGGGTCAAATAGGCGCGTGACACGGGAGCAAGATCTCGTTCGCGCGCCGCCCGGCGGGTCGAACGAACCACAGGACGCCCAGAACGGGCAGGACACCTTGCGCTCGCTCGATCCCGGAAAGCCGGAGGACGCGAGTGAAGTGTACGTCGAGCCGCTCCCGCTTCCGAAAGTGAGCGATCACAAGACGCTCGAGGTCGATACCGTCAAACTCGCCGCCGAGATCGATCCGCGCAAGCGCCCCACCGAGCTCAAGCTCGGCCGCGTGCGGCGCACATCGACTGCCAATCCGTCGTCGCATCCGCCGCCGGACGGACCCGTCACTCGCACGGAGGCGCCACAGGAGTCGAAAACGAATCGCAACGCCCTGGCCATCGCCGGCGTGCTCTTGCTCTGCGTGGCTTCGTTCCTCCTCGCGCGCAGTCTGCGCCCGCACTTCTCGTCGCCCGCGGTCGCGCCGCAAAGTGCCGCGCAAAACGCCGCGACCGCGCCGCCCTTGCCGCCCGTGGCGCGCGCTCCCCTGAGCATGCCGAGCATCGTGCCCGTCGCGCCGCTCGCGCCGTCGAGTGCGCAGCCGCCGTTCGCTGCGAGCGTCTCCGCGCCGGCCTCGGCGCCCGAACTCGCTCAAAAACCGACCCTTCATCGCGCTTCGCAAGCGCCGGCCGCCTCCCACGCGGACGCGGCGCGCGCGCTCCCCGCCAGTGACGCCCAGCTCAAACACCCAATCTACTGAAATGCCTCGCCCGCTCGCCGTCATCACGCCTCTGCTCCTCGGCCTCCTGCTCGGCGCTCGCCCCGCGCACAGCCAGCTCAGCGCCGAAGACAGCGAACGCGCCAATGCCCTCTTCAAAAAAGGCAAACTCGCCTACACGGACGGCCATCTGCAAGACGCCCTGCGCCTGTACGGTGAAGCCTGGCAGCTCAAACAAAGCCCCGACATCGCGGCCAACCTCGCTCAAACCGAAGCCGAACTCCACATGCCTCGCGCCGCCGCGGACCACTTCGCCTTCGCCCTCGAACACCTCCTGCCGAGCAGCACCGAGGAACAAAAAAGCGCCCTCAACCAAGGCCTCGAACTCGAGAAAAAAGAAATCGGGACCCTGCACATCACCCTCGAACCCGCGGACGCCGCGATCGCCATCGACGGCGTCGCGACCAGCCTGCACCCGAGCGGCGACCTCTACGTCGAACCCGGCGAGCATCGCTGCGCCGTCACCCGCGAGGGTTATCAAGCGAGCACGCAAACCGTGAAGGTTTCCAAGGGCGGCTCGCAAGTACTGTGGGTGAAATTGAATCCAAGCGGAGGGGCAGCGGGCGCGGCGCCCGCGACCTCCGGTGAGTCTGCGAACGCGGCGGGAACGACTGCGGCGACGGATGCGACGGGGGCGGACAGCGCTCCGGGACGAAGATCGCTCGTGCCGGCCTACATCGGTGGAGGTATTGCGGTCGTCGGTGTGGCGGCGGGGTTTGTCTTTCTTGCTTCCCGCAGCTCGCACGCCGACAAATCGCGGAGCATCTCTGCTCAGATCCCAGGGGAGAGCGGCTGCGGTACGGGCACCGCCTTCGCGACACAATGCGACCAGCTGCACAGTGAAAACGACAGCGCGCACAGCGCGCGCAGCCTCGAGTTCGTCTCGTTCGGCGTTGGCGCGGCTGCCACGGTGGGCACTATTGTCTATTTGCTTTGGCCCAAGCCTTCAGCTGGCGCGGGCAGCGCGCTTCATGTTTACCCCGGCGTGGGGAGTCTGACTTTGGCCGGCGGATTTTGAGGAAGAGAGGACAGCGTGCGAATTGTGCATTTGAATGCCGGTCGTTTGACGTGGCTCGTGGCAGGCGCCGGAGCAGCGGTGCTCTCGTTCACTGCTTGCTCGGACGAGTTCAGTGGCTGCCAAGCCGACAAGAATTGCGGCGCAGCGGCTGGTGCTGCGGGCAGTGCGGGCGCTAGCGGGAGTGCGGGGAGCGCGGGAACAGGTGGGAACAGCGGCGTGGGAGGTAGCGCGGGCGTCGGTGGCTCGGCAGCCGGAACGGGCGGCGCCGCGGGCGAAAGCGGCGCGGCGGGCGCTGACGGCGGAACACCGTGCGACACGACGCAGAGCCCGACCGGTGAGTCGTGCCTCGTCAGCGACACCTACGGGATTTTCGTAGCGCCTACGGGCGACGACACCAAAAACGGCACGATGGCCGAGCCCGTCGCGACGATCGCGAAAGCCATCTCGCTAGCGCAATTGATGGGCAAATTCGTGGTGGCGTGCGACGGCACGTATGACGAACGCTTGAACATCACCGAGGGCGTACAACTCTACGGCGGCTTCAAGTGTCCGGGGGCTGCCAGCGCCTGGACGCGCGAGACGAGCGGCAAAGCAACGGTCGCGCCCACGATGCGCGGCGTCGTGCTCAACATCAATGGGACGTCCAAGACCGCTCCCGTGAGCATCGACAATTTCGAATTCGACGCGCAAGACGGCGTCGACCCGGGCGAGTCGAGCATCGCCGCGTTCGTGAACACGCCGAGTACGGTGGCGCTGACGAACGTGAAGCTCGTGGCCGGCAAAGGCGTGAACGGCGCGGACGGCACGGTGACGGACTTGATGTTCCCTGCGCAGACTGACTTGAATGGGAATGCGGCGAGTGGGGATACCGGGGGTGGTGGCAAGGTTTGTACGTGTGCGGACGGAGCGACGTCCAAGGGTGGAAAGGGCGGGGATGGGGGTGCTGTGAATGCGACAGGTGGCGGAGCAGGATCTCCAGCGCTTGCCGGCGGAGCAGCAGGAACGTTTGGAGCGATGTGCGCAGGTCCCGGGACTGGCGGGACCGGCTCCGACGCTTCCCCCCAATCCCCCGCCGCCGGCGCGCAAATCATCGGTAGTCTGAGCTCAGCGGGCTGGATGGGCGAGCCTGGTGCGAGTGGCGCGACCGGCACGCCGGGCCAAGGCGGTGGCGGTGGAACCGGGGCCGACACCGGCGGTGGCGGCGGCGGTGGCGGCTGCGGGGGCTGCGGCGGTGCGGGCGCGATCGGGGGCGGCGCGGGCGGCTCGTCGATTGCGCTACTCGTTTTGGCGTCGCCGCTTTCGCTCTTCTCGTGCGAACTCTCGGCGAGCGATGCGGGCAACGGCGGGAAGGGCGTGGCCGGCCAAGCTGGGCAGACTCAATCAGGTAGCGCTGGCGTTCAAACACCGGATGGGTGCTCGGGCGGCAAAGGCGGCAAAGGTGGAGCCGGTGGCGCGAGTGGCGGCGGCGCGGGCGGTATCTCCGTCGGCATTGCCTGGAGTGGCGCGCCCGATCCGACGCCGGACAACGTGACCACGACCGCGACGATCCAGACCGGCACCGCGGGTCTCAAAGGCGTCGGCGGCGTACCCACGATGAACGACGGAGTCGCCGGCTCCAACGTGGACGTGCTGCCTCTGTAGAGAGCGAAGCCGTAGCGGACCCGACGTTGGGCCCCCACGCCCGGCGCAGCCGGCGTCGGGGGGCCCCTGGCGCGCGCAGCGGAGCGAGCACGCCAGGCCGTATCGAGACTCGCAAGCGGCGGGGCAGCAAGAAACGCAACCCGCATTGGTCGCGCGCCGAGGAGGGAGCGTCGGGCGGCGCTCGTGCTGCACGATCATCACCTGAATGCGAAAGGGCATCGAGGCACGCTCGATGTGCGGCGACGAACTCCCAGAGCGCGGACGGCGATCGGCGTCGTCGGTCGAGATTGCGCTTGCGATCCCGCGCGACTATCGCAAGCGCGCGGTGGTCGGCGCCGTTCGCCGCGGGTTGAGTCCGGTGTTCGGCCCGCTCGCGCTTTCCGAGTCTGACGACGACGGAGTTGCGCCGGCTCTGACGGTGTTGATCGACGGTTGGGGGCGACTCGGGTTGCTCGCCGCGGTCCGGCGTTGCCGGGAGATGTCGCTGCCGAGTTTGGCGATCGCGACCGCTCGACGTCGCAGTCTCGCCGCCTTGCTCGAGGCTGGAGCCTGTGACGCGGTACGCTGGCCGATCCCGACGGCCGAGCTCGTTGCACGCGTGCGAGCGCACGTGCAGCGCGCGAGCTCGCGCACCATGGCGCCCGAGATCCGTCTCGATGCAGTCGCTCACGCGCTTGTATGTCTTGAGGTCACGGTGCCGCTCACGCCCGCGCAGTGGGCCGTGCTGAACGTGCTCCTGCTCAAACCGGGGCAGTGGGTCGCCAGCCGAGAGCTCATGAGCCTTGCTCTGCACTCCAGGCAAGCGGACACCGCGCGCGTGCGGGCTCAAATTCATCGCATTCGCGCCGAGCTCCAGAGCGAGGCGTGGCGCCTGCAGAGCAACCGTGCGCTCGGTTATCGGTTCGACGTGTCGGTGTGAGCGCGCTTCACCGCCGACCGGCAAGAACCACAGACGCCGAAGCCCAAAGAAGTAACGATCGTGTCACGCTCAATATGCGAGAAGGAAGCTCGCGCGAGGGCGCACTTGACTCGTTGTCTCAATTTGGAACACGACTATTGACGTTACTCGGGCTATAGAGATCGCGACTCGGGGGCGGAGAGCTGCCCCGCGGTTTTGGAGGCGGATCATGAGTGGGTTGGCGGATGTTCGTGGGTTTAGGGTTTGGCTGTCTCTCTTGGGGCTGGTTGCGGGCTGTCAGCATTCGCAGCCGGATGAGGCTGTGTCGAAGCGCGCGGAGGCGCTCACGCCGGGGCCGAGCTTCACGCTCCAGCTTCCGCCGCAGATCACGACGGGCGGCTCGGGCGTCACGGCGTCGACCACGCTTTCGCTCGGCGACCGTGTGCAGATCAAGCAGCCGACGGGCACGGCGTTCGCGGGCGTCGTCAATCTCGGCAGCGGCGCGACCACCATCGGGCACGACGACAAGACGGGCGATGTCTGGAGCATCGGCGCGGTCACGCTGCAGGATCGCGCGGCGGTTTCTGGCTTTTTGAAGACGGCCGGCGCGCTGACGCGCGGTACCGGCACCACCGTCTCGGGCACCATCCAGCAGAACACGCCGCTCACGGCGCCGACCCTCGCCACCGTCACCGTGCAGTTTCAAAACGGCGCCGGCGCGGTGACGGTCGCCAATGACGCCACGCGCACGCTGACGCCCGGCGACTACGCGGCGGTAAACCTCGGCGCGCGCAGTATTTTGGCGCTTTCCACGGGGGATTATCGGTTCGACTCGCTCGGGACGCAGCCGCAAAGTGTCTTGAGAGTGACGACCACGTCCGGCCCGGTGCGGGTTTTCATCCGCAACACGCTGAATTGGAACTCGACAGTCACCGCGGCCGCCGGGGATCCGTCGAAGCTCCTGGTCGGCTACGTCGGCGCGACGGCGATCACGATGAACACGCCGTTCATCGGCACGCTCCTCAGCCCGAACGCGGGCGTCACGCTGCCCACGGTTTCCACGCCACACGCCGGCGCGTTCTTCGCCAAGAGCATGAACGTGGCGCCGGACGTGGTGATCACGACCGAGCCGTTCACGGTGCCTTGTCAGGGCGTGAACGTCGACGACGGCAACGCCTGCACGACGGACAGCTGCGACCCAAACACCGGCGTCGTGACGCACGCGCCGGTCTCGAACGGCAGCGCGTGCAACGACAACAACGCCTGCACCCAGAGCGACACGTGTCAGGCAGGCGCGTGCGTGGGAGCGAATCCCGTCACGTGCACCGCGCAGGACCAGTGTCACACCGCGGGCACCTGCGCGCCCGCTACCGGCTTCTGCTCGAATCCCGCGAAAACCAACGGCACCGCCTGCTCGGACGGCAATGCCTGCACCCAGAGCGACACTTGCCAAGCGGGAGCGTGCGTGGGCGCCAACCCGGTGACGTGCGCGGCACCGGATCAATGCCACGCGGCCGGCACCTGCAACACATCGACTGGCGTCTGCTCGAATCCGGCAAAGGCAAACGGCTCGACGTGTTCGGACGGGAGCGCCTGCACGCAATCGGACTCCTGTCAGAACGGCGCGTGCGTCGGCTCCAGCCCGGTCGTGTGCACCGCGCTCGATCAATGCCACGTCGCGGGCGCCTGCGACCCAACCAGCGGAGCGTGCTCGAACCCCGCCAAGAGCGACGGCTCCGCGTGCAGCGACGGTAACGCCTGCACGCAGGCGGATTCGTGCGTCGCCGGCACATGCGTCGGCGCAAATCCGGTGACGTGCACGGCGCAGGATCAATGCCACGCAGTGGGCAGCTGCAACACGACCACGGGCGTCTGCTCGAACCCGGCAAAGGCAAACGGCTCGTCTTGCTCGGACGGGAACGCTTGCACCCAATCCGACTCTTGTCAGAATGGCACCTGCGCGGGCTCGAACCCCGTCGTGTGCGCGGCGCTCGATCAGTGCCACACCGCGGGCAGCTGCGACACGTCGACAGGTGTTTGCTCCAATCCCACGAAGACGAACGGTACCGCGTGCAACGACAACAATGCGTGCACGCAGACAGACCAATGTCAGAGCGGGACCTGCACGGGTTCGAATCCCGTGGTGTGCGCGGCGCTCGATCAGTGCCACGTTGCCGGCACGTGCGACACGAGCTCAGGCACCTGCTCGAATCCCACGAAGACCGACGGCGCGGCATGCAGCGACAACAGCGTTTGCACTGCGGGGGACGTGTGCACGGCCGGAACCTGCCAGCCGGGCAACGCCGTCGCCACCGATGACAACAACCCGTGTACCGCGGACTCCTGCGATCCCGTCACGGGCGTCAAGCACACGCCGGTTGCCGCGGGCACGAGCTGCTCGGACGGCAACGCCTGCAATGGTGCGGAGACGTGCAACGTGAGCGGTGTTTGCGTCAACGGGACTCCTCTCGTGGTAGACGACGGCAATCCGTGCACGTTCGACGCGTGCGATCCGGCCGCGGGCGTGCAGCACACGCCGGCGGAGACGGGCACGAGCTGCGAGGACGGGAACGCCTGCAACGGCGCCGAGTTCTGCGACGGCAACGCGCATTGCCAGCCGGGCACGCCGCTCAGCACGGACGATGGCAATCCCTGCACGGCGGATTCCTGCGATCCGAGCAGCGGCGTGAAGCACGTTCCGGTCTCGAATGGGACGGCCTGCGACGACGCGAACGTCTGTAACGGCCACGAGACGTGCCAGGTCGGAACCTGCGCACCCGGCGCTCCGCTGACTACCGATGATGGCAATCCTTGCACGGTTGATTCGTGCGATCCGGTCGCCGGGGTATCGCACGCGCCGGTCGCGACCGGTACTGCTTGCGACAACGCAACCGTTTGCGACGGCCATGAGACGTGCAATGCCGCGGGCAGCTGCGTCGCGGGCGCACCGGCTACGTCCGACGACAACAACCCCTGCACGACAGATTCCTGCGATCCGGTTGCCGGCGTTCAGCACGCACCGACCAACGCGGGCACGAGCTGCGCGGATCAGAACGTTTGCAACGGCGTAGAGACGTGCGACGGACAGGGCACGTGCGCGCCGGGTACGCCCGCGGTGACTGACGACGGCAACCCGTGCACGGCGGATTCATGCGACCCAATCGCCGGTGTCAAGCATTCGCCCGTGGCGCAAGGTACATCGTGTGCCGACGGCAATCTCTGCGACGGCGACGAGACCTGCAATGCCACAGGCCAGTGCGTTTCCGGCACGCCCGCCGCGGTGGACGACAACAATCCTTGCACAGCGGATTCTTGCGATCCCGCGACCGGCATCGTTCACACGCCCGCGCCGACCGGCACCGCTTGTGACGACGGCAACCCGTGCAACGGGCTCGAGCAATGCAACGGGCTCGGCCAGTGCACGTCGAGCGGCATCACGACCGTCGATGATCTGAACCCATGCACCGTGGACGCGTGCGATCCCGCAAACGGCGTCACGCACACGCCAGTGGCCGCGGGCATCAGCTGCGCCGATAGCGACATCTGAAATGGGGACGAGCGCTGCGACGCCGTCGGCCACTGCATGGCGGGCACGCCCGTGAATGTCGACGACAACGATCCCTGCACATTGGACGAGTGCGATCCGATCGACGGCGCCGTGCACGCAGAAATTCCCGGTTGCCGCGGCGGAGTGCCGGGGCAGCAGTTCGAAACGCGCGTCTCGATCATGGGTCACGTGATCCACCTCGACGGCAGCGCGGTCACGAACTTCACGGTCAGCGTATTCAACGACACGCTCGATTCGCTTCCGCGTGCCGATAGCGCGACGACGATCGACGGAGACGGCACATTCCGCGTGCGCTTGCTCAGCTTCCCGGAGAGCGTGCCGGACCGCACGCCTCCGCAGCACGTGTTCGTCAAGCTGGAGAGCCCGGATTTCCCGTCGATCTATCGCAGCGCCTACGTCAACCCGAGCGACGTGGTTGCGCTCGGCAACATCGTCGTGCTGCAGCGCGATCCGGCCGTCACGGTAGTCGGCTCGGAAGGCGGCACGGCGCAGAGCTCGGACGGCTCGCTGCAGCTAATCGTGCCGCAAGGTGCGCTGTCGCAACCCACACCGATCCGACTGACGCCCATCCATACGCGCGCCGAGTTCCCGCTGCCGCTGCCGCACAACTCGCTGACCACGTACGGCATGGAGCTCGAGCCATCGGGCACGACATTTGCCATCCCGGCCATCCTGCGCGTGCAGAACACGCTCAACATTCCGACCGACATGAAGATCCCAGTTGGCGCCATGGATCCGCACTTTGGTGACTGGCAGCCCAACGGACAGGCCGTCTGGGACGGCTCGCGTTTCACAGCTCAGGTCACGCATTTCTCGCCGTGGGATTGCAACTTCTTCGGAGCCGGCGAGCTCATCGCCACCATCGATCATCAGCGTGACAAGGACAAATCGAAAGGCCAGGATTGCGGGACCGGTAGCTCGCTCAGTTATGCGAACGGCTCGCTGCAGCAGTCCATCCCGCTGCCGATGCACGCGGCCAGCGGCCACGACTATAGTCTGCGTTTGAACTACGACAGCGGGCAGAGCGGCTCGCTATCGTTCGGTAAGTCCGCGAGCTCGAGTCCGAGTCCGCAGCTGGCCTCGGGCATGACGATTAGCCCGGCGGGAGTGAGCGTGCACGTCGAATGTGTTCCGCCGGGCGGCGCCGCGGCGGCCGGCTGTGGCGGTGGCGGACCGCCGTGCGTTTTCGGTGGGACCGTCGGTACCGCGTTCGACGTCGTCAACCACAGCCGTCTCTTCAACCAAGACGCTTCAGATAGCGCGCACCTGAACGCGAGCGCGGCGCAATACCAGCTCGATTTCAACTATCAACTCCCCAATGACCCGAGCGGCGCGCCGCCCCGCGGCGGATATTTTCCGAACCCCATTTCGGCGCTCGTAACGGTCGGCGGCGCGAAAGCCTGCGTCGTCGGCGGCGCGGGCTTCGGAACGGGCTCGCCTGCCCCGACGACGAGCGGCGAGCCTGCCCCGGGCACTACGGCTCGTCTGCCCCTCGAACCCGGGGAGCTCTTGGATTTCCCTGACTATCAGCTCGTCGTTCATCGTCGCGGCTCGCCGCTCGGTTCGGGCTGGGCGCTCGAGGATCTGGGCACACTCTACCGCGCGCCCGATCACATGAGTGCCGACATCATGTGGGGCAACGCGCAACGCGAGACGTTCCGGCCGTACCCGACGGTTCGTCGCGTGGCCGATCTCGGCAACACCGGTGCCGGCTGCCTTGGAATCGATCGCCAGACCAGCGAGGTGTTCACGGCCTGGGCGCAGAACCCGAACATCATGCGGCTCGACCCGAATACCGGCGCCGTGACGAGCGTCGCTCCGAGTCCGACGTCCCAGCCGCAGAATTTGGTGGTGACGTACGTGAACGGCCAGCGCGTGTTTCTCGTCAGCACCACGCGCGCGCTCTTCGAGGTTCACGAAGACGGCACGACCCGGCAGATCTTCGCCTTTGCGACGGGCCCGGCAAACGTGCGCCCCGCTGTGACCGGCGTCGGTCACTTCGCCTATGCCAGCGGCGACAGGCTGAGCTCGGGCGCGGATTCGCAAGCGCTCGTGCGCGTGGACCTGGCCGATCCCGCGCGACCGGTCACTACGATCAGCTCCACCAGCGGCAGCGGCGATCTGAGCCTGGATCCACACGGCCAGGTCAAGGCCCAGGATTTCTGGTTCATTCATCCGCGCGGCGTCGCGCCCGCGTTCGACGGCGGTCTCTACGTCGCGGACGATCGCCGCCACGCCGTGTACCACCTGGCGGCCAACGAGAACGGCGAGGTCGGCCCGAGCAGCCTCGTCACGCGCGTGCTCGGTAGCGGCATCGACACGATGACGGTGGGGCTCGGCCGCAAGCTCCCTGCTCTCGAGATGTCGATCCACGGACCGGAGTGGATGACGGCCGCGCCCGACGGCACCATCTACATCACGAGCACCAGCGTGGGCGGCGCGCTCGCGTTCGATCCGGTGGAGCAGACCGCGCATTGGGTCGCCTTCGACAGCAACTCGGTGCTGCACAACATCCAGGTCAATCTGGAGACCGGCTCGCTCGCCGCCCTCGGCGGTGACCAGCTCCTTTCGGCGAGCGTGTTCGACACCAGCATCTATCTCATCCAGGCGCCATTCACGAGCGAGTTCGAGCCCACGCGCTCCATCACCTTCGACGCGAACGGCGCGACCGTCGTCGACGCAACGGCCGACAAGACCGAGCAATACCAGTGGCTTACGCCCGCGGCGAACGAAGGTCACCTCGTGAGCGAAGCGTTGCGCTCCGGCGAGCCGATTCGAACTGTCGCGTACAAGGACGCCGATCGCATCGACTACATCCAGGACGCTGCAGGAGGCCGCGTCCGCTTCGACTACGACGGCGCGGGCCACCTGAGCCACCTGACGGATCCGGCGAACCGCTCGACCTCGTTCACGGTCGACGTGGACGGCAACTTGCGCGAGGTCCGCTATCCCACGAACGAGGCCTGGCGCTTCGAATATCAGGACTTCCGGATGCTGACAGCGACGCATCCGAACTCCGAGGTGTCGACGTACACGTACGCCGCCGACGGCACGCTCTCGTCGTCCACGCGCCCAGGCGGCGGCGTCACGCAGATCCAGTCCGCAATGTCGGGCGGTCCGCAGTATGACGCGAACGGGAGGCTATTTTACCAGGCCGAGCTCACCGACGATCGCGGCGTGCAGCACGCGATCCAGGTGGACGCCGCCGGCGCCGTCGCTTCCGACAATTTCATCGCGGACGGCCAAACCTACGACGTCGAGAGCATGTACGCGACGACGCTCGTCGGCCCAAGCGGCCTCGAAAACACAGGGAATCGGTTGCTGCGCATCGCCGGCACCACGGTCAACGGCTTGAACGTCACGCCCCTCGCCACGTTCAACCCGGCGGGGCAACTCGTCAAACTGCAGAAGGTCGTCGGCGGGCAGCCGCTTGCGTCGACCGTGATGGCTCCGACGTACGACGCTGCGCAACGCCTATCCAAGATCGACTGGGCGATCAACTTCGTCGACTGGGGCTACACCTACGACGCCGCGGGTCATCTCACGAAGGCTGCGGATCTCTTCATCGGCGGCACTGACGAAACCGGCCGCCGCACGACCTTCGACGGCTTCCGCCCATCGGACGGCCAACCGACGTCGATTACCCAACACGGCGTGACCACCACGCTCGGCTACGACGCTTTCGGTCTCGTCAACTCGAGCTCGGACACGGCGGGTCGCACGTTGAGCGTGACCCACGACGCGGCCGGCAACACGCGCGTCGTCAACGACGGCACCACCACGGTCCAATTCGACTACGACGACGCGAGCCGCCTCAAGACCATCACCGACCTCGAGAATAACGTCACGCAGCTCGACTACCGCAGCGCGGGCTGCGGCTGCTCGAACGGCGATCGCATCGGCGCCATCACCACCCCCGATCTGCCGGCGGGTGAAAAGTGGACGTTCGACTACGACCCGGACGGCGATCTGCAGCTCGTCACCACCCCGCTCGGCGAACAAGAGCAGTTCTTCCACAACCCGCAGCGCGACGTGATCGCCGCCGTCGATCGCCTAAACCGCTCGACCACGTTCACCTACGATCAGCTCGGCCGCAAATCCACGATCACGGACACGGCCGGCCGCGTCGGCACCTTCGCCTACTCGGTGCCCAGCGCGAGCTCTTGGTCAGGCCCCACGCTGTACGCGCAGAGCGCGAACGACACCCCGCCGCCCACCTCGCTCACCGCGTCGCTCGCCGACGGACAATACCAGGTCGGTATCAACGGCATCCAACCCTACGACTTCAAGTCGCACATCGACCTCTACCGCGACGCGACGTTCCAGTTCGCGTTTTGGTCCGCGTCCGATCTGCTCGATCGCGTCGTCGCCACCGAAGATCGCTCGACCCTCGCCATCGATTCGACCGACCCCGGTCCGACCAGCGGCGCTCCCATCACGGACACCGGGTTCAGCTACAGCAACAACGTGTCCCTGAACAGCAGCCCGTTCCCGCTGCTCCAGGGGCTGGGAAGCTCGGACCCAATAATCCCAGGGAAAATCTGGAGCGCGGCGTTAAACCGCAACGCCGATTTCGACATCACGTCGGTCAGCGGGTTCCTCGGCACGCCGTCGGCGGGCGCGGCTGGCATTCTGAGCCTTGCAGTAGGTCGAGACACCGCCGGGCGGATAACCAGCGTCACGGCGACGCCGACTTCCTCACAAGGATTCTCATCGAGTTCGACTTTTTCCTATAAACCCAACGGGCAATTGGATGAGGTCGCCCAAACCGTGCCAGGCTACGTCCGTGTCAACGACGGGGGCGCTTGCTTTTGCTCGAGCCAGTGCGGTCTCCGTGATTGCTCGCAAGAATCGGACGATTGCACCAGCAAGAACGGCACACTTACCGAGGGCCACTGTGGCGTGATCCACGACACGGTCGGCACCACGACCGAACACTTCGGATACGACGACCGCGGTCTCGTTCAGACCAGATTGGTCTCTATGGGAACCCTCGTCTACAGCTACGACGCAGTCGGGCGCAACACGCTCCTGGCTTACCCGGACGGCCACACTCGCCGGCAGACATTCGACGCGCTCGGTCGGTTGACCTCGCGTTGTTATAGCTACAACGACGGGTCCCCCGAGCGCTGCTACACCGCGCAATACGACGCGGTAGGTAGCCCAACGGTGCTGACGGACCCTGACATGCGTCAAGAGGTCGACTACGACGCGCTCGATCGCGTTACACGAGTGCGGCGCTACGCCCCACCCGACGCAACCGCGCCCGCCTACATCGAAACGTATGCGTACAATGCGCTGGGCAGTTTCTCGATCTACGACGGCGTCGTGATGGACGACCAGCGCCCGCGCCTCGACGGCAACGGCAAGGCCAGCGCAGGCATCCCGGAGACCCTCGCCGGACAGCCGGTCACGCTGGATGCGGGCGGTCGCGTCAGTTCGTTCTCCGGCAATACCTTCCAGTACTTTCGATATGACCACCGACTGCAATCATTCCTGAGCGCCGGACAAAGCCAGACCTACGTGTACGACGCGCTCGGTCGCTTGCAACAAATACACGTCGGCCCCACCGACGGCTCACTCCCCACGACCGATCACCTCTACTTCTACACCGGCCTCGACAACACGTTCACAGCGATCGCCGACTCAGTCGTCAACAAGCCGACCTTCGCGCCCCAACCCGCTCCAGATCCGCCCGACCCACGCACCCTCTACCAAGTCATCTACGACGGCATAGACCAACCCCTAGCAGCCAATAACGCGTATTACTACGAACTCGACACCACCGGAAACGTCCGCCGCCTACACGGCGACGCGCTGGCGCCTCCCTCCAGCGCGCATGGTGACTTCGGCGGCTACAGCTACACGGCGTTCGGGAAGCGCATCGCCGCGAGCGATCCAGGAGGCGTCACGGCGCCGGCAGCTCAGTTTGAGCAGCCCTTCACGTGGCAGGGTAAGCGCGAGATCGCTGCGAATCTGTACGATTCGCGGGCGCGGATTTGGAGCGCGGATTTGGGGGCGTTCTTGCAGCCGGATCAGTACGTGTATTTGGTGCGCGGTGGGACGTTGTGGTCGTGGCCGGGGAACAATCCGCTTAAGAATCGAGATCCGAGTGGGCGAAATCCATTGATTGGTGCGGTCATCGGAGGCGTTGCAGGAGCGCTCTACTACGCTGGAACCGTTAGCACCGCGACGAGCTGGAGCGACTTTGGAGAGGGCCTCGCCGCAGCAACGGCGGGGGGAGCAGTAGCGGGCGCGGCAATCAGCGTTGCGGCTCCGGTGATCGCCGAGGGCGCGTTGGTTGCTGGTGGATCGATCATCTTCGGCGGCGGCGCGTTGGGGGATACGATTGCCAACTCAGGCGCCGGAGGCAGCTTCGACCCATACAGAGCACTAACGGCCGGTACTCTTAACGTGGCCGGTGCTGGATTAGGTGAGGCTCTGGCTGAACCGCTCACGCCGTACGCTGAATCGCTGGTTGCGAGCAGCGGCGTGAAGGAAGAGCTTGCGAAGGCTGTCAACCAAGGGCAGGTGCGAGCTGCGATTGGCTCACTCCTATACGGATTTCCCTCGGGTTATCTCACCGATTGGCTAAATCAGAAACCACAGAAGCCTGGCAGCCCGGACCCATGCCCAACAAACAAGAGATAGCCGTTTATTCACCTGTACAAGCTTGAACCCATCGAGCGCAGGCACCAACATACGCAACGATCCGCCGTGAAATTCTCCGGGCTCGCAATCCGCACGCTGATTTTCGTCCTCTTGTACGTGGGCTTCTCACGGTTCATGAGGCGGAGGTCCCGCGTGGCACCGCATCGGTACCGGCACCGAACGGTCTTGCGGCCTGGGCGCTCAGTACAGGCCATGGGCGCATTGATCTCGCTCGTCACGCTGATAGCGGGTACCTTCATGTACCTAACAGCTCCGGAGCTTCACAACCTCAGAGCTATCATGTGGTTGATCGGAGTCGGATTCTGCCTGATTGGGTTTGGTACGTGGATCATCGTGAGAGCGTCCGCAAGCCAGGTGGTTCTGGTGCGATGTGGCGTCGTGCAGATGGACGCGTGCCATCGAAGTCGGCATGTCGCGTGGTCGCGAATCAAGAGAGTTACTTACCTCTCGACTGTGGGAGCGTTGCGGCTCGAAGCGCAACGGGGTTGCGTCGTCAATGTCGGCGTGGTGCTCGTCGGATTTGGCTCATTTGTCCGACAAGTAGAGACACGCTTGGATCCGAGCCTGACGTCGGACGCTTTGAACGAATTGCGCCGGAACATCGGCGCTCTTGGCTGATTTGGTGTGCTCGAGTTGTTCTCCCTCAGCGCGAGGGCTCAGCCAGGGCCTCCCTGACGCTCGCAACCGCCGCGGGCAACTCACGCTCCACGCTCTCAGCCTCCAAGCGCAAGACGCGATACCCCGCGCGCACGAGCTTGCGCTCGCGGCTGGCATCCGCACGAGAGCGGTCGGCATGATAGCCGCCATCAATCTCGACGACGAGGCGCACAGAAGGCGCGAAGAAATCCACGACGAAGCACCCAAGCAAAGGCACCTGCCTGCGAAACGCGACACCGAGCTGGCTGGCACGCAGAGCGCGCCAGAGCAGCTCTTCCGAGTGCGTGGG
>DASXKQ010000153.1:0-42375 GCA_036496745.1 Polyangiaceae bacterium
CTCGTCCAGCGTCGCCTTCAACAGGCGCCACTTTTGACGAATCAGCTGCTCTGCGTCCACCGACGAACGTAGATCACATCAGCAAGATCCTGTCGATCCCCAATCCTCGGAAATCGATCGACTCGCGCTTTCGAGGGCCCTTAGCGAATCAGGGACTCGCGACACCAGCGCCCCGCGCTTTCAGTCGCAGTTGCCTTGGCTTCTGCGCACCCGAATGTCGAGCACGCGCAAACGCTGACCGGGGGTATTCGAGACCGTGCCGTCCGTTGCGTTTTGGGTGGTCCAGTTCGAGATGTCCGAGCCGTTGACTGCGACCAGCGCTTCGAATGACGTCGTCAGCGGCAAATCGAAGTGCACCGAGCCTTGCGCTGGACCGAGTTCGAACGCGCACGAGTCCGCGGTGAGGCCGCTCGTCACGTCGGCGGCGCCGCTGAGCTCGTAGTCACCGTGGTGACACTCGTAGTCGATCAGCCGCGGAGCGGAGGAGTCGTAGTCGTTCGTGCTGATGCACGCGCTCAGCGCAGCGCACGCCGCAGCGAAGGTGAGCACGACGCGCCGCGCGCTCCGGCTAGTGGACATCGAACCCCACCACGAGCGCGAGATAGAGCATTCCGAAATTGTTCCTGCCGTCGGCCGCGCCCGATTTTCCGACTGGGATCGTGTCGAAACCCAAATCGCAGCCGAAGTGAAGATGGGGCAAATAGATCCCGGCGCTGCCGCCGAAGAGTGGACCCGCTTGCCAGCGGCCATCGCCGTAGAAGCTCACTTTCCCCGCGCCGATGCCCACGATGGGAGTCAGGATGAACGCCAGGTCCTCGTCACCGAGCCAAATCGGGAGCGTGGCGCCGCCGAGCACGATGTCCTCGCTATAGTCCGGCGCATTCGGGAAGTTGGCTAGCTGCGAGGAGCCGCCGTCCAAGCGCCGCAAGCGGTAACTCGTGCGCACACCGAGACCCACTGTCGAACCGAGCGAATGCCAGCCGGACAGATCGAAACCGGAGCGCGGGCCGCCGTAGCCGTCCAAGTTCAAGGTGTCCTCGTGATCGCTCGAGACCGTCGAGCCGATCGCGAGCCCAAAGCGAAAACTCCACGCAGGCAGCTCTTTGGCGCGCGGTGCGTCGGGCAGAGCTGGGGCGAAGTAGTAGCTCGGAAGTCCCTGCGCGGGTGCGGTTGGCGGAGGCGGGTAGTACGGCGCGGCCGCAGGTGATGAAGCTGGTGGCGGCGGGGGAGGCGGAGGTGGCGGCAGCGCAGGCTCAGGGGCCGCGCGAGCATGGGCGACGAACGCGACGCACAGTGCGGCAAGCCGTGCCGGCACCCCAGGTGCGACCCATGAGCGACCCATGACGCGACTATCGCAAGGACCGTGCCGCGTGTCGCGCGCGCGTTGAGCCGAAAATTCGGGCTACTTGGCTGGTTTTGTACGTCTACGCGCTGTGAGAAAAAGCATGCAGCTGGGTCGACGCGCGCTCGAACAGCGACAGCGATGTCAGGGGTCGCCGAACTACCGAGCACGGCTGGACCGGAGTGAAACGGGGAGTAACGTAGGTTCTTGCATACCAGCGCCGAGTACCGCACTCGCATTCGTCTTCGCGAGGCCGAGGACGACGCGTTCATCGTGCGGGTGGCCACACAGGCGTTCGCGGAGTTCTCGCGAGATCCAGGCCGGGGCACGCTGCGCATGGCGCGCGCCGGAGTGACTTGGATCGCCGAGCGCGGCGAGCTCCGTGTCGGTTTTGCGGTCGTGCATGGCACGGGGCAAGCGAGCGCCGAGCTCGCCGCAATAGCGGTCGACGAGCCGTGGCGCGCTCGCGGCGTGGGCGGCGAGCTGCTCGACGCGGTCGAGCGCGCGCTGATCGCTACAGGCGTCCAGGAGCTCACGCTGCACACGGCGCTCGCAAACCTCGCGGCGCTCGAGCTGTTTCACAAGCGCGGCTACCGCAATCAGCAGCGACTGCCGCGTTTTTATCGGGGCGTTTTCGAGGCCTGCCTGATGCGCAAACGGTTGTGAGATCTAGTGAGGGCGCCCGCGCACTCACGCGCTGACGCTCAAAATTGCACTGCGGGCAAGTTGTCCCCCATCTCGCCGGGCTTGTCGCCGCGACGCTTGTCGTCCCCGAGCCCGAGCTCACCCCAGCTGTTGTCACCCCAGCATTTGAGCGAGTGGTCGTCGAGCTCCGCGCAGGTGTGGAAGCCTCCCACGTACACGTTCGTGGCGTGGCGTCCGCTGCCGAGATCGATGGCCGGCAGAGCATCGCCCATCTCGCCGGGATCGTCGCCGTGATCTTGGGTATCGCCGAGCCCGAGCTGTCCTACGCCGTTATAGCCCCAGCACTTGAGCGCGTTGTTGTCGAGTAGCGCGCAGGTGTGTTCGCTGTTGCTCGCGATGCGGAGCGCGTGGCGCCCGGCGCCGAGCGCGACGGGCGGCAGGTTGTCGCCCATGTCCGTTGGATCGTCGCCGCGGATTTCCAGGTCGCCGAGTCCGAGCGAACCGAATTCATTGTGACCCCAGCATTTGACCGAGCCGTCGTCGAACAACGCGCAGGTGTGCTCGAAGCCGGCCGTCAGGCGCGTGATGCGTCCGCCGCCGAGCTGCACGGCCGGCAGTGCGTCTCCCATTTCCCCCGGGTGTTCGCCGCGATTGTGCGTGTCGCCGAGGCCGAGCTGTCCGAAGCCGTTTCGGCCCCAGCATTTCAGCGAGCCGTCGTCGAGCAGCGCGCAGCTGTGATCGCCTCCGACGATCAGGTTGACGGCGTGCCTTCCGGAGCCGAGCTCGACCGCCGGCAGTTCGTCGCCCATCTCGCTCGGTTGGTCGCCGCGTGGTTCGGTGTCGCCGAGGCCGAGCTGGCCGTAGACGTTCGCGCCCCAACACTTGACCGAGCCATTGTCGAGCAGCGCGCAGGTGTGCGAGAAGCCCGGCGCGACGCGCACGGCGCGGCGCCCGCTGCCAAGCTCGATCCGCGGCAACTGGTCGCCCATCTCGTGCGGATCGTCGCCGCGATTGTGCAGGTCACCGAGTCCGAGCTGACCGACGATGTTGATGCCCCAGCACTTGAGGGAGTCGTCATCGAGCAGCGCGCACGTTTGATCGTTGGCGGTCAGACTAACCGCGTGCCGTGCGCTGCCTAGGTCTACGCTAGGCAAGTGACTCATGTCGCCTGGATCCCCGCCACGACTCATCGTGTCGCCGAGACCGAGTCTGCCGTAGAAATTGTTGCCCCAGCACTTCAGCGTTCGAGCCGGTAGCAACGCGCACGTGAAGCCCGCGCTCGCCACCACGCGCTCTTCTACGAAGCAATCGCGCGAGCAGCCGTCGCCCGACGACAGATTGCCGTCGTCACACTCCTCGCTTTGTTGAATCACGCCGTCGCCGCAGCCGGGCCGCCCGGCTACACCGGCGTCTGCGCCGGCATTCGGGCCGGCACCAAAGCCTGCGGGCCCGCCGCTCGCGATACCGCCCACGCCGTCGCTGCCGGACGCACCGCCGCTCGCGCCCGCGCCCACGTCGCCGCGGCTCGTCGCCAGCTCGAGTGCGGTGCGGCTGCCACAGCCCCAAACCAGCACCGCAGCGAGGCAGAACACGGAGAGCTTCATGGGCGGGCGTACGATAACCCCATTAGAACCGAAGCGAGACGGTTTCAGTGTCCACGGGGCCGCAGTCACTTTGGGCGGCCGCGTGAACGCGGAGTGTGAGCGTGAGCTTGGCCGTTACGGTCTGCGCGCGCGGGTGCGACAGATCAAGCGCCGAGAGCTCGAGCCAGGCGCGACCTCGGGGCACGGCGTCGCCGCCCGCGACGAAGGTGCACGTCGGTGACGTCTTGAGCGTCGCGTGAAAGGCGCTCAGGGCGGTGTCGGAGAAGGAGCTGGTGGTGGGTCGCGGCCCGAGATCGAGCTCGGCGTGAAGCTCTGCGGGCAGCGCCGGTTTGTCGCCGAAGCGGAGGACGTAGTGTGAGGTTCACCCGCTCTTACAGTAGCCGAGAGCGACGCGCACTCAGCGAGCCGCGTGACTTGCTGCTTGCTGCCGAACAGCTGGCCAGGCATCGGATCGCGCTCGAAGCGAGCGATGGTCGCCCCGGCGACGCGCGCGCTCAGGCCCCCTTTGTTGCGCGTGAGCTCGAGCACGGCGATGTCGCCCGAGACGCGCTCGTCGACGTAGGCGAAGTGGTCGTCTGGCGAGAGCGCGATGCCGTCGGGCGTTTGGCCAGGCAGCGGACTTACGAGCGCGTGCTCGGCTCGGCGCTGGGCGTCGACCACGAGCACGTCCTCTGTTGGCGTCGACCAGCAGGGCGTAGGCGCCGTCCGCGCGCAACGAGCAACACCAGCGCTGCGCAACGGAGGGGGGTCATGCGACGGGCTTTGTCTGAGATTTGGTCGCGCGGACCCCTGCGTGTCAGGCAAACGGAAACAGTAGCCGCTGCGTCCGGCGATCCATCAAGAATCATTGAAGATTCCGCGCGCGTCTCCAACACGGCGTCGCGCGACCCACATGAACTAAAGAAGCGGGTTCTCGAGCTGCCGTCGCGGCCCTACTCTCCCGAGGACCATGGAAGTGAGAGGCCGGATCCTGCTCGCGGACGACGATCCCGACGTACAGCGCGCGGTGACGCGCGTGGCCAAGCTTGCGGGTTACGAGATCATCCAGGCGGTCACCGGTGCGGAGGTCGAGCGCATCACGATCGAGACGCGGCCCGAGCTGGTCATTCTCGACATTCGCTTCCCCGACGCGGACGGGCGCGATGTGCTGGCCCGGCTGAAGCAGAACCCGCTGACCGCCGAGATCCCGGTCTTGATCTGGTCGGGCGGAGACGCGGAGTCCGACCGTCGCATCGCGATCGACCTGGGCGCCGAGGACTACATCGAAAAGGTCGATGCCGGCACGCTGCTCAAGAAAATCGAGCGCGTGCTGCATCGGATCCGCGCGGAGCACGTCGACCGCTCCGCCTGACGCGGCGCCCAGCGCTCTGCACGCAGCCTACGTCCGCGGCGCGAGAGCCGGCCATTCGGAGCCGGATTTCGGATCGACCAGCGTGGTTGGATTCTTGTATACACGCGGGCTCCGATAGAGAGCGAGCAGCGCCCGAAAGATCGGCATCGACTGGTAGCGCTCCGGAAAGCGCAGGCGAAGCACGTCGCGCACTCGCCGGGCGTGGCGGCCGCTCATCGCCGGAAACAGGTGGTGTTCGACGTGAAAGCCGAAGCCCAGCGTGAGCCATTCGACGAGCCGCGGCGCGGTCACGCTGAGCGAATTCGCGAGCGGGTCGTTCACGCCCGTGAGCGGGCTCAGGCTGTGGTTCGTGAGGATCAGCCCCATCACGGCGGCATTCGCCACCACGAGCGGCAACCCAAACGCGAACAAGAACGGCCGCGGCCCGATCCAAAGCGCGACCGCGCTCCAGAGGGCGACGCCGAGCAGCGTCTCCGCGATCGCGCGCACGTGCTCACGGCGCGACAGAAAGCCCGCCTTGCCGGCGATCACCAGCATGTGCGCGCTCTGCACCGAAAACCCGATCAAGAGGCTCAGTACGCCGCGCAAGCGCCGGCGACCGGGCGCGCCGTAGTCCGTGGCTAGACGCACCGCGCGACTGCTACCGTACGCATCGAGCGTCGGGTACGCGTCGGGATCCAGCCCGGCGCGGTTGGTGTTCCCGTGGTGGATGCGATTGTGCCAAGCGATCCACAGACGGGGCGAGATCGCGAACGGCAAGAACCCGACCCAGCCGACGAATTTGCGCGCGCGCAGACCTCGCAGCACCGCGCCGTGCAGCGCTTCGTGTCCAAGGAAGGTCAAGCCCGCGAAGCTCAATCCGATCGGCACGGAGAGCAGCGGCGCGAGCCAGAAAGGCACGCGCTGCGTAGCGAGCAGCAATGTTGACGCGGCGATCACGGCCAAGTGCAGCGGTAGCCAGAGCAGCCGCGAGCGAGCCGGCTCGAACACACTGGCCTTGAGGAACGGTCTTATTTCCCGGGCATATGCTGAGATCGAACGGAGGGGCACAGCTAACAGTGTTACCGACGAGCGCGCGTCGCGCCGTCACGATGGCGTCAGATCGTGTCACGACGCCGCAAGGGAGCGTGCAGCGAGTGTGCGCGCGCGACGCACACAGTCGACGTGAGCGCACGTCATCGTACTCGGGTGTTGGCGCCGGAGCGCGTCGCGGCGCGCAGCGCCGAAAAATCGACTCGTTCAGGCGGCTGAGTCGCCGAGTGACCGTTCGGCTGGTCTTCCTCGACAAACGCCGATATGTTCGGCCGCAGCCATGACGAAAGCGTCGCTGACACCCGAAGAGTTCGTACAGGAGTTCGTCGCGCTCAAAGACGGACTGGTGCAGGGTTACATGAACGCGCCCAACCTCTTTCCCGGCGGCGCCGCGGTGGACGCGCTCGGCCTGAGCAGCGAACAGCGCACCGCGTTGAGCGGCGTGCTCGACACGATTTTGAAAGACGCGCTCTACACCGTGCTGCTCGCGCTCGACGGTGAGGTGCCCCTAGGCGCGCGACAGATCGCCTACACGTTACGCGACGGCCAAGGGAACCTGCTGTCCGGGTTGCTCGCGGGCCCGGCGTTCGAGGCGTTTCAAGAGTAGCTGTTGCTGTCGTTGCGAAGACGGCTTTGCAAGGGATCCCCGCGAGAACGACAAAGCTAGTTCGCGAGCGCCAGGAGCGCGTGGCCGGTGACGTCGATTTGCAGGAAATCATGCACAGGTGATTGCGGAAACGCGCCGTGCACGAGCGCGGGATCGCGGGCAGTCAGCGAGCGCTCGGCGAATAGTTGATGCTTGCGCAAAAAGTCGCGTGCAAGCTGGCAGGCGCTCCGCGCTGCGCTCGAGTCGACGACGCGCAGCGCCTCGACGGTTGCCGCCGTGCGCGCGAGCTCCGGAACCGTGCCTGGCCCGACGCCCCCGCGGTGCGGCGCGTCCGCGCGGACGGCTTCGATCAAGAGTTCCGCGCAGCGCGCGAGCGTCGCCGTGTCTCCGCGAGCGTGGGCCGCGAGCAAAGTCCACGGCGCCCACGGGCTCTGTTCGATGTCGCGCACACAAGCGTCCCACAGCGCGGCCGGCGCGCGCGCGCCGAGCGCCGCCACGACCTGAGCGGCGTGCCAGGGGTTCGTGGCCAACTCGGGGCGGGCGGCCCAGGCGAGCAGCGGCTCGTGGACGTCGAGGCCCGCGAGGGCGGAGAGCGCGAGCGTGCCGGCGACCATCGCCGGATCCTCGGCAAAACCGCGCACTTTTTGGCCACGCAGCCCTGCGCCGAGCTCTGCAGCGAGCCAGCGTCGCGCGCGCACCGCGGCGCCGCGCCCGGCGCTTTGTGAGAGCAGCGCGCGCACGGCGACCGCGACCCGACCGTGCAGCATGGGGGATTCGTCGACTCGCTCGCTTGTGCGCGGTGCGAACCCGAACCACATGTGACCGTCGGCGTCGACCTGGCGCTCGAGGAAGCCGGCCGCGGCCTCGAGCGGATTTCGAGCGAGCTCGGGCTCGGGTGTCAGGCTCGCGCTGACGTGCTCGCTCTGGAACACGAACAATCCGTCGCCCGGCCACTCTGCGCGTAGCAGCCCCGATTTGTGCTCGAGGGCCGCGAGCAGCCCGGCCGCATCCAGTTGATGCTCGCCGGCCACGTCCGGCAAGAGTGTTGCCGGCATGCCCGTGCTCGGGACGAGCGCGAGGCCATGCGTGCCGACTTCGATCAGGTCAGTGGCGCGCTCGAGCGGGATAGATTCGGAGCTTCGCACGTACGACACCTGGCACACGAGCTCGCCGCGCGCTTCCCCGGAAATGCCGCCAAATCGGCCGTCGCCGAGCGCTTGCACGAACGCGCGCGCCAGTCGCTCCGCGGGCCGACCCTCGCTCATGCCGGCGCAGCCGCACAGTCTGCCGCGCACGTACAGCGACACGATCGGGGTCGCGTCGGGCGCGCTGTCGAGTTTGGGCCACGCGCTCAAGTCGCGTTGCCACTCGAGCAGTTGGCGCAGGGCGGAGCGCAGCGCCTCCTGCTTTGCCGAGTCGAGCGGCGCGGGCAGCTCGGCGAGCGGGAAAGCAGGGCTCATGCCGACAGCGAGGCACGCTGGCGCATCGCCCAAGTCGCGCTGCCGCTCAACCCGAGCGCGTCGAGGCCCGGCGCGATTTCGGTCGTCATCACGTTCGCGATCACGCGCCGCTGCGTAGCGGAGTCGAGCACGCCCAAACTGTTGGCGGCTTCGGCCGCTTCTTGCGGTGCGTCGCGTCCGCGCCAGAACTCGAGCTCGATGCTGAGCACGAAATCCGCCACGCGATCGGCCAGCTGTTGCCGCTCGGCCTGTGACCATTGCTGGGCGCGATGCGCGGCGTAATACCAACCGAGGCGAGCGTGGTGCACCTCGTCGCTGACGATGGAAGTGAAGAGCGGGCGCGTCACCGCGTCGCGCGCGCGGCGGCGGCATTCGGTGAGCAGCGCCGCGGCCAGCGTCTCCCCGACGGCGGCATATTTGAGCATCAGGAAATCGAGATGCGGAAGTTCGAGCGCGCTCGGCATGTCGCTCGACAATGCCTCGCGTGGGATCTGTGTGGTGACGTCGTGGCCTGCGCACAGCGCGGCCATGCGCAAGCAGTAGTCTGCGTGACGGATCTCGTCCGTGCTCACGCGCGCCGCCGCGGCGACGAAGTCGATCGGGGCTTGGGTCAAGGCGAGCCCGGAGGTGATTTGCGCGAACAGCGCGACGGCGCTGTACTCGCCAACCGCGAGGCGCAAGAAGAGATCGTGGGCGAGCTCGAGCGCTGCTTCGGGATACTTCGCGCGCTCGAACTCCTGCCAGGGGATCGGCCGTGTTGCACGAGTGAGCTCACCGCGAATCGTGCGGTCGTGCTGGTCGGCGAGCGGTGTTTCGCTGAGCGTGCGCCTGATGTCGATGGGCGCGTCGCGGTTCACGCGCCACCGGCACCCGCGGTGCCACCTTTGCCGCCGAACGCGCCCACCGCGAGCGCGATGAAGCCGGCTTGCCCGAAGCCGGCGTTCCCACCGGCGCCGCCTTTGCCGGCGGTGCCGCCCTTGCCCCCGCCCTTGCCGGCGGTGCCGCCCTGGCCGGCAGCGCCACCCTTGCCCGCGGTGCCGCTACCCGAGAAGCCGCCCACGCCGCCTGAGTTGTCGAAACCGCCGAACGCGCCCACGGCGAGCGCGATGAAGCCGGCTTGCCCAAAGCCCGCGCCGCCGCCATTGCCCGCGGTCGCGCCACCTTGCGCGTTGCTCCCACCCTGGCCCGCGCTGCCGCTCTGACCACCCGCTCCGGCGCCCGTGCCGGTGCCAGTCGTCGTATCGCTACTGCAGCCGAGGAGCTGCATGGGCAATACGCTGACGACGGCGGTTCCAAGAACGATGCGGGGCACGATCGCGGTTTGGCGAGGCTTCATGGTGATCTCCCTTTTCAAATAAGCAGGCTCGAAACCGAGTGTATCAATTGGAGTCTGCGCCGGCAATCCCAGCAAGTGTCGTGCCGCAAGGTTTCGGCGGAATTTCAGCTAGAGATGCGAGCAACCCGGCGCGGATTCCGGACAGCGTGATCAGGGGTCGACTGGCATTTGGCACGCTTGTGGCACAGCGCAGTGCGACCTGCTCCATTCTACGATAGCGTATGCAGATGACGTCGCGCTTCGCTTGGTTCGTGGCTCTCGCGGGAACACTTGCCGCCTGCTCGGCGGGTGCGCCGGCGAAAACTCAGGAAGGCACGGGCGGCCATTTGAGCGTGGGCGGCGCGACGGGCAGCGGGGCAGGGCCGAGCAGTGGCGGAGGGCTCATGCTCGGCATGTCGGGCGCGCCGCCGGACGGCGGCGGCGACAACCCCTGTAAGACCACGCTCAATGTGACGTACCGAGACTTCAACGAGATGCATCCGGATTTCGAGCGCGCCTTTGCCGGCGACGTGCCGCGGCGCGGTTTGGTCGCGTCTACGCTCGGTCCGGACGCCAAACCCGTCTATCAAGACAACGTCGGTTGTCCCGCGCTTCTGAGCTCGCCCACGGCGTGCGACAACTGGACGCCAACGGGCGCGGTGATCGAGAGCGCGGCGACGTTTGCGCAATGGTATAACACCGTGGATTCGGTCAACATCGAGTTGCCGAAAACACTCGCGCTGACCGAAACACCTCCCGGCTCTGGCGTGTATGGCTACTCGTCCACGGCGTTCTTTCCGCTCGGGCCGACCGAAGGCTTTGGCATCACACCCAAGAACAACGACCAGATGGAAAACTTCCTCTTCACCACGGAAGTGCACGTCTTGTTCGGCTACGTCTCGGGCCAAACCTTCGCCTTCAGCGGCGACGACGATCTCTGGATCTTCGTGAACGGCAAACTCGCACTCGATCTCGGCAGCATGCACGCCGAGGCTGACGGCACGATCGACTTCGACGCGCAAGCCACGGCGCTTGGCATCGTCCCCGGCAACACCTACCCGATGGACATCTTCCACGCCGAACGCCACACGCGCGCGTCCGACTTCAAGGTCACGACCAACATCGCCTGCTTTACGCCGGCTGGTCCGAAGTAGCGCTCGCAGCGACCGTGCGATAGCTGGAGCTCTCGTCGCTCGGCTGAGCTAGCGTGCCGGCCATGCGGGCGGTCTCGGGTCTCTTCTGGGCGACGGTCGTTTTGGCCGGTTGCATTCCGCCTTGGCGGCAGCAGGCAGAGAACAACGACGCTCCCGTCACTGGCTTCAGCCGTGAACTGGACGAGCCGCGCGGCTCGGGGCACTTCGTTCTCTGGCGGCGCGGCAAAGAACGACTCGAAATCCTGTCGAGCGCAGAGCAGGATGCCAACACGCGAGCCGTGATCGAGGACATCCGAACGGGCGCGCTTCATCCACAAGGGCTCCAAAACGAACGCGCGCGCGTCTGCGCGGGCCAGATTGAGGCACGTCACCTGTCGTTTCTGCGCGCACCTTGGAATACGCCATACGAGCCAAACCGATCCAGCTTGGTGAATGCGCGGATCACGGGCAAGCTGAGCGTTCGCGGAGCCGACATGAGCGGGCGAAAAACGATTGCCATCCTCGTCGATTACCTGATGGGCGACTATCAGACGGCGCTCGTCGAGGGTGTACGCGAGGGTGCCAAGGAGCACGACTTCAACTTGCTCGTCCTCGAGGGGCGCGCGCTCGACGCGCCGAGCCCGATCGACGCGGGACACAACTCCGTCTACGAGCGGCTCGTCGCTTCCCGCGTCGACGGCGTGATTCTCGCGTCTGGTTGCATCGGTATCTACGCCGGCCCCGGCGGACTGTCGGCGTTCTGCGAGCGTTTGGCGCCATTGCCGCTGTGCAGCGTATCGACTCAGCTGCCCGGCGTGCCGAGCTTGACCATCAGCAATCGTGGCGGTTCGTGCGCGATCGTCGAGCACATGCTCGAGGAGCATGGCTGCAAGCGCGTCGTTTACCTGCGCGGACCGGCGGAGAGCCAGGAGGCCGAGGAGCGCCTGCTCGGCTATCGCGCGGCCCTCGACGCGCACGGCCTCGACTACGACGAGCAGCTGATCGAAATGGGCAATTTCTGGGTGGCCAGCGGCGAGCAAGCCATGCAGCGCATTCTCGAGCGCGGCGTGGCGTTCGACGCGGTAGTCGCCGCGAACGACTACATGGCGCTCGGCGCGGTCAGCGCGCTGCGCACGGCCGGGCTGCGCGTGCCGCGCGACGCGATCATCGCCGGCTTCGACGATTCTCCGTCGTCGCGGCTGGCGTCTCCGTCGCTCAGCACCGTGCGTCAACCGTGGCGCCGGCTCGCGCAGGCCGCGGTCGCGACGCTCGCGCGCCAATTCGCCGGCGAGTCCGTGCCGGCCTACAGTGAGCTTGGGGTCGACGTCGTGCTGCGTCAGTCCTGCGGCTGTGGTTATCGCGTCGTTCGTGGTCCGAGCTCCGGCGTCTCACCGGCCTCACAGCGCGATATCTTGGCGGAGCTCGTGGATCGGCGCGCGCAGCTCCTTTCGCTGATGGCTCGCATGGTCGGTTTCGAGCGCGCCCTTGCGCCGACCTGGCCAGAGCGCTTGCTCGACGCCTTGCGCGAGGAGCTGAGCGGTCAGGCCGGACGCTTTCTGCTCGAGCTCGGCGACATCATGGACGAGCTCCAGCCGCGCAGCGAAGCCATCGACGACTTCAACCACGTGATCGGCGCGTTGCGCGCGCATTTTCGCGACTCGCCGCCCAGTCGCGCGACCGAACTCGACGAGCTCTGGCACGGCGCGATCCACTCGATTGGACAGGCGCTGAACCGCAGCCAGATGCGCAAGGGCTTCGATGCCGATCTCGTTCAAGAAGCACTGCGCGAGAGCATCGAGCGGCTGACGGCGTCTCTCAATCATCACGGTTTGTGCGAGACCCTGCGTGACGTGGCGCCGCGCCTGGGCATCGGCGAGCTTTCGATCGGGCTTTACTCGGACGCGACGCAGAGCTCGCTGCGGCCATTGCTATTGCTGTCGAGCGACGCGACGCAAGACGGGCTCGGCGCGGCGATCCCGAGTAACCGGCTCGGTCCGGACGCGCTCTTCACGGGCGCTGACCGCTTCGAGTACGTGCTGATGCCGCTCACGTTTGGCGTGGAGCAGCTCGGACTCGTGCTGTTCGGACAGGGCGCGCAGTACATCGCGTACCGCATGCTACGCGAGCAGATCGGCGCGAGTCTCAAGGGCGCGGATCTGATGCGCGGCCTGGTGGACGAGACAGGCCGGCGCGAGCGGGCGGAGCGGGAGCAGCTGCACAAGGAGGTGTTGATCGCCCAGGGCATTCAGACGGCGGTGCTGCCGCGCACGACCGCGGTCGCGGGGCTGGCCATCGCCGCGTCGATGCAATCGGCCACGGACGCGGGGGGCGACTACTACGACGTGCTGCCGACCGAGGACGGTTGTTGGCTCGCGATCGGCGACGTGACCGGCCATGGCCTCGTCTCCTGCATCGTGATGTTGATGATGCAGAGCATGATCGGCGCAATGGTCGAAGTGCACCCGAAATCCTCTCCGCGCGACGTCTTCATCAAGCTGAACGCGGCCTTGTACAAGAACCTGCACGACCGCCTGAGGCGCGACGAGTGCGCGACTCTCACGCTGTTTCGCTACGAGCAAAGCGGCGTCGTCACGTTCGCCGGCTTGCACGAAGAGATCGTGATCTGGCGCGCCGCGAGTCGCCGCTGCGAGCGGATCGCGACGGACGGCATTTGGCTGGCCGCGTTGCCCGACGCCGCCGGTCGCGTCGTCGATCGACGTCTCGAGCTCCAGCCGGAAGACGTGCTCGTGCTGTACACGGACGGAGTCACGGAGGCGATGGACGTACACCACGAGCACTTCGAGCTCGGTCGCCTGTGTGCCGTGATCGAAGCGAACAGCGAGCGCCCCGTGGAGGAGCTTTGCTCCGCCATCACGCGAGCGGTCGACGGCTGGCGCGCGATGACCACCGACGACGTGACAGTGCTCGTGGCGCGCTATACCGGCGAGGTCGCGGCGGCTCAGGCATCCGAGTAGTAGTTGATGATCCGGCGCCCTGCGCCTAGAACGCACGTCCATGTACACCGTCGAAAAGACGCGACTCATTCGCAAGCGAGACTGGGAAACACTGATCGTCGAGGCTTGGGGAAAAAATGGGCTGCGCGTTCGAGCAACGAGGCGCGCCGCGCTGAGCGGTCAGGATTGGGCGTTGCTCCCCAAGCAAGAGATTCTCGACGGCGAGAGCGCGCCGGAGAGCGTCAGTATCCACGTCGACGGAGCGAGCGCGCGGGTCGTGTGCGGCGACTTGGAATGCCACATCAACGCCGAGGGTTGGTTGTCTTTTTGGAACGCGCAGGGCGAGCTGTTGTTCGAAGAATATTGGCGCAATCGGGCGCGCCATGACCGTTTTGCTTTGCCGTTGAACCTCGCCGCGCGCGAATTGCGTCCCATCCCCGGCAGTGACGCTTTCAGCCTGACCGCGCGCTTCGAAGCCAAAGAGGGCGAGAAGTTCTTCGGGCTCGGGCAATATCAGGATCCCTATCTCGACAAGAAAGGGTCGAGCCTCGAGCTCGCGCACCGCAACAGCCAGTCTTCGGTGCCGTTTGCGCTGTCGAGTCGCGGTTACGGCTTTCTTTGGAACAATCCGGCGATTGGGCGCGTGCAGTTGGCGCGCAACGTGACCGAGTGGAGCGCTCCGTCCACGCTGGAGCTCGACTATTGGGTGACGGCCGCGGACACGCCCGCAAAGCTCTTGGAACAATACACGTCCGTCACGGGCCGAGTGCCCATGATGCCGGAGCACGGGCTCGGCTTCACGCAGTGCAAGATGCGCTACCGCACTCAAGCCGAGTTGATGACCATGGTGCGCGAACACAAACGGCGAGGCCTGCCGCTCGACATGGTGGTGGCGGATTTTTTCCATTGGACCGTGCAAGGAGACTTCAAGTTCGACGTCGCGGATTGGCCGGACGTCGACGGCATGCTGCGTGAGCTCAAGGGCTTCGGGGTCGAGCTGATGGTTTCCATTTGGCCTACGGTCGACGTGCGCTCCGAAAATCGCCGGGAAATGGACGAAAAAGGCCTGCTCATCGGCGTCGACCGCGGCCTGCGCATCAACATGAACTGGATGGGGGAGGTGAGCTTCTTCGACGCGACGAACCCCGAGGCGCGCGATTTCGTGTGGCAGAAGGCCAAGGCGAACTACTTCGACAAAGGCATTCACACGTTTTGGCTCGACGAAGCCGAGCCCGAGTACGGCATCTACGACTTCGACAACTATCGCTATCACGCCGGCCCCGTGCTGCAGGTGGGCAACATCTACCCGGCCATGTATGCCAAAGCCTTCTACGACGGCCTGACGCGGGCGGGCGTGCAAAGTCCGCTGAACCTCGTGCGCACGGCGTGGGCCGGCAGCCAACGCTACGCGGCGTTGGTCTGGTCGGGTGACATCCACTCGAGCTTCCGTTCGTTGCGCGAGCAATTGGCGGCCGGGCTCTCGATGGCGATCGCGGGCATCCCGTGGTGGACGACCGACATCGGCGGCTTCATCGGCGGCAATCCGGGCTCGAGTGAGTTTCGCGAGCTGCTCGTGCGCTGGTTCGAATGGGGCTGCTTCTGTCCGGTCTTTCGCCTGCACGGCGACCGCGTGCCGTACCAGCCGCCCGCGGAGCCGATCCGCAACGGCATCCAGCAATTCGGCTCAGGCGCCGAGAACGAAGTCTGGAGCTTCGGCGACGAAGCGTACGAGATCTTGAAATCGTATCTCTTCTTGCGCGAGCGCTTGCGGCCCTATTTGCGTCGCCTCATGCGCGAGGCCAGCGACAAGGGCACGCCCGTCATGCGGCCGCTCTTCTACGATTTCCCGAGTGACGCGCGCGCCTGGGACGTCGAGACCGAGTACATGTTTGGCCCAGACCTGCTCGTCGCGCCGGTGATGGAGGCCGCACAACGCACGCGCCGGCTCTACCTGCCCGCAGGCGCCCGCTGGACGTGCGCCTGGACCGGTCAGGACCACGACGGCGGACAGTTCATCGAAGTCGCGGCGGAGCTCGGCATCATCCCGCTCTTTTTGTGCAACGGCGCGGAGTTGCCGATCCGAGAATTGGCGTAGCGAGTCTCAGCTCGCTTACGGCTGCACCGCGACGGCGACGTGGGACGTATAGGTGCTGCCGTCCGAGCCGGTGACGGTGAAGTTGAAGGTTGCGACGCCGGCGAACCCGCTCGCGGGCGTGAAGTGCGCGGTATGCCCGTCGGCGGCGAGCTGCACCGAGCCGCAGCCCGTTTGACTCACGGTGAAGACGGGCGACACGTCGCTGAAACCGAGCGCATAGCTCGACAGATCCACGTCGACCGCGGTGTTGCTCGTGGTCTGAGCGTGCGGCTCCGCGAGCCAATTGAGGTAGTGCTCGATCAGCGCGTAGCCGTCGGGAGCTTTTTGCATGGCGTCGTCCGTCGCCGGATTGGTACCCATGGTCTTTTCCCAGAAATCCGGCACGCCGTCGTTGTCGGTGTCCGTTGCTTTGGTGCCGCTGGCGATGGTGCCGTAGCCGTTGTTCGTGAGCCCTGTTTGCGTTTGACTCGTGTAGAGCCCGCCGTCGGGCCCGACGGTGTTCGCGCCGGCTCCGGTCGTGCCTTTGCCGAGCGTCCTCACCTGGCTGATGATCAGCGCGTCCATCGGATCCCGCGGCAGCGTGCCCGCCTGCGACACGGTGATGCGATACGCGGACTGCGCGCTATACGTGGTGACCGCGTCGGGGGCCGGAGACCAGGGCGCCGTCAGAATCGTGCCCGCGCCCTGATACCAATAAGGCGTGGTGGCCGCGCCGTCGAGCGTGCCGTTCAGGTTCGTGTCCTTCATGTTGCCCGAGTAATAAATGCTCTGGTTCTTGTCCACTTGATACCAAGTGTTGTCCGTACCGGTGGAGGCAGGGCCGAAGATGAAATAGTTATTGACGATATCGTGCGTGAAGTTCGTGCTCGTGTGCGTGGTGTAGCCCGCCGAACAATTGTAGAGCACGTTGTTCACGAACACGTTGTTCACCTTGGCGAGCGGGTTCCGGTTGTGCGAGTTCGCAAAGATATTGCGGTACCAGGACCAATTGCTCGAGACAGACTCCGTATGCGCGCCGAATTGCTGGCCGGTCGGGTCGGCGACCAGGCTGTCTTGAAACGTGATGTTGGTGACCGGAAAGTTCTGCCAATCGTCGCTGACCCCGTCCACGTTGTTCCAGGGCGCAAACTCTAGAGAGGAATGGTCGACGATCACGTTCTGGGCGCGGTATAGGCTGAGCGCGTCGTCTTCCGTGCTCGCGGTGTCGCTGCCGGGGCGAATGCGCACGTGGCGCATGATGATGTTCGACTGGCTCGCGAACGACAGCTCACCGCTGCTGATGCCGATGCCGCCGCCCGGCGCCGTTTGCCCGGCGATCGTGAGGTTGCTCTTGGCGGAGATCGCCGTCTTGAGCACGATGTAGCCGCCCACGTCGAACACCACGATGCGATTCGACGCGCTCACCGCGTCGCGAAAAGACCCCGCGCCCGAGTCATTCAAATTCGTGACGTGATAAACGGTTCCCGTGCGCCCGCCCGTCGCGTGTTGACCAAACCCCTGCGCTTCCGGAAACGCGAGATCCGTCACGGTGACCGGCCCGGTGCTGGTGGAGCACGTGCCGGCTCCCGCGGTGCCCGAGCCCGCGGTGCCCGAGCCCGCGGTGCCCGAACCGCTTGCGCCGCCCGAACCCGCGGTGCCCGAACCGCTTGCGCCGCCCGAGGCACCCGCGCTGCCGCCCGAGGCGCCCGCGCTGCCGCCCGACGTGCCCGTATCGCCACTCACGCCCGCGTTGCCGGCCGTTCCGACACTGCCACTCACGCCGCCACTGCCATTCACGGTTCCCGCGGTCCCGGTTGTTCCACTCGCCGAGCCAGCGGCTCCGCTCAGATTGCTGCCCGCAGCTCCCGACGCCGCGCCGCCGACGTTCCCCGTCGCGTTGCCCGCCGAGCCCGGCGAGCCCGAGCTGCCGTCGTCCGGATGGCTACTCCCGCTCGTCGCGCCGCAAGCTTGCAACGCGAGCGTCAGTGCGGCGGAAAGACTCAAAAGACCGAGGTTTCGTCGAAGCATGAGGCTTAGGTTGCTCCATCCAAGGGAAAACGGGCAGAAATCGTCGAGGAATCGCTGGACTTTTTCGGCACGGTTTTGCCGAGCGCCGCACCGGTGCGGCCTGGCCGGCTTGCATCGATCAGGGGCGCAAGGCGGTACGTTGTTGACAAAAAGATCCTCGGAGCCGATTTCGAGATTCGAGTTCGGAACGGCGCTCCGCGTCGTCGCGGGAACGTCCTCGTCCCGCCGAGTTCGATGCTTCGCTGTGCGAGTAACTCAAGCCGGGCGGACGAAGGTCCTAGCTGCTACGCTCTCAGCAATGAGGCTTGCACTGGGGGCAGTCTGGGTATTGGTGCTCGTGGTCTCGTGTGGGGGTCGCGAACGCTCCGACGGATCCGCGCCCACATCGGGCGGCACGAGCTCTGTTTCGCCGGGAACGGGTGGCGCGGGTGCGACCGTTGCTGTGTCCGGCATGGCGGGCACGGGGACGGTGAGCTCCGCGTTCGGCGGTGCGAACGGCTCCTCCGACGGTGGCAATGTGGCCACCGGCGTGGGGGGCGCGGCCGGCGCTGCGGGTGCAGCCGGCGCGGCAGTGGGCACGGGCGGCGCGCGCGCGTGTCCGGCGGATGGCTCGGACGCACATAGCTATCTTGGGATTGTGGGCAGACAGTGCGCTGCGCCGGGCGCCATGTGCGAAGCCGGGTGCTGGCTCACGTGTCAGTGCAGCAATGATTCGCTCTGGGCGTGCAGCAGTACAGCCTGCGACACCGCGCCGACGCTCATCTGTCCGGACAACTTGCCAGAGAATCAGCTGAGAATAATCGACGGATTACCCTGCGGCGATCCCGGAGCGCGCTGCGGTTTTTGCCAATGCATCGTTGGGCCGTGGTCCTGTCAGTGAACGCGTTTAGGTGGGGGCGAGCACGATAGGGCACGCTTGGATATGGATGGTAGGCTACCCATGCCATGAACCTGCCTCGACGCTTTCCGGGTCTCCTTTTGGCTGCGCTCGCTTTCGCCGGGTCCACGGCGTATGCGGAGGTGGCGAAGGAGCGGTACTACTTCGAGCTCAAGACGATCACGGCCAAGCCCGAGCTGAAGCCCGAAGCGGTGAAGATGGCGACGCCGCGTGTGCTCGCCGAGGCGAAGAAGGCCTTCGAACATCAGCCGCAGATCGCGGCGAAGCTCGAGGGCGCGCCCGATCCAAAGGCCGATCCGGACGGCTACCGCGGCTACCTCGCCAAGTTGCACATTGCCGGAGCGTTCAACGTAAACATCGAGATCACGGACGCGGCCGAGGTGCTCACGCCCAAGGCAGACAAACCTGGCGCACAAGAGTTGGAGGTCCGCCTCGCGCTCCGCATGTTGGGTTCGCACATCCCCGATGACACGCTGGGCTTTACCGGTCACGGCAAAGCGGGCAGCAAACAAGAAGTCGGCGCGAAGCCCACCGCTCACGAGCTGCAAGAGACCTGGGACCAAGTGACGGAGGTCGCCGTTTCCGCTGCGGTGAAGACAGCGCTCGAAGAGCTAGCGTTGTCCGCCAAGACGAAGGCAAAGCCGAAAGCCAAGCCAAAGCCCACGCCCAGCACGCCCGCGCCACACTAGCGCCCTTTTGGCGTGCGCTGATGCTTCGAACCGACTTCGAGACTTGAACTCGAGAGCTGCGGTTTACGAACAGGGAGACGACGCGGGGCGTGGGTTCCCGTAGGACAGCGGAAGGTAAGAGGAACTGGGGGAAGCGAAGAGAGGTGAGGGGAGTCTTGGTGGGCGCGTTTCCACGCCGTTGCCACGACGGGCAGCTTCGCGGATGATCGGGGCGTGGACTTGTTCTGGTTCTTGCGACCGCGCTGCCCGAGCTGCAAACGCAGAAGGCTCGTATGTCGGTTTGGCAAGGAGATGGCTCCTGATCGCACGAAAGGGCTCCGCGTGAACCCGGCGTGGTTTTGGTGGCGGTGTCCCCGGTGCGATGCTCGATTCACGAGGTCATCGTCTCCGGCGGTGATGACGACGGTCAGCTCACAACCTTCGGGCAGGTTCGTTGGATCGTCGAGGACGATTCGACCGTTTCTCACGTGAGCTTTCAACGGACGCATCAGGCGGTCTTGCGCTTGCGCGCCGGCTTCTTCGGCTTCACCGCGCGGAGCTTGATAACAAGGCGCAGGGCTTCGACGGTGCTCTCGGTGTCTGGGAACTCGCGGGCAATGTCGTCGGGTAGGAGCCGCACGTTTTGCGTAGCGTTCGCCCACCACTGAACGAGTTCGGTGCGCCCCTTCTTACCGAAGCGCTTCGCGTAGGGATTCGGTCGTCCGTTCTTGAGATCGTATTCCTCACGCATCTGCTTCGTACCTTGCGCGTTCATGCGCCGTTGGTCGCCTTTGCGCTTATGATCCGAACTATATCGCCTTTTTCGGCGTGCACCACCAGGAGCACGCGACCAGCCACGGAATGGCCGATCAATAGAAACCGCGCCTCGTCCCATGAGTGGTCGGGTCGTCGTAGATTCGCGCGAGCGGGTCGGCGAACGCAGTAGCTGCTTCCTCGAACCTCACTTTGTGTCGCCGCACATTTTCTAGAGCTTTGCGGTCGTCCCACGAGAACTCGAAGTTCCCAAGCCGGTAGCGATGCACAGGGGAATCCTACTCGGTTACACGCCGAGACCGAGTCCGAACACGATCACAGCGAGCACGCCAATTCGGAGTGCCTCGACGCTGCACGATGGCCTCCCGAATTTGTCGTCGACCAGCGCACTGACTGACGTAAAGGCCCCCAGCATCAGGGTGAGTGGACTTGGCCTATGCTGACCTGCTCCTGCTGATCTTGCGGTCCGAACCGGACGGGCCGCCCTGTAGATTTTTTCTTCGACGCCATGGCCTTGGGTCGTTCTACACCTGGATGCTCTTGCCGATAGGGACTGGATGGCGGCTTTCTTTGAGCGTGAAGAAATACCTACGCGGGACACCGAATCGAGGGCGAACAACGCCATGACCGCCCCGCCAGGGTTGTGCCACCGGCTGGCTCACGCGGATTTAGGAACACGAGAGCAGCCTTTTGGAACTGCCGTCGATTTCGAGACAAAGCCGCGGATTGCTCCGTTCCGAGGGTGGCACGTCACTTGCTGTTTCCGTGGTGTCCTGGTGTCCTGTCTGCTCCCTCTCTAACCATGAGCACTCTAACCATGAGATCTATTCGATTCGTGATCGTGTGCGCCCTAGCGGCCCCGTTCGCGGGTGCCTACGGTTGCGGCGGCTCCGAAAGTTCGAGTGGCGCGAGTGCGGGTGCGGCGGGCAGCGGTGGCTCGAGCGCTGGTGCTGCGGGCTCGAGCGCTGGCGCTGCGGGCTCGAGCGCTGGTACTGCGGGCTCGAGCGCTGGCGCAGGTGGTGCTCAATCTTGCGGAACGACGACGTGCGGGCCCACGCAGTACTGCGTGATTCCGTGTTGCGGAGGTGCGCCACAGGCATGCGTTCAAGCGCTTGATGGTGGCGCGTGCCCATCGGGGACAGTCCCTGGGTGTTTCAGCGCTCCGAGCTACACATGCGTCAATGCAGCGAATTGCTGTCAGCCCGCGCCGTGCACACCGCCTCCGCCCTACTGCAGCGATACGGCTCCGCCGGGGTGCCCAAACGGGCAGGGTCGCACCTGTAGGCTCGCGTGCGGTTAGTCGCCGACACTTGACGCTCGCGGGACCGCTCGCACTCGAGCTCCGGGGCCTTCCCTCTGCACACGGCACTTCGTGCTAGCTTCGCCGGCACTTTAGTCATGCGCATTTTGTCCGGAATTCAGCCGAGCGGCACGCTGCACCTCGGCAATTATTTTGGCGCGATTCAGCAGCACGTCGAGCTCCAGGCAACAGCGGGCGGCGCCGAGCGCGCGTTCTATTTCATTGCGAATTACCACTCGCTCACGAGCTTGCACGACGCGGCGCGCTTGCGCGCGCTGACGCGCGACGTCGCGCTCGACTACCTCACGCTCGGCCTCGATCCGCAGCAGGCGACGTTTTATCGCCAGAGCGACGTGCCGGAAGTCACCGAACTCGCCTGGCTCCTCTCGTGTGTCGTCGGCAAGGGGCTGCTCGAGCGCGCCACGAGCTACAAGGACAAAGTCGCCAAAGGGCTCGAAGCCACGATGGGCCTCTTCAACTACCCGGTGCTGATGGCGGCCGACATCCTCATTTGCCGGAGCACGCTCGTGCCGGTCGGCAAAGACCAGCAACAGCACGTGGAGATGACGCAAGACATGGCGGCGAGCTTCAACGCCGCGTTCGGGCGGGAAGTTTTCGTGCGACCCGAGTGGCGCTTCTCCGTCGGCGCCAAAGTGCCGGGCATCGATGGCGAAAAGATGAGCAAGAGCTACGACAACACCATCCCCATCTTTTTGCCGGACGACATGACCGACAAACAGGCGTGGAAGACGTACTTTGCGCCGATCAAGACCGACAGCAAAGGCGTCGAAGATCCCAAAGATCCGAACGACACCTTGATGACCTTGTATCGATTGCTCGCGCCCGCGCAGGCCGCGGAGTTCGAGCCCGTCTACGTGAAGGGCGGCGTCGGTTACGGCGATCTCAAGAAACGCCTGCACGCCGCCTACAACGAACGCTTCGCGCCCCTGCGCGAAAAGCGGCGCGCGCTAGCGGCGGACGAAGCCTTCGTCGAAAGCGTACTCAGTGAAGGCGCCGAGCGCGCGCGTACCGTGGCGCGCGCCGTGATGGCCGAAGCGCGCGAAGCGAGCGGGATTGTGACGGCGCGGGCGACCCACGGATAGCGGTGTGGGAGAGCGTTCGCTAGCCGGTGCCTTCGGCATCCAGCCGTTTCAACAGCTCGTCGACGCGGAGCATGGCGCTTAGATTGTTGGTGCGGTGGGCGTGATCCATGGCTGCAAACAGGTGAGTCTGCTCGAGGAGTAGCCGCTCTGGCTCGCGCTCGAGCAGGGATACGTAGTGCTCGAACACGCGCTCGTGCGCCGGCCGAGCGCGACGCTTGACCGCGTGGCGCACCACGGCGTGCAAGGTAAAGCGGCCCGGCGCGGGTTCCTGCACGAGATGGAAAGCAAGCAGCGGCGCGAGTGCGCGCGCGGGCGCCCGCTTCACCCGCGCCAGGGCGGCCAGCGAGGCCGCGTCGACGTGATCGCCTTCGACGTGCGCGAGCACGCCGAGCATGCTGCGGCTCTCCTTCGACAGGCGTTGCCACGCCCACGCCACGAGCAGGGCGACCTCCGGCAGATCGTCCTCGTGTTCGATCGCGATCACGCGGTCGACGCCTTTTTGGCGCAATGCCGTCTCCAGGCCCGCGCTCGTCTCGGCGCCCGCTGCCACGATGCTGTCGGCGATGTCGAGCGCGAGCGGATTGAAACGCAAGAGGCGAGTGAGCTGCGCCACGCGCGGGAACGCGTTGCTGCCCGACGTCACGAGCGGCGCGGTCACCGGATAGATCAACACGCCAGCCAACAAGCAACGACGGGCGGTGATGACGAAAGTCACCGGTGCGTCGGCGAAAGCGTCGAGCAGTCGAGCCGTCACGCGATCCTCTTCGTGATTGTCGAGCACGATCAGCTGCGGCCCCGCGTCTCGGAAATAACGCCGCAACGCGCGCGCACGCGCCTCGCCGCGCGCCGTGCCGAAGCGCAGCGCGAACATCTCACTGAGCGTCGAAAAATCCCAAGCGCCGACCCGAAACCAGTGCACCCTGCCGCCGAAAAACGGCGCCATGCGGTGACCGAGGGCGCACGCGAGCATCGACTTTCCGCTGCCCCCAGAGCCGACCAGCGCGACTCGCGTCGGAGCCGTATTCGCGATCAGACTCTCGAGCGTAGCAAGCTCGGCGCTCCGTCCCTTGAGACCGCGGGGCCGCGGCGGAAACAGGGCGCTATGGGCGAGCATGGGCGGCGCGAGGCCGGATCTCTATCACGAGCGCTCGTCCTATGCGCGCCAAGCGCAAGTCAGCTTGGCACGATTGACCGTCACGGCACTCGCGCTCTAAGGTCGCGGCATGGGTATGGCGATCGGGGCGAAGAGGATCTGCTTGCTCGTGAGTGTGTGCGCGCTCGGTTGCGGGTCGAAGGCCGCGCCGCCCGCGCAGGTGCCTCAGCCTCCATCTGAATCTCCGCGCGCGGGCCGGGTCGTCTTTCCGGGACCGCCCGGCTCCGACGTACCGCCGGAGGTCGCAGCGATGTTGGCGGCGGGGCCGTGTACACCGAAGCTTCGCGGCGAACTCGACAAGCACTTGATGCTCGTTGACGACAACGGCACACAGCACAAAGTGTTCCTGCTCGAGCCGCGTGAGACAATCTGCCTCGTCGGCTCGAACATGACGGATCTTTCGCTCAGCTCAACGCCCGTGCCCACGGCGGATCAGCCGCAGCACTTGATCAGTGCCCAGCTCGAACAGTTCGATTTCGGCGCCGTTCTCGTGCTCAAAAACCACTTTTCTCAGTCTTTCGAATACCGCGCGCTGATCAAGCGACCAGGCAGCGACCCCGAACACACCAGCGTGTGCAGCGTGATGGCGAACCTGAGCGGCCTGGAACATTGGCCGGACTCACTCGAGCTCGTCGGCATCGGGGATTTCACGGCGACGGCCGACAGCGCGCCGCGCTGTCGCTGAATTGATCCGCGGCCCCCTCGTCATTGCCCCCGAGCGGTCCTAAGCTCCGCGAGCTGCGATTGATCCACTGATTGAGGAGGCGAATCATGAGCAAGATTTCGGTTTTGGGATCCGGCATGGTCGGTGAAGCGCTCGCCAACGGCTTTTTGAAGCACGGCCACGACGTGCTGCGCGCGAGTCGCGAACCGAGCAAGCTCGACGCTTGGAAGAGCGGCGCGGGCGCCAAGGCAAAAACCGGCACGTTCGCGGAGGGCGCCGCGTTCGGCGACATCCTCGTGCTCGCCGTCAAAGGCACCGCAGCCGAGTCCGTGCTCGATCTGTGCGGCATCGACGCGCTCGCCAACAAGATCATCCTGGATACGACGAACCCAATCGCCGACGCGCCGCCCGAACACGGCGTCCTCCGCTTTTACACCGATCTCAATCAATCCCTGATGGAGAAGCTCCAAAAGAAGGCCCCCCGCGCGCGCTTCGTGAAGGCGTTTTCATGCGTGGGCAGCGCGTTCATGGTCAATCCTTCGTTCCCCGGCGGTCCGCCCACCATGTTCATCTGCGGCAACGACGACGCAGCCAAAGCCGAAACCAAAAAGCTCCTCGATCAATTCGGCTGGGACACCGCCGACATGGGCACCGCCGAAGCCGCGCGCGCAATCGAACCCCTCTGCATGCTCTGGTGCATCCCCGGCCTGAGCGGCGGCAGCTGGACGCACGCGTTCAAGTTGCTCAGGATGTGAGGTGTAGGCGGAGCACCGATAATGGTCACTCGAGACACGGCCAGCAATCGTTCGGGTCACCGTCAGAACTTTCGGCAGACCCCGCCACCAACGTTTGGAACGCTATTGATCTCCTTTTCATCGAATCTCAGCTGCAAGCTGCGACAAGGGAGGAGAATGTAGGCGTCGCGAAAGGGCAATATGCGAATCGACCGTCGAGTCTGTGCCGTCGTGCTGGTACTTGCGTCGGGGGCTTGTTCGGGGAGCGGGTCGTCAACCCAATCGGGCGCCCCTGGTGGTGGCGCGACCGGCGGCACCAGTGGCGGTGCTGCTGGAGGCTCCTCCGGCACGGTCGGCGCGAGTGGAACCTCCGGCGCCGCGGGCAGCTCCACTGCAGCGACTGGCGGAACGAGCGGCGCGAGCGGAAGTGGCGCGGGCAGCGGCGGGACCGCGAATGCGGCTGGTATGGCGGGCAACTCGACCGGCCCCGTCGGTTTCTGCGTGCTGGGTGCGTTCAGCTGTCCGTGTGACTCGGGGAACGCATGCGGAGCGGGGCTCGTGTGCACGAATGGCACCTGTTGCGACGCGGCGAGCGGCGCCTGTTCGTCGCCCTCGTCGGGCACGGGCGGAGCCGGCACCGGAGGGAGTGGAAGCGGCGCTGGAGGAGGGAGCGCCGCAAGCGGAGGCGCCACGGCATGCACGCCCGGAGTGACAGGCCCCGTCATCACCGATTGTGGCTACCCGTTTGCGAGCTCCAATCCCCTCACCAACCTCACCTTTAGCGAGAACGAGGTGTTGCGCGCCATCTCGCCGTCCGGCGGTGCCCCACTCGCGAGCGTTCGACTCTTCTTCAACGATGAGCACGCGCTGACGCTCGGCGTCCACCGCGTCGTCGTCGGATCCGCCACGACGGACTACCCGGTCTCGCCGTTGGTTGCCGTGCCGAGCGCACAACGCTTGCCACAGACGGGCACCAATCTCCTTACGGGCGACCAGAGCGGACTTGATCCCTCGGGCCGACCGATGTGGCCCGCCTTGTTCGTTACCGATACGACCGCAGATCCAAACGCGCGCTCCGGCGACTGGCAAGAAGGCGGCACACCCTGGAATCCGAACGTCGTATTCGGAACCTGGAAAGGCGCGGTACGGACAGTAGCGGCAGCAGGCGCGACGATCACCCCAGACGCCGATCCAGCCAAGAACAATTGGAACCTGACGACCGGCGCCGACCCGGTACCGACGGGGCTCATGAACCAAGGGTTCGGCGCGGAAGTTCGCTGGGACCTAGTGCTCGTTCCGGGTCACACCTACCGCATCCAAATCATGGTCCACGACGGCGACCAGAACAAAACCGGTGGTGACGTCGGCGAAGCGTGCGTGGATTTCTGCGCTGCGCAAGGCTGCCCGACCGACAGCCCGGCGTGCACCGACGACAGTGAGTGCACGCAAATCGAGGGTGCGACCTGTACGAACGGTTGCTGTATCTGACGAGCTTGCGCCTTCACCTTGGGAAGATCTGCTGAGGCGCGGCTAGGAAGTAACGAGCCGCGAGACGAACAGCGCGCAGCCGCCGAGTGCGATGGCCACGCTCGACAACTTGACGCCGCGAGAGCCGAACCAGGGTGCGCCGCGCGCCAGCTGTGTGAGCGGCAGTACGAGCGAGAGCACGGCGAGCTGGCCGAGCTCGACGCCGAGGTTGAACGAGACGAGCGCGATGGGCAGCTGCGCTCGGGGCAGCGCGATTTCGCGCAGGGCGCCCGCGAAACCGAAACCGTGGATGAGCCCGAACGGAAAGGTGATGCGCCAGCGTTTGCTCGCGTCTTTGACGAAGAGGTTCTCGACTCCGACGTACGCGATGGAGAGCGCGATCGCGGGCTCGACGATGCGCGGGCTCGGAGCGAAGACGGAGAGTGCCGCGAGCGCGAGCGTGATGGAGTGAGCGAGCGTGAAAGCGCTCACCACACCGACGAGCGAGCGAAAGCGCCCACCCACCAGGATGAGCCCCAACAGGAAAACCAAGTGATCCGCACCGGTGAGGATGTGCTCTACGCCGAGCTTCAGCATCGACCAACCGAGGTTTTCTGCCGGCGTAGCGTTGCTCGCGGCGACGTTCGCGTCTGCCAAGTCCCATCTGGGGTGAGCCTGATCGAGCACTTTGACTTGGGGTTTGCCCGCGCGGAAGACGCGCGCGAGGTGGCGATGTCCCGGCGCCAAAGCGTCGAGCATGGGCATGGCCAGAGTGAGCCGCGCGGGCAGATCGGGACACGTGTAGTGGACTTGGAAGACCACGCCGCCCTCGTCCTCCAGCAGCCACGCGCGGTCGAGCGAGCCCAGGCAAACCTTGCCGTCGCCCTGCACGGTTAGTCCGTCGCTGAGCGCGCGCGCCAGGATGTCGTGGCCTGCGCTGAGCTCGTCGGGGTCGATTGCTCCGTCGTGGTTCGTGTCGATCGCGGGCAGCCAGCGCACGAAATCCCGACCGGCCATGCCGACGTCGCCGGAGAGGACCTTGTCAGCGACTCGGTACTCGCCGCTCGAGACCCCGACCGCGTGGGCGAAAGCGTGGCGTTCGCTGACGAGCGTCGCGAGGCCGAGCGCCGCCATAGCGACGACTGCGCGGCGGAGCCAGCTGGCCTTGACCCGCGTCATCCGCTGAACGCCTCAGCGAGACGGCAGCTGCGCGGCCGGTGCATTGCCGGCCAGCGCAGACACATAGGGCGCGTCGGTCAGGGTCAACAAGAACGCGACGATATCATCGATGTCCCGATCGGACAGCGGCGGAGCTCCGCCCTCTTTTTGGTTGTAGATGGGCGCGAAGATGTTGATGTTGGCGACGTACTTTGGCGGCACGTCGTCGAACTTCAGCCCGAGTGGGTAGATGCGCGCGGGCGCGACCGCGCGCAGGGCATAGAACGCCATCACGTCGCGAAGCTTTTTGTATACGCCGTTGTGCCCATAGCTCTCCAGCACCGCGACGTTTCTCAGCGACGGCGTGCGGAAGCTCGAGCACCACTTCTCGTCATTGGACGGTGTTTTCGTGTCCTTGCGTTCGCACAGGCCGAGATCGAAAGATGCCGCGTTGTGACTTGCGGGCAGCTCGCGGTTGCGGGGCCAAGCAACCGCGTCGTACCCGTAGTCAGTGAACATCGACTCGGCCGGGTTACTCGAGGTCTCGGCCAAGCGGTGGCAACCCGAGCAGGCGCCGCGGCGTCGGTCTTTGAATGCCTCTAGGCCTCGTCGCTCTTCTTCGGTCAGCGTTGCTTCGCCGCGCACATAGGCGTCGTATTTAGAGCTGTGCGGCGTCATCTCGTCGCTCGTCAAATACGCCTCGAGCGCGACGCCGACGCCGTGCAGAACTACGTCGGGATCCGCGGCCGCGCCGAGCGCCGCGCGGAACTCCTTGGCGTAAGGGCCTTGCGTGATTTTGGCGGCGAGGCGGCGCGGCGTGCCGGCGTTCATCTCGTCCGGGTTGAAGAGCGGCTGCTGCACGAGCTCTGCGACGCTGTCGGAGCGACCGTCCCAGAAGAAGCCGCCACGCGGTTCCGGCGCGGGCGCCTCGTCGTCCTCGAAGTAGTGAAACTTCGGCGTGTAGCGCAGGTAGAGAACCGACGGAGTCGAGCGCCTGGCGAAGTGCCCTGGGCGGCTACCCAGTGGCACGCCGAGACTGGAGCCGTGGCCGCCTGCAAACGCGCGCGTCGGATCGTGGCAGCTCGCGCAGCTCGTTCCGGACGGCTCCGATAAGCGCTCGTCGAAGAAGATTTTCTTGCCGAGCGCCACGAGTAGCGGATTGTCCGGCGGGCCCTCACGCGGCGGCGCAGGCAGCACATTCGTGCGCCGGGCCAGGATCACTGGCGAGCGGGGCAGCTTCGGGATCTTGGCCGCAGCCCATGCCTCGGCGATCGCCGGCTTGGGTGCGGGCGCAGGGGTACGCTTGCCGCACGCGCTCAGCGCCAAAAACAGTGCGGCACCCGTCACCGAGTGCCGCCAGGAAACTGCCATTTTTTTCAGGTTAGCTTCAGCTCACGGGATGTTGTCGTACGTGCCGACCACGTTGCCGCCGCCGTCCTTGCACGTGATCTGGGTGCCCGGGGTGGAGTCACACACGCCGCTGCAAGCGGTCGCTGGGGCCATACCGCAGACTGCGATGACCGAGCCGTCCGTGCGGTATGACGTGAACTTCCAATTCTTGTCGCCCACCGCGCCGACGCGGTCCATCACCATGAAGCCGAACTCCTGAGAGTAGGCAAACGCGTTGACGACCGTGTTGGGCGCCGGCAAGTCGGCGTTCGGGTTGAACGTCGCGGGCAGCGCCGAGTCCAGGTTGTCGCCGCCGTTGCCCGCGACGAACGTGGCCGGATGGTTGCTGGCGAAGTTCAGCGCCTGGAAGTCATGCACGTGACCGTGGATGGCGATGCCCGTGTTCGGCGGGTAGTAGTTGCCCGGGAAGGCGGCGTTCATCACGGACTGAAGACCCGCGTTACCGATCGTCGGCGGGTTCGCCGCCGTGTAGCCGAGGACGGGGTGGTGAACGGCAAAGATGTTCAGCATGTCGTCGGTCGACAGCGCGGCAGCTTCTGCGAGCTCGTTCGTGTAGGGTTGGAAGGCCGGGGGCGAGTAAGCGGTCTTCGAAGCGTTCGACGAATCGAACGCGACGAAGCGCGTATCGCCGATGGACACTGCCCAGGGGTCGTTGAAGTTTGCGGCGGTGTCGTTGGCCGGATCGTCACAGGTCTTGACGCCCGTGGTGTCGTAGGGGTTCTGGTCGAGATAGCGATACCAGCCCTGACCGGCTCGGTTGCAGACCTCGTGATTGCCGCGGACCATCACCCACGGAGCCGCTGCGAGCAGCGGCGCGGCGGGCGTGAACAGGTCTGCCATCCAGGTGTCCGAGCCGTAGCCCCAGGGCGTGCCGGTGCAGGCCGTATTCCCCGGAGGACACGGGTTGTCGCGATACTGGTAGTCGCCGACGTGCACCACGAGATCCGGCTTGAGCGCGGCCGTCGCCGCGGCGATCACCGAGAAGGGCCAAATCGTTGGGTCGCCACAGGCTTGGAACACGTTGCCGATCGAGATGCGGCAACCGGTGTCACCGATGATCACCACGCGGTTTACCACCGGCTTCGGCAGCGGCAGGTTGATACCGGCCACGCTGGCCTTGAGCGCCCCTGCGGGCAGATTGAACTCGCAGCTCGTGGTCGTGAAGACCGACGGCTTCGAGTTGCCCGAGGTTTGGGCCGCTGCGAGGGTCGTATCGGTGCTCGTCGTGCGTAGCGGCAGAGTGCCGGGCAGCGAGCGCACCTTCATCGGGCTGGTCACGCCGTCGACGGTGATCGAGGGGCACGTCGTGTAGGGCGTGAGGAGGCGCGCGCTCGCTTGATTATTCGCGCCGATTTGCACCCAAGCCGTCTCGCCGAGCGCTGAATCGTCCGGGCAAGTCACTTGCAGGTTGAAGCTGGAGTTGCAGCCGGGATCGCCGTCCGAGGTGGTCAGGGTGAGCGACGCAACGCCCGGGGCGGTGCACGTGAGCGTCGGGTTCTGCGCGGTGGCGCTGCTCAACGTGCCCGAGCTGGTCGTCCACAGGTACGAGATGGCCTGCGGACCGCTATCGGGATCGTCGGCTGCGCTCGAGATGGCGATCGAGTTCCCGGTCGGCGGATTGGCGCTGACCGAATCGATATTCGGACAGATGTTGATCGTACCGTTCAGCACGATAGAGCCCTTGCTGGGCGCCTCGTGGCAAGTGAGATGGATCCCGACGGCCGCGGTGAGCCTAGCGGTTACGTTGAAGTTGGCCGACCCGCCACAGCTGGTCGTGCCATCGCTGGAAGTGGCCGAGAGCGTGATCGTGTAGCCCGTGCCGGCCGGTAGGCCGCCGATCACGGCAGAGAGCGCGCTGCTATTCGAGACGTCGATGCTCCCTGATCGGGAGAAGCCGCCCGGACCGGTGATGACGTAGCTAACACTCGACAGGTTAGTGCCGTTCGCGAGTTGCAGCGCGAGCGCGAGCGTCCCGGAGCTGGCGACGGCGCCCGGCATGTTCGATCCGGTGCCCGGCGTGCCCACTCCGCTACAGCCAGTAGCAAGCGCAGCGGTGGCCAGCGATCCGACGAAACCCCAGTGAACGAATGAAAGCTTCACGTTGTGCCTCCGAGCATTTTGCGGCCGAAATTCAGGCCAGACTCGCCAGCACTTTTGCCTGAGGATGCGCGCTCCGTCGAGCAACGGTTCCGTTACGATCCGTTACAAGTGAGCGACCAGAGGAGCCTGTTCGTCAACGCAAAGTCTTACACGCGGGCCGCAGCAATACGCCGCGCGGAACGGGCTATTGCGCTGGTTGCGCTTTGGCCAGGATGTTGTCGAAGTAGACGCCGAACGAGCTCGCGCGCAGCGGCCTCTGTGTCACGAGCCGGATGGACGCCGAGCGCGTGGTGTCCGCCGCCAGGCTGCCCGCTTGGACCGTGAACCACGAACCGACCACTGCGCTCGGTGGAGTGCTGAACGTGCCGCGGAAGTCGCCCGCGCAATCGTCTTGGTCGAAAAAGCGGACGTCCACGGCTGCCTGCCCTGCCGGGTCTTGATCGGCGGCGATGAACGCATTCGCGTACACGATCAGCAGCTGCTTGCCGAGCAGCGGGACACATTGCGCCACGGTATCGAGCGTCAAACCCGGCGCGTCGATGAAACCGGACCCGGTCGCTAGCAGTGAGCCGGAGGGCAGATCCGCCAATGCGTTTTTGGCGTCCCAGACGCTGGTCGTCTCGGTGTCCGGCGTCCAACCGAGCACGTTCGTCTTGAAGTCTGCGTTCATGACGATCGTAACCGTGCAATCGCCCACCCCATCCGTATCCAGATCGGCGCAGCCGTCGACCAACGGCGGCACCAACGCAGCGTCGCCCGCAAACGCGTCCGCGCCCGCGTCGAGCGCGCCGGATCCACCGCTCCCGCCACTTCCCCCGCTCACGTGCCCCGCATCCGTCGCACCCGCGTTTCCTCCGCTCGTCAGTCCGCCACTCGCACCGGACGAGTCGTCACGCGCCGGCGCAGCGAGCGCCAGCTGCCGCTGATCCACCGGACAACCGCTGAGCAGCAACGCGGCAACAAGCTGCAGTGTGGGCGTGCTTGCTGCGCGCACAGGTCGACTCTTCAACAAGGAAACGGCCATCCGGCGCGACGAGGTTACGCAGCGTCGTGGGCAGGCACAACGAGAAAGGCGGATCGCGCGCCGCGCCCAAGGTTCGAGAGACCATGCCACTTCGCGTAGAGGCTGGGATGGCTAGCGGTTGGTCACGAGCCCGAGAGGTCCGGCTCGTCGCCGCGGATCGCACCGTGAATCGCAACCACCCGCACGAGCTGCTCGGCTTCGTCCACCACGTAGTAGACGTGGTTCTTGCTAGTCTCCATCAACAGGCGACGGACTGGTTCACCGCTCACCTGCTCGTGCTCCTGGCCCTCTTGCCACGCTACAGCGAGCCGTGCCCGCACCTGGCCCAGCTCCTCGTCGAACCGATTGGGAGCCTTCGTTCGGTTCTTTCGCCACCAGCGCCGTATCCGCCGGGCGTCGGCCTTTGCTTCCTCAGAAGAGTCGGACCCTCAAGGTTCGGCTGCTAGCTCGTCGAGGAACTCGGCCATATCCTGCTCGCGCCCGGCCTTGCAGTCGGCGATACCGCGAGCAATCGATGCCCGGATGCGCGCTCGCTCCTCATCGTCGAGCTGATCCCCGCCAGCCGTGATCACTACACTGAGCTCGCAGCCCTCAGGCAAATTCGTCGGCTCGTCGACCACAATCCGACCGTTTTCCACGTGGGCCTTCAGCGCCATGCGGCAGCGGCATCGTCGCGCACGTGCCGCTGCCGCGGTCGTTCGGGTTTGAACGACCGAAGGCTCCCGTATGCCCTGAGAGGTTCACGGCAAACGGCTGGAGGCTCCCGTGAGCCCTGGTGCGGTTCACTGCAAACGGTTGGAGGCTCCCGTAAGCCCTGGTGCGGTTCACGGTGAAGGACTGGAGGCTCCCCGGAGCCCTGAAGGGTTCACGATGAACGGTTGAAGGCTCCCGTAAGCCTTTTGGCCATCGCGAACGACTGACGCAGCTCGCAGTGCGGCCGCGCGCGCGGCGAGTCTTGGTGCGCCGTCCATAATGAAGCGCGTCGACCCGATCATCAGCGAGCTCCACAAGATCCGCGGAAGCATCGTTGTGATCTCAAGTTTTTACTGTGTGTGGTAGCCTTAGCGCGTGGGATCGGATGAGGTTGACGAGTTGCTGGCAGCGATCCGCAAGCTGACGCCCGCGCAGCGGCGCGAGTTGCTCGACCGCGTCAGGCGCGAGGGGGAGCAGTGGGGTTCAGGTGACCCCCTCGGGTTCATCGGATGAGCTTCGAGCCACGTTGCGAGTACTCCAACGTGAAAAACACGGTAAACTAGGCCATGGCCACGGTCGGTTTCGGCGATTTCGAGTGGGATGACGACAAGGCCCGCTCGAATATTGCCAAGCACGGGGTATCCTTCGAGGAAGCAGCGACGGTATTTCTCGATCCCAACTTTTTAGCAATTGACGATCCTACAGCTTCCGACCGATTCGTAGCGCTCGGCTTCTCTCGTCAAGCGCGGCTTCTCTTCGTGGTGCACATTGAACGCGGCCCCCGCGTTCGCATTCTGAGCGCACGGCACGCGTCCCGTTCGGAAAGACAGACCTATGAAAGACGAGAACTCGACCCAAGCTGAACCCTCTGCGGAATCGCTCGCCGAGCTGCCGGAAGTGGATTTCTCGAGAGCCATTCGTCCGAATCGGCTTGCGAACCTGCGCGGAGACTTCCGACAAGCGGTCTTTCTCGACAAGGAGCTGTGGGATCACTTCGGAAGCGAAGAGCGCGTGCTTGAAGCGTTGCGAATGCTCGTCTCGCTGGCGGAGAAGAGCTCGCGGGTCGCCTAGCGGCCATCTGCCGAGCCGAAGGATTTCGGCTTCGGTGATCTGCATCGTGAACAGGACCGCAACTCTTGTTGCTAGCTGGGCTCGCGAATGCTTGCATTCGCAGTCACGGGCGAGACGTCGCGCATTTCGTCACCGCGTTTCCAGGATGAGCATGTTCAAACAGCTAGACCGCGTCGTATTGACCCGTGACCTGCCCGAGCAGGGATTGCAGCGAGGCGACCTCGGTGCGGTGGTTGACGTGTACCCGCCGAGCGGCGTCGAGTTCGTACTCGGCTCGGGCAAGACGCAAGCGCTCGTCACGCTGGACGAGACGGATGTGCGTGCAGTGCCTCGCCAGCGATTGTAGACAGCAAAAACTTCGCGCCAAGGGGCTCTTCAATGCGTTCGCCAGGGCTTCGGCTCTACCACTTCTCCGTTCGGCCCGTAGTCGAGTGCCAGGTATGGTTGAGCCTCCAGCCACGATGCGAGTACTCCATCCACGCGGGACTCGGCCGTCGCTCTGCATTGCTTATTCGTTAGCGAGAGGTGCTGATGTCGTCCCATCTCGCAAATGGCGTGAGCAAACGTCGCTGGGGCCGCGCTCGTCGTTCGCTTGTAGCGCGCGATTCGCGCGTCGAGATCGCGTATGTAGTCCCCCGCATCGGCAAGGATCGGCGCCAAATCGCGTCGCGGGGGTGGAGGCGAGAGCGCGAGCTCCGGCATGAAAATCGGCTCGAGCAGCGAGCCCTCGATGCCCATCAGGATGAAGGAGAACATCGTTCCCTGTCTGCGCGGAGCCACGACTTGCACCGTATGAATGAGCCCGTCGGCGCTATCGACCACTTGCCTGCCGAGGCCGCTCTCCACGCCCTGCGGCGATGTCCGCCTCCGCCTCGGCGGCCAGTCGGTCGAGCGCCGATTGCGAGCTCGCGAAGCGCTGCGCCCAGTGCTCCTCGTCCTTGATCTCGGCAAGGATCCAACGCGCGACCCGATCCTGCTCCTCGGGCGCGAGCGTCGAGAGCTTCGCGAATGCGGTTTCGAGCGCTTGGGTCATGTACACATTCTAGCATCGCGTCGCTGGCTCGCCAAACTCGCACGCGCGCTACTCCCGGAGCAGAGCCACTGGTTCCTTCCCTGTGAGTTGCGTCGGGAGGCGTTTCCACGCTGTTGCCACGGCTTGAGATCACAGATTGTGATCTCAAGCGCGTGGGCGGCGCTTCGGCTTGGTTGGGCGCGGTGGCTGCTCGGCGGCCTTAGCCCAGAGCTGGAGCAGCTCGCGACGACCTTTTTCGCCGAGGCGCTTCGCGTAGGGGTTTGGTCGGCCGTTTTTCAGGTCGTATTCCTTGCGCATGGCGTCCCGTCTCGTTACGCAGAGAAATCCGGTCCGGCGCCGCAGACGGCACCATGCACCGCCACGATCTGCACGAGCTTCTGGTCCTCGAGCACGATGTAATAGACATGGTTTCTGGTGCGCTCGAGCAACACCCGGCGAACGAGGTCGCCGTCGAAATAGTCGTACTCTTGACCCTCGGCCCACGCGACGGCCAGTCGCTGTTGAGCCTGACGCAGCTCTTGATTGAACAGGTCGGGCGCCTTGGTCCGGTGCCTGCGCCACCAGCGTCGGATTTGCCGGACCTCGGCCTTCGCGTCGCTAGTGAACTCGACCCTCAAGGCTCGGCGTCTAGTTCGTCGAGGAACTCGCCCATTTCTTGCGTGCGGCCGGCCTTCGCGTCGGCGATGCCCCGGCGAATCGATGCATGCAAGCGCTCGCGCTCTTCATCGTCGAGATCGTCGCCGCCCTCGGCAATGACGATCTTGAGCTTGGCGCCGTCCGGCAGGTTCGTCGGCTCGTCTACGACGATGCGACCATTCTCCACGTGGGCCTTCAGGGCGTGCATTCCGCAAGCTTATCATTTCTTGCCGCGGTGCGGCTCGCTCTGAGCCGGAACTAGTCGTCGTACATGCGCGGAAACGAATTCTCTAGCGAAAAGATCACGTTTCCGAGGAGATCGCCAGCGATCGTTCGACCATCTCGGTCGTTGAGCGCTCGTGCGAGGTCAGACCAAATGTCTGCAACCCGGCGCAGCCCAAGTTGCAAGCCACGGAGAGCCAATCCTTGAAGCCTGGGGATGGCCATCGAAAGAAATCGCTTGAGAACGACGAAGTCGGCCGGCGTAAGGAACTGCTGCATCTCAATGTCTCGATATCCGGAATGCACAATCGCGTTCCGGAGTCGGCGGCAGCCATCTACGATGCGATGCAGCTCTCGGCGCCAGTACTCAACCCGCCCGCGTTCTTTTCGAAGCTCCAGAATATCCTCGGGCTGGAGGGCTCGCGCGTGTCGACCGCGCAGAAGTCCAACTGCTGCGAGAATGCGATCTGTGGCGTCTCATTCCGTCCCGTCTCGTCCCGATGACGAGCTTCGCTGCGATGCCAGCGCGGCGCCTTTCACGCGCCGTTTCTCGTTGGATTTGCGAGAGGTGCTGCGGAGCCGACTCCGAGACTTGAACTCGGGACCTGCGGTTTACGAAAGCGAGCACGGATCCAGCAATTTCATGCGCTTGGGTCCGATTTCGGTCGTTTTGGACCGGCAGTGGACCGGATAGCGCTGCCTGCGTCTCGCGCACCGCGTCGCGGATCGCGGTGGCGCCCAAATGAGCGTAGCGCTGTGTGGTCTTGATGTCGGTGTGCCCGAGCACCTCTTTGACCTCTTCGAGTGTCCAGCGGCGTCCGAGCCATCCGGAGACGAGAGCAGAGGCACATGTGTGGCGGAGGTCGTAGCGACGCACCTCCCGGTCGATGCCGGCGATTTTCAGCCATTGCTCCCATTCGTCCGGCACGCGCTCGCCGCGATATCGCCCCGTGCCATCGGGCCAGAAAATTCCCTTTGGATTCTTGCGACCCCTGATCGCCGCCTTCTGCTCGCGAGCGGCCTCGAGAGCGGGCCCGAACAGCGGCACGCGCCGCGGCATGCCTGTCTTGGTTGGTTTTCCGGGAGCCCCAAAACGCACGGTGACATACGGATCTTCGACGTGGACGTGGACATCCTCGAGGAGAAGCGCGCGCTGTTCTCCAGGGCGAAGACCCGCACCGATCGAGAACGCGTAATAGCGACGTTCGTCAAGTGGCATCGCCGCCAAGAATCGTTGCTGCTCTTCAGGTTCGAGGATCGTGTAGGTGTCCGCCGTCGTGTTGCTGGTCGCCCGATTCAATCGCAAATCTCGCGCGGGATTCTGGGGCATGACGCCCCGATCCATTGCCTCCTGAAAACACACTCGCAGTAGGTTCAAAGCGTTTCGAACAGTTTGGGGACGCAAGCGTTCTCCGGAGCGCTTCGACTTCTCACGCTGCAGCTGGTCAAGCCATTCCTTGACAACGACGCGCTTGATCGTTCGCAATGGAGTGTCCACGAACTCAGCTGTCTCGATATGCCGCTTGGCCGCTCGTCGGTCGCGCGCGATGTTTCGATTGCCCGCTCGCTCACGCCGGTCGAGAAAGGTCGCGAGAAAGGTCCGTAAAGTTTCACCGCCAGGCGACTGCAGCGGTTTGTTCCGCGCGACGGCAACGGCCGCGTTCAGCATGTGCTCCGCCTCGTCACGAGCGGCGTATGTCCCGATTCGTCGTCGTTTGGGGTCGAGCGTCCGCGGCAGCCGCGCCGCAAAACGTCCCGATTTTAATTCCTCGATCGTGCCGATGGTCATCGCATGTCCTCGCCGAGGATCCCCCGCCGCTTCAGGACCTGCTCTGCCCTGGCTCGATCGATTTCGGACACGGGCGCGGTTGGTTCTGGAAGTGATCGCAATCGCGGGCGTCGCTGGCCCTGCTCCGGCGCCCCCCTTCCAGCGCCTTTCCGAAGAAGACTGAGACCGTCTGCGACGAGCTCAGCGGCGGAGCCGACAAGCCGTGCAGCCCGCTCAAACTTCGCGACTACCGCCTCGGGCAGCATCGGCGGCCTCCTTTCGTTCGGCATGGGCGTCTCGCTGGAGAAATGCCTCAAGGTCATCGCGCCGCACCATCCGACGGCGCCCGGGGCGAACGGATTTGAGGCGTTTTGTGCGGATCCAGAAACGCAATGTCTCGACCGAGACGCGCGCGACTTCAGCTGCTTCGCCTAACAACAGAAGGTCGCTACTCATACCGGACTACACCTATCCGCACCGCGGTCGGTCGTCCAGAAAAAAGCGTACGATACGCTCCGAGAAACGTACGCACGGTGAGAACTAACTGCCGGAAATCTCCTGTCTTCTCACGCGCTGCCGAAATCGCTCGAGGGTGGCGCGATCTATTTGCTCTGCTGGTCGTCCGGTAAGGAGCCCAGCTACCTCCCTGGAACCAAATCCAGCGTCAAGGAGCTTTGCGGCGCTCGCAGAAACGAATCTGTCCCAATCGCCTCGTGTACGGGCCTGCGGGATCCCGTGGAACGTGGTGAGCTCGTCTAGCAGCCGTTCAAGATCGAGTCGGATGCCGTCCACTTCGTCGATCCTGGCGTGAGCCCCCTTGAGCGCCCTTTTGACGGGCCGAATGAGTAGTACCTTTTCGGCCCCAAAGCGTACCGCCTCCTGAGTGCCTCGCTCGAGATGATCTGCCAAAAAATCTGCCGCATTCCGCGTCGCAACGCGTGCGCGCTGCAGGGCCTCGATGGCTCGGTCGATCAGCTCGTCGTCGAAGAACGGCCCCCCTTTACCGCGTTTCATCGCCCGGTTTTTTTGCTCCAGACGCTCGAAGCGCATGAGCGCGCTCCACGCCAATCTGTAGGCCTCCCATAGCGCTCGCGCTCGTTTCGACTTTGGACGTGGAAGGAGAGACGCATCCGAGACGTCCGACAGCTCGAGCTCGGGGCATTCCGTGCCAAGAGCGCGTTTGAGAGCCGCTGCAACCTTCTGCACATCTTTTCGCTGTAGGGACTTCGCTACTGTCATCGCCGCTACTCACTCCGTCACCAATCACCACCAGATACCACAACTTCGACGGTTGAGATTCGAGCATCGCTGAGCGCGTGCAGCATGCTCGTACATGCCATCGTTCACACGCGTGATAGACTCAGCGTCGATGACCCGGCAGCAGGTCGCGCGGCGCCTCGGCAAGAGCCTGGCGACAGTGCGTCGCATCGAGGGCGTGCTGCTGCACCCAACGAGGGACAGCCGGGGCGTTCACCGGTTCGATAGCGAGGAGGTCGAGGCTTTGGCGCGCAGCACCGAACGAGGCCACCTGTCATTGGCCGCAACGCTCGAATCAAACGGGGGGAAGCAATGCCCGAACTGCGAGACCTTGGACGAACAGCTGAGGTTGCAGCGCGAGGGTGAAAGCGATCAGCGGGACGAGGAACTGAGCCAGCTGCGGCGGGAAAACGCTGACCTGGATAGGCGAGTTAGACGGCTTGAGGCCGAGATTCGCGACGCGGCGGAAATTGTGATGCGGCTCGCGGGCGAGTAACGCGAGCGGTCTGTGCGGGCTCGCGGCGGTCGCCAATCAACCTGAGAGAGCCCGGCCGATGGGAGTACGGACGTCGGCGACGATTGCCGGGTCCGTGATGCGGTAGGGCCTCTCCCTCCTCAATCCCTTCCCCGGCTTCGGGTTGAAGGAGAAGTTGAAGCTCGTGAGGATGACGTACTGGTCGTCGCAGATCACGAGCTTCTCGTGTGTGTTGCCGACCTCGACGACGTCAAGCCGCCCCCGCGCCCCATCTCTCGGAGCCGTCGAGCCGCGACCTCTACCGCCAGCTCAAGAGGTTCTCGCGATCGTCTAGCGCCGCTTTCGACGATACGCCTGCACGACGCCTTGCAGCATTCCAATGACTGCGGGTCGCGCGGCATCCGGAACGGCGTTGATGAGCGTCAGCATTTGATCGGGCGGGCGCTTCTCGCCGAGTAGCGCCCCGGCACTAACGCCGAACAGCTGTGCCAAGCGCACGAGTGTACCAACTGACGGTAGACGTTGGCCGCGTTCGAGCAGCGACACGTACTCGACGCTGCTCTCGAGGCGTTCTGCCAGGACCGCTTGTGACCATCCGTGCTCGGTTCTACACGCGCGGACCGCCGCACCGAGGCTCGCGGCCAGCTTGGCTTCCATCTCGTCCATTGCTCTCGACGAAAGCCGCGGAAGCCCGTCGTGGCGACGAACTGACTGTCCCATTGGACACGTACTATTAGTTCTGGTACTCCTCGGTGCTGCTCACGGAGGAGTCGATGAAGCTCGCGAAAAGCGCCGTATGCCTGGTCGCACTCCTGGTCCATCTGGCTTGTGGTGGGAGCGAGTTCGGCGCGAACAACGCGAGTGGTGGCGAAGCGGGTGCAAGTGGTTCGGGAGCGAGCAGCGGCACCGTTGCAAGGTCGGGCGCTGGGGGATCGAGCGCTGCTGGGAGCGGCGCAGGCGGCTCGAGCTCGGGCGCTCTAGGCGGCGTGGGCGGCTCGAACTCTGGCGCAGCAGGTGGCGCGGGCATGGGCGGCTCGAGCTCCGGCGCAACGGGAGTTGCCGGCACGGCCGGCGTTGGCGGCTCGACTGACAACGGAGCGCTCACGTGTCTCAAGAATTGGCGCTCGAGCGCATGCGCCACTGCATGCCTTTCGGCATCTGACCAAGACGTGCGCACAAGCTGTCCCGGTGTCTTGGATTGTTGCGCGAACGGTCCTGGAGCCGGTTATGTTTCGTGCTCCAAGCAAACGACAGGCGCGTGTGGAACCGGCCCAGGCGAGACCGGGGCGATTGGAGTGATCGCTTGCCTCGGATGCTGAATTGCATCGGGCCCCCCGTGTGAACTCGACTCTCTTGGCCCGTCACGGTGGGGCTCGAGGTGGCTAGATGGCGATCGATCGTGCGGCAAGCACTCGTTGTACGCAACGGGAGCCGTTGAACGATAGACCTACACGCGGCCGCAGCGTACATTGTCAGCATGCTCGCGCTCACTCGTATTCACATCAAGGGATTCAGACGCCTGCTCGATGTCGATCTAGCTGTTCTTCCTTTTCAAGTATTGATCGGTGTCAACGGTTCCGGCAAAACGTCGCTTCTCGATGCAATCGACCTGCTAGCGGCCGCTAGCAGGGGCCAGTTCGCAGCTAAGCTTTCCGAGTTCGGTGGTCTCGCAGACGTGCTCACCCGAGATCGCGCGACTGCGCTGAATCTCAACTTGTCGATGGCTGCAGACGGGAACCCGGCTATCGACTACGAGCTGGGCGTTGAGCTCAAGGGACAAGGGTATTGGATTAGCCGAGAAGCTCTTTCTCAAGACCGAGGTCAACCAGCCCCCTTCAAGTACGTTGATTCGCTGGATGGGCGCGCAAGATACTACGACATCGAGAAGCAGAAGCTCATCCCCCTCGAGGACGCCCCAAGTTTGCGAGAGCCGCTACTTGCTGCGATCCCGCGGATGTTTCCTGATGCAGAACGAGTCCGGGGTGCACTCGCGTCCACAACACTTTACGGTGGACTGGACGTCTCTCCGCGCTCTCCAGTCAGGATGCCCCAGCCGATGCAGCCAGCCGATCTTCCTGGAAGGCGAGGCGAAGATCTTGTGTCCTGTCTCTATGGCCTGCGTGAATCAGATCCTGACCGGTTCGAAGTGCTGCAAGATTCACTTCGAGCAGGATTCCCTGACTTTGAAAGACTCTCGTTCCCACCGGCGGCCGCCGGGGTCCTTTCAATGACATGGAAGGATAAAAATTTCTCTAAGCCGCTCTACATGCACCAGTTGTCTGAAGGGAGCCTTCGTTTCCTATGGCTGGCTGCGTTGCTACAGAGTCGAGCGATCGCGCCGATCACACTACTTGACGAGCCTGAAATCAGCTTTCATCCTGAGCTTCAGCAAGTGCTCGTTGAGTTGATGCGAGAAGCATCAAAGAGAACGCGGCTCATTGTGACTACCCATTCGGATCGTCTCGTTCGCTTTCTGAAGCCAACCGAGCTCGTTGTGGTTGATACAGAAGATGGCGTCACGCGGTTCACTTCAGCTGACAAGCTCGACATTGACGAGTGGCTGACGGACTACGGATTGGATGACCTTTGGCGCAATGGTCGGCTCGGAGCGCGCTCGTGAGGATCACGATCCTTGTGGAGGGCAAAACGGAGAAGGCATTTTCCCAGCACTTGCGAACGTTCCTCGAGCAACGCGGCATCAAAGGAAAAATGCCGAAACTGGATTTCTTCCCGTATGACGGCAGGATACCCCGCGAGGAGAGGCTCGCGCGCGACGTCGAGAAGCTGTTACAAAAGTCCGATGCGGTTATCGGCCTATCGGATCTCTATACCGGCACGAACGAGTTTGAAGATGCAGCGGATGCCAAGCGTAAGATGAGCCAGTGGGCGCGAAACAGCAGCTTCTTTCCTCACGTGGCGGCACATGAATTCGAGGCGTGGCTATTGCCGTTTTGGTCGGAAATAAAGCAGCTCGCGCACCACAACGCGAGTGCACCGCCGGGGCCGCCAGAAACGGTCAACCACAACAAGCCGCCGTCCAAGTGGATCTCGGATATCTTCGAGGCTGGTAAGTGTCGCGATAGCTACGCTAAGGTGCGGGATGCAAAGAGAATTCTTGAGGGAAAAGATCTCGCACGCGCCGCAGCGGTATGCCCGGAGCTGAAGAGCTTCTTGAACCGAATCCTGGAGCTTTCCGGCGCGCTTGAGTTGCCGTGAGCCGCC
>DASXKQ010000154.1:0-24534 GCA_036496745.1 Polyangiaceae bacterium
CGTCGTGGTGTCCTTTCGTCGATAGATCCGCGACAGTGAGCCAGCGCAGCGCGGTCCCGTCCAGTTCCGCTGCCTTGCTGTAATAGCGAAGCGCGAGCGCCGTGTTTCCGTGGGCGGAGAGAGCGTTGGCGATCCAGTCGAGCGACGGCGCCCAGCTCGAGTCACCACAAATGCGCGCCACATACGCGTCTACGGCTGAGCTCACTTCTTCCGGGGAACCAACGCTGAGGGCCGTGTTCACGAGATCCCTCACACATTGAGTGGATTGGTCGTCGGCGGGACAACTTGCAGCGAGCAAGGTGAGGGCTCTACGTGGGTCGCCGCCGGCTATGAGTGTTCGGGCGAGAATGTATTTGGGGCGCCATGAGGTGGGATCCTCTTTGGCGAGATCATAGGCGGTGTGCTCGGCCTCTAGGATGCAAGCGGGTGTCGCCTGGCCAACGCAATTCGAGCGCTGGTCGTGAATAGCCGTCAGTAGCGCGTCGGCCAAATCAGCCCTGAGGTTGAAATCCGCTGGGACTCGTTTGGCGGCGTACCGCAAGCAGTCCAGCCGGACCTCGACATTTTTGGCGGCATTGCATGCGAGCGGCAAGACCTGGTCGCCGAGGTGGCTCTCCGGAATCGCCTGCCGAAGCATCTCAAGACTCGGCGCCCACAGACCTGCGTAGTGCGCGGTACTAAAGTGCAGACTTCCGTCGTATTCCGTCGCCAGTCGCAAATGCAGCATTGCTTGGGGAATGGCCTGGCGCGCATGCATGAGTTGCGCGAGCACGAAGTGAACGCGACCGTTCGTCGGGCCGAGCTCGACCGCGCGTGTGAGCCATTTGACTGCGCTCGGATCCTTACCGCGAAAGGCAACCAGCGAACCGAGCAGTGGGAAGTAGGGTTCCCCTGGGTGACGAAGCATAGCCTGACGCAGTTTTGGACGAAGCGCGAGTCGGTCTGACTCCTCTGTCAAGTTGCTCTCGTGATAGGCTTGCGAGAGCTCGCGTCGTTCATCCTCGACCGGCGAGCGCGACAGCCAGCCGGCTCCGACCAGGAGCATCGCGATCGGCAAGGTGAAGCCGACCAAGAGCGGCAGCTTTTCGATCGGTCCGACGCGGGTCGCGGAGAACGGGCGAACCGCAGCGGCAAGTGTGACCGTGAGCGCGATGGCCAGCGCTGGGATTTCGAGCCCCAGGTCGGCCTGGTTTTGCAGCAACAGCGCTCCGCAGCCTGTGAGCATGCAAAAGCGCAAGCGGTCCTGGCGTGTGTCGCGCCACTCAGTCGCGAAATAGAAGAGGAACGAGAGCACGGCAGCCAAGCCGATCGGCACGCCCCATTCGGCGATCCAGTCGATCGCAAAATTCTCCGCGTGAGCGAACACGGCCGTCCAGTCGGTAGTCAATATCTTTCTGTAGGGCGGAAAGGCTGTCTCGAAGGCGCCGCGTCCGACGCCGACGAGGGCGTGGTCGCGGATCATGGGTAGTGACCAGACCCAGCCTGCGGCTTTGCGCTGAAGATCGATGGCGGTCAGTGAGTCGAGTTTGCGCGCGGTGCCAAACACGATCGCGGCGACCACGGCCGCTGCGAGTGGCGCAACAACTTCGGCGACGCGTCGTAGCGCGCGCGACAGTTGGTGCCCGCGCCCTAGCCATCCCGCAATGACTGCGCCGCCAGCGACTGCGCTCACGATGCCACCGCGAGAAGTGCTCACGAGCAGGGCGATGAGAAGCACCGTGATGCCCCCGTAAATCGCGCGCCGAAGTCGAATCGAGCTTGTTTCCAGGGACAAACCGACTCCAGCGAACAAGCCGAGATTCACGTAGCCTGCAAGGTTGTTCGAGTTCAACAGTGGACCGAGTGAGTAGCGATTCACTCGAAAGAGGGGCTTGTAGACGCCGTACAAGCTGTCGAGGTTGGCCACGCCGTGCAGCAAAGTGATGCTGGCGACGAGCACGGCGCTGCCGAACAAGAGGGCTGCAAGCCCTGTCGAACCCCGGCGCAGGCGCACGTGCGTGGCCAAGACGAACACGGCAGCGTACGTAGCCCACTTCAAACCTTCAGCGATGGAGGCGCTGGGATCGAGCGACAGAGGAATGAGTCTCGGTGCGGCCTCGCCTAGAGGAAATAGACAGCGGGACCAAATCTGCGCGGAAACCGGATTGAGCTTGGCAACCAAACCAAAGGGTAGCGGGAGCGCCTGAAACGCCGAATACAGGCCGAGCGCGAATGCCCATAAGGCTGGTCGTGGCAGGTCTCCAAGCGCGAGGGCCGCCAGCGTGCCGCCCACCAACGCGACCGCGCCGACGAGGAAGAGGCTCAGCGGGTGCACGGTACCGATCGCGAACACGGAGCCGACGACGACCAAGGCGAGAGCCCATTCGGTGAGGTCAACGCGACTGTCTTGCATGACGCTCGGACGCCGACGTCGTCTTCGGCGCCCACGGCTCGATGCGCTCGGGCTACTCGGCTGGTCCGCTTCGTTCGTCATGCGCGCTCGAGCGCGAGCTTATCTTGGGGTAGGTGCCTTGTGGACTCCCAAAAAGCCACGAATTCTACGTGGTAGGTAGAATGAATGCGTCTCGTGAAATTGCTCCCGACGACCGCACCGGTCCTTTCGGTCGATGAGGATCTCATTTGGATCCTAGATCGCGCGTTTGCGAGCGACCTAGGGACACGTGCGGTGAGGTCGTCCGAGCGCGTGCTCGCGCTATCGCGCGCTCTGCAGATTTCCGGTCGCATCGCCGAGCGCCTCGGCCACGCGCGCTGCGTGGACGAGCTGGGACCGATTGGTGAGCAGCTTTGGGAAGACCATCAAACGAACGCTGCGGTCGAAAGCTCTTTGTTGAACGTGCTCAGTCGGGTCCTCGACGCGGCGGTTGTGAGCAAGCGAGAGCTCGTGCTGCTCAAGTTTGCGGCGTTGAGAACGGCCGGTATCGTGCGCCCTGGGAGCAGAGTCGCTCAAGATCTCGATCTGCTGGTTGCAGAAGAGCAGGCAAGACCACTCTGGCAGGAGTTGCTCGGCGTCGGCTTTCGACGTTTTGGCGCGAGTCGATACGAGCATCAGCTCGAGTCGCTGGTCGATGCCTCGGACGCCGTCGTGGAGCTTCACGTCCATGTGCCCGGCATTGCGGGCCCTCCGCGTCGCTTCGCGACCACCACCGAGGTCATGAGCGATCCGGATGCGAAGCGAATCGCCCGCGGGGAGGGAGCATTCTGGCTGCCGTCGCACGCATTCCTGGCCGCGCACGCGATCAGTCATGGCCTGCTGCAGAATCGTTCCGCGCCTCAAGCCTATTCACCGCTGCGCATGCTCGGAGATCTGATCGACTTGCGGGTGAGTTCGCGCTGCGTTGCTGAGTCGGCACGATGGCTGAATCGCGCAGCGGACGACCAGGAACTTGCGGCGATTGAGCGGTTGTGTGCGTTGCTCGAGCGCGGGGATTTGCCTCGAACTTCGAGCTCGCCGGAAGCGGTGTTGCTCGCTCATTGTCTCGCGGCGCGCCTGGACGAGCGATACGCGGAGACGTTGCGCGGCGCAGCCTTTGCCTACGAGCTCTCGGAGCATTCGCGGCCGCGCGCGATGCTAGCCAAACTTTGGCGAAGTCTCGCCCCTTCTGACGCCGAGCTCGACGCGCTGTACGGGCCAGCGCACAGTGAGCTGTCACGTTTCGGACAGCGGATTCGACGTCCGTTCGATGTTGCGGGACGCGCCGCTCGGCGCTGGTTACGCCGTCGGCAGTGAAGCGCTCAACGGACTTCGATCTCGCTCGTGTGAAAGTTGCGGTAGTAGTTTGCCCAGGGTACGTAGCGCAGGCGTTTGACGGCGTGCAGGTCGAGAGCGTACGTGTTGGTGGCGCCCTTCAAAAAAACCGCGTGCTTTGCGGTCTTCCAGCCGTTTGCTTGATCGCTCCAGATCTGAATTACGGCTTCCGTCGGCCATGAATCGGGAAAGCTCGGGTTTTCGAACACGCTGAGTGTGTGGACGGTGGTTGGCTGTGCGAAGGCGATCTCGGCCCAGACCTGGCGCCCGGTTTCAGCATCCCAGAATACCTCGGAGGGGCTGAGCCAGGGCGTCTTCACATCGTCATAGCTACCGTTGACTAGATCTTCAGCTTTGACTTGCACGGTCCCCTGAGATTTCCAGCCAGGGGTGCCCCCGACGGTCAATGTGGCGGCGCCGTTGCGCAGGAGGTTAGGGCCGATTGGAATGATGGGTGACGCTGATGAGAGCCGTTTCGCGTCATGAGCGTCGCCGGCGACGTTGGACGGTTGGGTCGCCAGGAGGTCGGCGGTCAAGTCGAGAACCCAGCGCGGTTTGAGCTCGAGGTCGAAGGCTCGCACGCGGCCGTCCCAACCTGCCCCGTACACGCGATCTCGATCCGTTGTGAGCCACAGCTGACAGCCTGGATGAGCTTGGACGCTCGTCTCGCCAGATGTTTCAAGCCGGCTTAAGTCTCCTGCGTCATCGGCGACGAAGAGCGCGCGCTCATTTTCAGCGAAGGCGAGCGAAACCGGTTGGGCGTGCCACACACTGCTCAGCGTGACGTCTCCATCCGGTCGCCTGAGCTCGAGTAGCTTGTTCGTATAGATTGCGGCGATCGTGCCTGAATGCGCAAGCGTCAGAAGAAGCGGTGTTTCGTCGGTGTGCCATTGCCCGGCTAACTTGCCATCATGGAGGGCGTAGTACCGATAGCTGGGACCGCGTGAAGTGAGGATCTTGATTTGGAGGACGACGACACGGCCGTCGTCATTTGCGTAGAGCTTTGGGAATAGCAGGGCATCCGCGATCGGCGGACTGAATCGCCAGTGTTGATGGCCGTCGTTCAAGGATCGCGCAGAGACGCTCGCACTCGACGCCATGGTGCCGCGCACCCACGGCGTTTCCGCGCGCTCGCCGAAGGCAATTAGAGCGTCCTGTCCGTTGCGTGGGACGAGAGCGTCGAACGAGGGGATGCGTTCGTCGTTGGCGTCAACGGGCCAGTCGAGTTGATCGAATTGCTTCCAGTAGTCGATCGCCCACGCTTCGCTCCATCCAGTCGCCGAGCGTTGCCATGCGACCACGCCGAGCGGTCCGGGAGCGATCACTGTCGTCGCGTCGGAACTCGCCGCAAACGTGTGCTGAAAGCGTCCCAGATCGCCAAAGCTCGAGAAACAATCGGAACGCTTGCCCGCATTCCGAAGGTAAAATCCCTCGCCGAAGCGCTGGATGGTTCGCGCCGACGCACCGAATGACTGGCCATCCGCGCTCAAGAAAAGGCTACCAGTCGCTGGCGATTCTCCCACGCGCGCGGTCGCGACAACGTGCCCGTGATCGCCGAGATCGTCGATGCGTGCGAGGTTTCCTTGGAGACCCGCGGCGCTCACGGCGAGCTTGCCGTGTACAGCGATGATGTCCGTCAGGTGTGGCCCAATCTGATCGCGTAGTGGCAGAAGCTCTGCGGCACCGGTCGTCTTGCCTTGCAGCAAGCGGGCGGGGGAAGGGCGCTCGTGACCGGACCCGCCGCTGTTCGCGCCTTCCATCAGCGAAACGAAACGATGTACCGCCCGATCGAGGCCGACGTCGTCGCCGCCGATGATCGCCACACAATCCTCGCGGTACTCGCGCGGAGCAAAAACCGCGCTGAGCACGCCGCGCCCCGGACCTGGATAGGTCTCGGTCAAGGGGTGTACGAACAGGCCGCGTTTGTTGGCACGGCCCAAGATGGCGCCGAGGGCGTCGTGTGCGACCGTGCCGAGCGCGATGCAAGATCCGGGAACTGACGATGGGCCGAGTTTTGCCTCTACTGTGACCGCAATGCCGCGTGCCGCCAAAGGACGCTCGAGAAGCGCGAGTGCTCCGTTGGTCAGCTTACTGCCCTCCGAGACGACGATGCGTAACGAATGATTGGTGCGCGACGTTAGTTGGCGAATCTGAGCTTCGCGCTCGATCTCCACGTCTCGTTGTCGTTCGAACGCGGCGCCGGTGAGCGGCTGGCCCGCGCCGAGATCGACGCTGGACGTCTTTCCGCTCAGGAGTTCACTCACCTCGAGTTGCCATGCGTCGTCCGGGGGCAAGGTGGTTGAGCCCTCGAGTAGCCCGGCCGGAGTGGTCGCGCGGAAGACCTCCCAGGCGATTCGGTTGCGGCTTTTTAGGCGCAAACGCAGCGGAACGCGTGCGTGCATCCCAACGTTGATTTCGTAGAGAATGGAGTCGCGATCGACGCGCACTGAGACGCCCGGTTCGCCGAGGGGTTTGGGCGCGAGCGCATACAGTCGTCCGGGAAATAGGTTGAGATCGGCCCGAACGGCATCGCGTCCACGGCCATGCTCTACCGGGGTGATTCGACGCTCGAAGACATCGTAGACTGTGTTCGTCGGTGGGATGGAGAGGGTCGCCGTCGTCGGTTGGTAGTTGCGATTGTAGTCTGCGCCGAGCGACCACGTTGTCCCTGGGTCCCACGGGTAGGGGGCAACCTCCGCACTCAACGACACATAGCGAATGTCGCCGCCATTGAAACGATTGACGGCGATCCAAGGCTGATCGCTATCCACGGCAAGTCGTCGCTTGCCCGCGAGTGCGGCGTGCAGCACGGCGGCGATGCGCTCGTAGGCTGGTTGGATCGTGGGAAAGAGCGCGTCCCCGTCGACCGCGGGCTGTGCGATGCCGTGCAACTCGAACAAAGATAGCGACAGGCGCTCGGCGCCGGCTGGAGTATTCGACTCCTCGTCCGTCGCGATCCGCCCGCCGGCCCGCGTGAATGCGTTGATGCCATCCCGTACGCGCGACGGCAGGATTTCCTTTTGCCCAACGAGGAACAGGAGCGGCACTCGAGGTGCGCCGTGCGCCAATAATCCACCCGCCGCGATGTCCTCTTCGTAGACGATCGACATAGGCAGCCCCGCCATCAGGGCGGCACCATGCAGAGTCAGCACGCGTTCCCAGTGTGGCGTGCCCAGGAAATGCCGCTTCTCGGTCACATCTTGCGTGTACGAGTAGAGAATTGCCCCTTCGTTGTCAGGCTCTGCCTCAGCGAAGATTGGGCCGTATTCCTTGGCGAGCGTGTTCATCACGCGCATCGCGTCCGCCGAGGCTGAATCCTCAAACGGCCGAGAGTGCTCGGCGCCGACACCTTGCACACCGCGACCGAGCACCTGCATCGCGGTTCGCATGTACCCAACGCCCTCGTTGCCATGATAGCCGTTGTCGAATACGCCCATCACGGGCAACTGCGGTCGGCGCAGAAAATCGACCGAGTGGGCGGCGTACCAGGGCCAATCGTAACCTTCGCTCAAATAGTGCGAGTACGACTCCGTCATCTGCGCGTAGATGGTCGGCGCGTAGCTGCCCTCAACCGCAGGGAACTGCCACATCGGGGTTGCGGTGCGCGCGAGGTCCGGTCTTATCGCTGAAACGGCCCCGTTGAACTCGCCGTACATGCGCGTCAGTCCGTCGCGATAGGCGTTCGGGAGCGGGTGGGCCGTGTACTTTTTGGCTTCTTGGGCCAGCCATTCGCGATCCTCGGCGGTCGAATCCCCCCAGGGCGAGGTCGGAAAGAAGGCTTCGTCGTTGTAGTTGAAGCCATAGAACGCGGGGTAGCGAGCGAGTCGTTGAGTAGCGCGCTGCAGCTCGGGGTTCAACGTTGAGAACCAATTTTCCGCCAAACGAACACCCGAGCAGTGCGCAAGCAGCTGCGTGTCGTAGTGAATGCCGCGAGCCGTCGCGCCGTCCAGGTAAGCTTCATGCTCCCACTGCCCGGCCGAAGGAACGCCGAAATAGTCCCTCGGTGGAGCGCTCGACTCGTTCACGGCCGCGAGCTGCCAGTTGCCCGCATCCGCGTCACCGAGATTGGCAGCCATGCGATCGGTCTCACGTGAAAATCCTTGATGCTTGAGCGCATCCAGATAGTCGCGGATGAAGGCGAGGCGCTCGCTCGTATTTTCGAGACGCGTTTGCTTGGCAGTGACTGGGTCTAGGTCGAACTCATGATAAAGAATGCGCTGCAGCGGCGAATCGCGGTCCGCTTGCGCAATCTCAAGGTTGAGCGGATAGCGCGCGTCGCTGCCGTCCAGGGGCGCCAGCTCATATTGGCCGGGCGCCAAGCGTCGCGTGGCGTCGCTCGTCAGCTCGAAATAGCTGTTCGACCCATCCGGCGCGTCCAGCGTCGCGAGCGTTTGTCCGAATGCTCTGAGCGCGATGTGATGTCGGGCACTCGCAGCGGTGCCGCGCACGACGACTGCAAGCGGAATCGTTTCGCCTTGCACGAACGCTCGCCGGCCCGTGGTGCTGACGATACTCACGCTGCCGCTGCCGGCAGCCGGCTCGATCACGATCGGATTTTCGACGTAGAGCTGCTGGTGGATGTCGCTGCGATCGAACGCCGCACTGCCGGAGCGAACTAACAGTTCGTACGGCCCGGGTTCGGCAGGCAACGTTGCGCTGAGTTTGCCGTCGCGAAAGGCCGTAGCGAGCGGGGTCCAGCGTAAATTGCTGCCATTCTCTGGGCGAGTCAGCGCTTGCCAGCGGTTTTCGAGCGGCTCGGGTTTGCCGATGTGCTCGACCGCGAACGTGACCGACGCGCCCGCCTTGAACGGACCATGCGGGAAGTCCACGGCGAGCTGCTGGAAAGCCGGGTGAACGATGGTTGGTTCCGTGAGCGTGCTCGACCACCGCTCGAAGAGCATTGTCGCATCGGGGCTTGAAGCGTAGAGACGGCCCGCCGCATCTGCTTCGAGTTCGGCAACGTGATTTGCATCGAGCGTCTTCTGCAGGCCAAGAGACGAATCGTAGATGCGGATGTGGCGCCCGTCCGGATCACCGACGGCGACGCGCCCGCCTGGGAGGACCGCGATGCCCGCCACGCCCGGTGCGCCCCCCTGGCGCGCTCCCGTGTAGTCGAGCATCCAAAGCTCGTGTGCGGCGCGCGCGGTTACATAGACGTGTTGGTGTGTTTCGTCGACTTCGATGTCGTCGTACCAAGTGCGCAGGTCGCTCGTAGCGGGCATCTTGGTGCCGTCGTACGGAAGCAAATCGCGCGCGTGCTTGCCTGCGAGATCGAAGACCGCGATGCGTGACCATTCCGGATCGGGCGAACCCGACTTGGCGGCCGTCGTGTCGAGCGCGAAGACAAGACCTCGCGTGGCATCCACGGCTACGCCAGTGGGCGTCGTCCAGCCCGTGCTGTCGCGGTGGAGCGTATCGATGGTTCCACCGCGTGCGACGAGCATCCGCTCCTCGCTGCCGTCTCCGCGAACGAGCACGATTCGGCCGGAGGCGCCGGATTCGGCGGCAATGAAGCGACCGTCCTTGAGCAAGGCCAAACTGCGAGGCGCACCGCGCCGGGGAAGGCGGCGGACTAGGTTCCCCTGATCGTCGAAGACGTAATAACTCGAGTCGGCCGCCATGTAGATGTGGCGCCCATCCGGAGCGACGGCGAACTCGCGTCGCGTCTCGGGCACGTCGAGCGGGAACACGAGCTTTTTCTGCGCGTTCGGCGAGACAGACGATTTAGGGGGAGCCACCGGTGCTGCGGTTGGGCTTGGGCGCGCGGCCCGGCAATGCGCCGCGAGAGCGAGCACGAGCACACTCAAAGCGGCGACGCAGCCGTAGCGCGCCAAGCGAAACATGGCTGCCGATCTACCACGGGCTCACGCCGCGGCCACGCGCGTTGCCGTGGCACAAAGCCCCGAATATACTGGGTCAATGCGCGTCGAATGCTGCAGCTTCTCGATCAGCGAGCCGCTACGCAAAGTCAGGAATCTGCATGCCGTTGCCTCTATGGGCTCGCGCGCTTCGGCGAGCTGATCGCGTCGCTTGGTACGCGTATCACGCGCACGAGATCCTGCGTGATGAACTGCTCTTTGCGTGGCTTCGTCCCGAACACTGGAGCGAGCTCACCGTAGAAGCCTACTCGGACCTCGCGACGTATCTGCCGGGAGGGTCGACTTTTGAGGGCGGCCTTTTTGGGTGGGAGCAGGCGATGCTCGCTCGCGAACAGATCCCCAAGAGCGGCCGTGTTTTGCTTGCGGCAGCGGGCGGAGGTCGTGAGCTCAAAGCACTGGCCGAGCGAGGTTACGAGGTCGTCGCGTTCGAGCCGAATGCACGCCTCTTCGCAGGCGCGAGCGCCGTGGCTGCGCAACATGATGGCACGCGCTTGCTGCGCGCGAGCTATCGAGATTTGCTCGGCGCGGTGCACGGCTCGGGTCCACTGCAAGACCTCGCGCGCAGTACCTTCCATTGGATCTTGCTGGGGTGGGGGAGTTTCACGCACGTGACTGATCCCGAGGATCGCAGGACGATCCTTCGGTCACTCCGAACGCTCTGTCCGGGTGCACCCATTGCGCTCAGCTTCTTCCTGCGGCGTCCGAGTGACTCCGTGAAGAGTCGCTCGGATCGCCTGCGCGCGGTATTGCGCGCTGGCATGCATCGTTTGGGCGGCAGTGCGGAGCGTGAGCCAGGGCTCGGTTACGAGTTTAGTGGGGGGTTCGTGCACAGTTTCACGAAGGACGAGTTCGACGACTTGGCGGAAAGTACCGGATATCGCTTGCTCGTCTGGGACGACACGGCTTTCCCCTACGCGATCCTTGCGCCGCGTTAGCTTGGGGATTCGCTGAGCAGAGCGCGAAATTCGGGTGACGTTTCCCTGAGCGCCGCTGGCGCGCCTAGTGCCGCGACCCGGTGATCTGCGGAGAGCACGAGCACGCACGGCAAGCGTAGCAAGAACTCCGGACGATGAGAGACGACGACCACGGCGGCCGTGTTGCTCGCTTCGAGGAGCAACTCCACCAAGAGCGCTCGTCCGTCCGAATCGAGCCAGGCTTCGGGTTCGTCCAGCACCAGTAGTCGTGGACTTTTCAATAGCGCGCGTGCGATTGCGACGCGTCGGCGCTCGCCGCGTGAAAGGTGGGCGGTGTTCGTCTCGAGCGGTCGGACCAAACCGAGTCGCTCCAGAGTCGTTTGCATCGCCTTGGCGTCGCTGGTCGGGCTGACGAGTGCAAGGTTCTCAGCGATGCTGAGCCCCTCGACGAGCACGGGGTCTTGCGGCACGAACGCGACGTCGTCTCGACTGATGTCGTAGGCATCGACTGTATCGAGCAAGGCTCGCCCCTCGCTGGGCTCCCGGATGCCGGCAATCAGCGTCGCAAGCGTCGTTTTTCCGCTGCCGTTCGGGCCCGCGATGCACACCGCGTTCGTGAGCGGCAGCGTGATTTCGTCAATTTGGAGCGCGCAGTTCGTGCCGTAGACCACGCGCACCTTACGAGCTTCGAAAGTGCGGGGAGCGTCGGTCAACCGCGCGCCCGCGCGCTCGCGCGGAGAGGAGATAGCCGACGACAAACGCGCGAGCTCGCGCCGGGCGATCGTAAGCGAATCGAGGTGGACGGCCGTTGCGTACACGGCCGGCAAGCAGGTCCCGAGCAAGAGCGCGCTCGTGAGGGAGCCGTACGACGGTGCAAAACCTGGATCCAGTGGATCGATCCCGTACTGACGCGCGATCAAATAGAGCGCGGCGGCGGCGAGTAGAACAATCGCACCGCGATGGAGAACGCGGCGACGCTCGAGCAGCGTTTCAGCGGTCGCCCAGCGGCCCGAGGCTTCGGTGATCGAGCGGGAGAGGGAGGCGAGTGAGTGGGAAGAGCCGATTTCGCCGGCGTCACGGGCAGCTGCGGCTAGCCAAGTCGCAACGACTTGTCGGCGCTGCACGATCTCATCCACTCGCTTGCGGCGGGTCTGCGCGAGCACCAAACCCAAGAATATAGCTGCGCAACCGACGCCCGCACACTCGAGTACGAGGCTAGTGCCAGCGCGCGAGATCGCCAGCCCAAGCGTGAGCAAAGCCGCCAGCGCCGCACCAAAGATCGCCGGTATGTCGATGCAAACGACGTACTCCGAAATCTGCGCATTCCAGAACGCCGAGTCGGCCCGCGCCTCGGGCGCTAGGCTCGACTCCGAGAGAGCGTAGCTCGTGGCGTGCGCCATGAATTCCGCACGCAGCTTGCGCCGCGCGCGGTGCTGCACGAGCAGGCGTGCGAGCTCGATCACACCGCCCAGGGCAAGGATGCCTAGAGCGAAGCTACGAGTTCCTTCGCCCAACAACCAAACCACCAGCGGGAGGACCATCAGTCGTGCGAGCTGCAGGCAGCCGAGCGGGAGCACGTGTTGCCAGGTGGCAGCAAGCAGTCGACCCACCGGATCTTTCAGGGCGCTCTTCATTCGGTTTCGCGCAAGATGAGCTCGGCAAGGCTGTGCGGCGTTTCGAGACTGTCTGCACCGAGCTCGAGCTCCCAGGCGACCGCTGAATCAGCGATTGATTTCAGCAGTTGCAGTTGCTGCTCTGTGTTGCCGAGCGTGGGCAGGGCGACGTGGGCGCTGGACCCGAGCAGTCGACCGAATGTCTCGGCCGACGGAACCCGTCGCAGCGCAGACTTCCGCTGATCTGCGATGCGAGGGAGCAGTACCGTTAGCGGACCGGCAGAGCTCGCGCGAAATCCACGGGGCCAATAGCTCAGCGGATCGATGCGATACTTGCCGTCCGTGGCCGCGGCCTGCTCTGGGGCTGCGAGGCCGAGCGCGTGGAGTGTTTGGGGGGACACGTGAAATTCGCGCGGATAGCCGAGCACCTCGAGCCGCGCATGCTGCTCCCGGATCAGCACGCGATCGTCGCCTAAGAACGAGCAACCAGCGCCAAGGAGGCTCAGCACCACCGTGGTCTTGCCAGCCCCGGAGTCTCCGACGATCAGCAGCGTGCGCTGACCGTCGCTTGCGCCGGCCGCGTGGAGATCGAATGTGCCTAGTCGTCGCAGCAAGAGCGAGAGCGCGACGTGCTGCATCCCGGAGGCGGTCAGGTGTGGATCGGGCAGGCGGAGCGCCCCAGCTATTCGCTTGCCAGCGATGTCCACGTGAATGGCGGAGCGTCCGTCCCAGATCAGGTACTGATCTCCGCAAGCGAATCCTTGCGCGACTCCGTAAAAGAAGCTCGGGACCCAACCGGGCCCTGGGGCCTCGCTGGGCTGGTCCGTAACACCAAGTGCGATCGAGATCGCATGAGCACTCGATTTCGGCTCTGCACGAGGAAAAGCCGAAAATAGCGCGGTGAACGCGTCTTCTTCGAACGACGGATAAGCGAGCTCCACCGCGATTCCGTGGAAGTCGATCCACGCGTCCAAACGCGCACTCACTCCCGCGACCTCAACCCGTGACGAGGGGTAAGTTCTTCTTCGCCCAGGCGCCGTGCCACCGTTGCCGGGCAGCCGCAGGTCCGCCCACGCCGTCTTCGGTCCAGTGCGGCTTGCCGTACCGCTTCAAGCAAGCGTTGCAGGGAAACTTGTCCCAGCCTTCCCGCACTTCACCGCGAGCGATCTCGCCGAGCCGATCGACTTGTGCGTCATGCATGATGCGGAGCAATCTCTCGTGGGCTTGCGGCAGGCTGAGCTCACGAAGACTCCCGGCGATGTCGCTGAGCTTGCCCTCACTCGGAATCCCCGCGTGCTGGCAGCACAGATTCAGATTGCCCTCCACGTCGATGTGAAGTTGCTGGCCTGCAAATGCTTGGCACGTGTAAAACGGCTGCGTCTTGTGGAAGCCTTCCGCAACGCTGATCGGGAGCTTGAGCGCCAGCGCGAGCCGATCGATGCGATCCATCACGCCCAGCCACTCTTGCCAGCTGAGGTAGAAGCCTTGATCGTGCGCAGTGCCGGTCGGTTGCATTTGCACGAAAGAGAGGCGCCCGGCGCCGAGTTGGCTTGCCAGCATGCCGACGGCCTCGAGCTGCGCGACGTTTCGCTTGTGAATGGTCGTGTTGAAAACGAACGGGATCGACAGGGCAGAGCACAGGGAGATAGCGCTCATCGTTTCGCGAAAAGTGCCGGTACCGCGAATGCTGTCGTGCATGGCCTCGTCGGCGCCGTCGACGCTGAACGTGACGGATGTCATGCGCTCGCGCCGCAGGGGCCGCTCGCGGAATAGCTCCAGCACCCACGGGAATCGGCGCCCGTTCGACACCATGTGCCAGGTGTATTCGGCGTCCACCGCTGCATCGAGAATCTCTCGAAATTGCGGATGCAGGGTTGGCTCGCCACCCGTGAGAGCTACGTGCTCGGCGTTGTAGACCCGCTTGCCCTCAGCGAGCGCTCTCTGCACGATTTCGAACGGAAGATCCTTGGGCTTCTTCGCGGGATCGCGCAGGCAGTGTTGGCAATCGAGCTGGCACCGATCAGTGAGATGGAACGCGAGCCATTCGACTGCCACGAACGCCTCAGTTGGTCATGCTGATGGCGCCCATGCCGGCGACACCCATCCCGCTCAGCAACGTGACCCGGTGGATCGATCGCTTCTTCTCGCAGGTCGGTGGCTCGTAGGTGCGCTTGGCGCGGGGCGCGGACTCGCTCGGGAGCTCTGTGGCGGTGTCGGGGTTCTGCTTCTCGTGAGTGTCTGACATGCGTCTAGTTCCCCAATATAGTTAGGTACTTACTCGCCCAGCTGGCGGAGGGAGCGAATCGAGCCGGCTCGAGGCTAGCTCAGGCGTTTGGGTTCCGCAAGCGCTCTCTTGGCCCGTTGGCCGATGGCGATTGACAGCTGGGAGCGGAAGCATCCACCTTGGCATCGTGAGGTTGGTTGAGTCCGCGCGTGCCGCCGTTCAACTTTGCTGGCTGCGCGCTCGTTTGCCGGGCATTTTGGCTCGGACGCCGCTGGATGCCGTGCTCCGCGAGCTGACGCCGGCCCGGACCTCCGCGGCGTTTACCGACGTGGAGCGGGCGGTCGACCGCGCCGAGGCGTTCGCGGATCGCGTGCCCGGGTTGCGTCGCTCGTGCCTGTACCGGGAGCTCGCCCGCTACGCGGTGTTTCGGAGCTTTGGCTGCGACCCCGCGTTCGTGCTCGCCGTGCACCCGAAGGGCGTGGAAGAAGACGGCCACGCCTGGCTCGAGTTCTCCGGCGTGCCCTATCGGGAGCCGCGAGCCGATGAGTTCGTGGTCTCGTTTCGATTTCCCAAAACGCCGTCCGCTGCGTGAGGTATCACCGCGAACCGATGCTGCGCACGAATGACAAATGCCTGCTGACCGAGCTCGCCGACGGCACGGGCGTCGTGCTGCATTTGGACACCAAGTTCTACTACACGCTGAACGTGACGGGTGTCGCGGTGTGGAAGGCGATCGCCGCGGGGCGCGACACCGAGGCCGCGCTCGCTGAGCATCTGGTCGCGGAGTTCGACGTGGAGCGAGCCACGGCTGAAGCGGACTTGGCGCTCGTGCTGCGCACGATGCTCGACGAAGGCCTCGTGCATTCGAGCTCGCGTTAGAGGCTGATTCATGGCCGGCCTGTGCTCGATCTCTATCGATCTCGACGGCATGGAGCAGTACGCGGCGCTGTATGGCGTCGAGCGGCCGCCTGAAGCCGGCTCGCTGTCGGTTGCGATCGAGCGCTTCGAGGAGCTCTGTCGTCCGACCTCGCTGCGCGGCACTTTGTTCGTGATCGCCTCGGATCTGAAGGATCCCGCGCTGTGCGACGCGCTCAGGGGCGCGGCGTCGCGCGGGCATGAGCTCGCCAACCACACGCGCGATCATTGCTACGATCTGACGCTGCGGAGCCGCGCGGAGATGACCGAGCAGGTTGCGGGCGCCATCGCGCTGATCGAGCAGGCGACCGGGCAACGGCCCGAGGGCTTTCGCGCGCCGGGTTACACCGTCAGTGACGAGCTGTTCGAGGTGCTCGCCGAGTGCGGCGTGAGTTACGACTCTTCGGTCTTTCCTTGTCCGTCGTACTACACGCTCAAGGCGGCCAAGATGCTGGCCATTCGCGTGTCAGGCCGCCGTTCGCGCGCGGTGCTCGACCGGCCGAGCGTGCTGCGCGCGCCCACGCGGCCGTATCGCGTGGGGCGTCCGTATTGGGTACCCGGCGGCGGCCTGCGCGAGCTGCCGATCCAAGTCGCTGGGCCGCTGCGCATGCCGTTCATCGGCACGACGCTATCGGTACTGGGGCCGCGCGCCGCGCGCGTGATGACGTACACCGTGCTCGGTGAGTCCTTCGTGAACCTGGAGCTCCACGCGATCGACTTCTTGGACGAGCACGATGGTCTGACCGAGCTCGCGCGGCACCAAGTGGATTTGCGCATCCCGGTGCGCCGGAAGATGGACACGCTGAGCGCGGTGATCGAAACACTGCGCAAAGCGGGCTTTGCGTTCGCGCCGTTGGCCGAGGCGGCCACGGCGTTTTTCTAGCGTCGTGTGCCTACCCTGGCCGCCCCACGGCCCGGCAATACCACTCGTAAAAGCGCTGCGTGCCCTCCGCGACGGAGAGCTTCGGATCGTAGCCGATCAGACGCTTGGCTTTGTCGATGTTGGCGTACGTGTAGTTCACGTCCGCTTTCATCATCGGCTCCGTGGTGTACGGCGCGGACTTGCCGGCGAGGGCTTCCATGGTTTTGACGAAGTCCGCGAGCAGCACAGGCTCGCCGCGGCCGAGGTTGATGATCTCGTAGCCGAGGCGTGTGTCGAGCGCGCCGACGATGCCCGAGACGATGTCGCCGACGTAGGTCCAGTCGCGATACATGTTGCCGCCGTTGAAGAGCGGCAGCGGCTCGCCCGTGCGCATCGCTTCGAACAGCTTGTAGGCGAGCATGTCGGGGCGACCGCGCGGGCCGTACACGGTGAAGAAGCGCAGAGCAGTGAAATCCATGCCGTGCATGTGGTGGTACGCATGGCCGAGTAGTTCCGCGGCGCGCTTGCTGGCGGGGTAGGGGGAGAGCGGGCGATCGGCGGTGTCGGTTTCGATGAACGGTACGGTGGTGGTGTTGCCGTACGCGGATGACGTCGAGGCCAGCACGAAATTCGGGCGACCGTGTTCGCGCGCGGCCTCGAGTAACGCCAGTGTGCCGGTCAGGTTGACGTCATAATAGAGAAACGGATCGTCCACGGACGCACGCACGCCGGCCATCGCGGCCAGATGCGCGACACCGTCGAACGCGTGCTCCGAGAACAAGCGCGCGAGCAGCGCGCGATCGCGAATGTCGCCTTCGACGAAGACGAGGTTCTCGGCGCCGGGCGCTCGCTGCACTTCACTCAGGTTCGTGCGCTTGCGGGCGGGGTCGTAGTACGAGTTGAAGTTGTCGATGCCGACCACGCGATCCCCGCGCGCGAGCAGACGTTCGACCGCGTGGCTAGCGATGAAGCCGGCCGCGCCGGTGACCAGGAACGTGCGAGTGGGTGGCATCGAGCAGTGCGCTAGCCCGTGACTGGGCGGGCTTCAACCGCCGTTTGCGCGAGTCGCGCCGCTCGCGCTCAGGAACTTGTGGACCAGCTCGTTCGAGCCGTGCAGGAGCTCTTCCGGCGAGCCGGACGCGACCACCATTCCGCCGGCGAGCAGGTAGATTTCATCCGCGATTTCCATGGCTCCCAGCATATCGTGGGAAATGACGAGGCTCGTCACGCCGAAGCGATCGCGCGTATCGATGATCAATTGGTCGACCATGCGGCTCGTGAGCGGGTCGAGGCCGCTGGTGGGCTCGTCGTACATCAGGACCTCGGGTTCGAGCATCAGTGCGCGCGCGAGCGCGACGCGCTTGCGCATACCACCGGAGAGCTGGCTCGGAAATTTTTCCTCGGTGCCCGGCAGCCCGAGCACGGCGAGCTTCTCGCTCACGCGCTGGCGGATCTCTTTTTCCTTGAGCTTGCTGTGCTCGCGCAGTGGAAACGCGACGTTGTCGAGCACGTTCATCGAGTCGAGCAAGGCCGAGTATTGAAAGACCATGCCGAACTTCTGGCGCATGCGATCGAGCTCGCGCCCGCTCGCGTTGGCTAGCTCGAGGCCGCTGACGCGCACCGAACCCGACGTCGGGCGCTCGAGGCCAATCAAGATCCGCAGCAGGGTGGTCTTGCCCGCGCCCGAGCCGCCGATGATCACGGCGATGTGCCCGCGTCCCACACGCATGTTCACGCCCTTGAGCACGCGCGCGTCGCCAAAGCGCTTTTCGAGCCCCTCGACCACGATATGGGGCTCACCCGGCGCTGGCGTGCCGGTCGCGACGACTTCGGAGCTCACGGGCGCACAATATCGTCCATTGGGTCCACTCGGGCTTGACTTCGCTCGGGAAAAGCAAAACTTTACCTCCCATGACCGAACAGCATCTTTCCGCGCTGCTCACGGCCGCGCAGGCCACCAAGGACGACAAGGGCTGGGCGGCGGCCTCGGAAGGCCGGCTGCTCACGCTATACGTGGCCTACAACGGCGCGGGCTTCACGGTGAGCCGCATCGAAGCCGTCAAGGTCGACGGCCAGCAAGTCCACGCGCGCACCAACAAAGGCGAGCTCTACGTGCTGGCGCTCTCGGACGTCTACGCCGGCGCCATCGAGGCGGCGAGCGGTTCGGGCGCAGCGCGCAAAGCCGGCTTCGCGTGAGCTTTTGCCCGCTAAGTGAAGAACGCGCCCAGCGCGCTCACGACGTACTCGAGTTGCTCATCGCTGAGTTCGGCGAACATCGGTAGACCGAGCGCCTCCTCGCAAGCGCGCTCGGCGTGCGGGAAATCCCCACGCCGATAGCCCAGTGATTTGCAGGTGTCTTGCAGGTGGATCGGGACGGGATAGTAGCGCGCGGTCTCGACGCCGGCTGAGCGCAGGTGACCTTCGAGCGCGGCGCGCTCGGAGCTCCGGACGACGAATTGATTGAACACGTGCTCGGCGCCCGCGCGCTCGGGCAAGCTGAGACGTTCCGCGGCGCGTTCAGCGAGCGGAGACAAGAGCTCGCGATAGCGTTCGGCGATCCGTTGGCGGTTCGCGTTCCACGCCTCGAGATACGGGAGCTTCGCGCGCAGTACGGCCGCTTGTAGCGCGTCCAGGCGGAAATTGCCGCCTAACAGGCGACTATGATGCTTGGGCGAAAACCCATGGCTGCGCAGACTGCGGCTGGTCTCGGCGAGGGCTGCGTCGTGCGTCGTCAGTAGGCCGCCGTCCCCGAACGCCCCCAGATTCTTGCTGGGAAAGAAGCTGAAGCAGCCCACGGTCCCGAGCGCGCCGACGCGCAGGCCGCCCACGCTCGCGCCAATCGCTTGTGCGGCGTCCTCGACGAGCGCGACGCGGGCTCGCGCGGCGAGCGCGCGCAGCTCGTTCATGTCCGCAGCTCGGCCGAACAAGTGCACGGGCAAAATCGCGCGCGTCTTCGGGCTGAGCACGCGCTCGACCTGCGCTGGATTCAGGTTGAACGTGCGCGGCTCGATGTCGGCAAACACCGGGCGTGCGCCGGCGCGCAGGATCGCCTCCGTGCTGGCGAAGAACGAAAAGGGCGTCGTGATCACTTCGTCGCCCGGACCGATGCCGAGCGCGAGCAGCGCCACGAGCAACGCGTCGCTGCCCGACGAGAGCCCGACGGCGTGCGGGACGCCGAGCCACTCGGCCATTTCCCGCTCGAACGCGCTCACTTCCTCGCCCAGGATGAAGCGCTGCGAGGCGATCACGCGCTCGATCGCCGCTCGAATTGCGCCGGCGAGCTCCGACTGCAACGTGCCGTCGAACAGCGGAATACGCTTGGGGGGCTGCGTTTCGTTCACGGGCTGGTCAGCGGCTCGTCGTCGGGATGGTCGAGGCATTCGAGCACGCCGCGCTCATTTTCGCGATAGCGCCAGCCGCTCTCCGGGCAGCGCAGGTTGCCGTCGTCATCTCGTTCCCCCAAGCGATGTCCGTGTCGGCCGACGTAGCCCACCCGGCGCGCAGGGATGCCGAGCAGCAGCGCGTAAGGTGGGTGCTCCCCGGAGACGACCGCTCCCGCGCCGACGAACGCATAGCGCCCGATGTCCGCGCCGCACAGGATCGTCGCGTTCGCGCCGATGGTCGCGCCGCGCCGAACGCGCGTGAGTACGAATTGGTCGCGGCGAGAGAGCTCGGCGCGCGGATTCTTGACGTTGGTGAACACGCACGACGGTCCGCAAAAGACGTCGTCCTCCAGCTCCACCCCCGAGTAGATCGATACATTGTTTTGGATCTTGACGCGGTCGCCGACTTTCGCGCCCGCCGCCACGAACACGTTCTGCCCCAAGTTGCAGTCGCGCCCGACCTGCGCGCCGCCCATCACGTGGCAAAAGTGCCAGACTTTGGTGCCGTCGCCGAGCGCCGCGGGATCGTCCACGCAGGCGCTCGGATGGATGTAGTCCGCGGCCATGACGGCGAGTCTAGACTGAAATCACGCTTCCGAGTCAGCAGGAACATTTGATGAGAAGCGAGCAGCAAAGGCCGCGACTCAAGGGCGGGCAAGCCGCGCCTGCACGATGCGGTTCAGCGACACGCCTTCCTCGGCGGCCGCTAGTACGAGCTCGCGGTGTACACTCGGCGGCACACGAACCTTGAATACGCCCGAATAATCACGGTCAGCCAGTGCCTCCGGCGGCGTCTCACCCTTGGCTCGCATGTCGTCGACGACGCCGCGCACGAGCTTGGCGATGCCTTTCAGCGCGCCCTCGCGCGATTTATCGAAATGGCTGAGCAGCGGCATCTCGGCGCACAACCCGACGTACTCCCGTTCTTCTGACGACCAGGTCACTCGGTAGGTATAATGTTCCATTGCTAACGCTCCTCTGGAACCGACGATTCACTTGTGTAGCGAATCGATGGCGAGCAAAAGTTGCTCCACTTGGTAGCCCTTGGCTTTTCCGCTTTTCCCGTCTTGGAGATTCACGCGCAAACCGCCGGGGACGACGAAGACGTGGTGCGAGCCATCGATCCTCGGCTTGCCGAAGTATGAGGTAGCTACTTTGAGGGCATCCGAGAACCGGACGTCACGCGGGTTGTTCCGCAGTGCCTCGAGCAGCTTTTCTGCCTTCGACATGTGACAATGGTGCCATTAACGGCACCTTATTTCAACCTCAAAACGGGTGCACTCTCGCGCTTGCCGCGCGGCATGGGCAGCGCTACCCGAGCAACCATGACCACGCACGATGCCCTGAAAATAGGTTCGCACACCTTCGGTTCGCGCCTGATCGTCGGCACCGGCAAATACCCGAACATCGACGTCACGCGCGACGCGCTCGAGGCGTCCGGCGCGGAGATCGTCACCGTCGCGCTCCGTCGCGTGGATCTCAAAGATCGCAGTCAGGGCTCGCTGATGAGCTTGCTGATGACGAAGCGCTGGACGTTGCTGCCGAACACGGCAGGTTGCTACACGGCGGATGAAGCCGTGCGCACGCTGCGTCTGGCGCGCGAGCTCGGCATCGCCGACCTCGTGAAGCTCGAGGTGATCGGCGATCCGAAAACACTTTACCCCGACAACGAGCAAACCTTGGAGGCCGCCAAGCTGCTGGTCAAAGAGGGCTTCACGGTCCTGCCGTATTGCATCGACGATCCGATCGTGTGTCGGAAGCTCGAGGATCTCGGGTGCTCGGCCGTGATGCCGCTCGCCGCGCCAATCGGCTCCGGACTCGGCATTCGCAATCCGTATAACCTCCGGATCATCCTCGAGCAGGCCAAAGTGCCGGTGATCGTGGACGCCGGCGTCGGCACGGCCAGCGACGCGGCGGTGGCGATGGAGCTCGGCTGTCACGGCGTGCTGATGAACACGGCGATCGCGCACGCGCGGGATCCCGTGTTGATGGCTTCCGCCATGCGCGAAGCCATCAGCAGCGGCCGTAAGGCATTTCTGGCGGGTCGCATGCCCAAGCGCTTGTACGCGAACGCATCGAGCCCCGACGCCGGCCTGATCGAATGAGCGAACTCGAGGCGGAGGTGGGTGGCGAGCGCGCTGCAAGCGGCTCGCGACTGACGGCCTACCAGCGCAAGTTGCTCGTGTTCTTGAGCGTGGCGAGCTTCTTCGAGGGCTACGATTTTTTTGCTTTGACCCAGATTTTGCCGAATTTGCGGCGCGATCTCGGCGTGGGCGTGGCTGGGGGTACGGCGCTCGTCGCGTTCATCAACTTCGGTACGGTGCTGGCGTACGCACTGTCGCGCCAAGCGGATCGCTGGGGGAGGCGGCGCGTGCTCACCACCACGATCGCCGGCTACACGCTGCTCACGTTCCTGTCCGGCCTCGCGCCGAACGTGTATGCGTTCGCCGTGCTGCAGATGCTCGCGCGCGTTTTCCTGATCGCGGAGTGGGTGACGAGCATGGTGATCGCGGCCGAGGAGTATCCCGCCGCGCGGCGCGGCACGATCGTGGGCGTCGTGAGCGCGGCGGCGGGCTTCGGCTCTGTCGTGTGCGCGGGCGTGGTGCCGCTCTTGCTCCACACGCACTACGGCTGGCGGAGCGTGTATTTCGTGGGCGTGGTGCCGCTCCTGCTCGTGGCGTACGCGCGGCGCGGCCTGCGCGAAACGCGGCGCTTCGAGACCGCGCGCGGTGAGCCGCAGGCGTCGCTCTGGGCGATCTGGAGCTCGCCGTCGCGTGCGCGCTTGCTCTTGCTCGCCGCGATCTGGTTCTTGACCTACGTGTGCACTCAAAATGCCGTCACGTTTTGGAAAGAGTTTGCGCTCGCCGAGCGCAATCTCAGCGACGACGACGTGGGAAGTGCAGTGCGCTTGGCCGCGCTCGTGTCGATCCCGCTCGCGTTCGCGGCCGGCAAGCTGCTCGACGTGATCGGCCGCAAACCCGGCGCATTTTTGATCTACGCGGCCACCATCGGCGGCGTGTTCGCCGCCTACACCTGCCATGAAAAGTGGGCGCTCACCGTGGCTTTGGTTTTCGGCGTGGTCGGCATCAACACGATTCTCACCGTGCTCAACGCCTTCACGACCGAGCTCTTTCCGACGCATTTCCGCGGCGCCGCGTTCGCCTGGTCGAACAACCTGCTCGGGCGCATCGGCTACGTCACGTCACCGCTACTGATTGGGCAGCTCGTCCCGCGCATTGGTTGGGGACTGACGTTGCGGAGCACCACCTTCTTTCCGCTGCTCGGCTTGATCCTACTGCTGGCGTTCTTGCCCGAGACGCGCGGCCGCGAGCTGGAAGACACGTCGCGCGTTTGAACCTCAGCTCGCGCCGGGCATCCCGCGCAGCGCGGCCCCCAAGAACTCGCGCAACGCCTCGCACACGATCCCGCGCTTTGGGTCCAGAGTGAACAGCACGCAGCCGACCACCCGCGTTTCGGAGAACACGGTCGAGACGAAGAAAGCTTCGCTCGTGCGCGCTTCCGAGAGCTGGCGAACGAAGCCCCGTGTAAGCGTGGTAACGTTTTCGAGACGTGGGGTGTCGCCGCTTTTGCTGTAGTGAACCGCAAACTCGATCGGACCCGGCTTCGACGGATAGGCGGCGACGAAACAGCTGTCGAGCCCGAGCCCCGGAAAATGACGGGCCACGGCGCCGCTGAGTTGAGGGAAGTTCGCGCACGCGGCGAGCTCCGCCGCTGTTTCAGCCAGAGCGCTTGCCCAGCGCGTTACCTGCAGCCGTTGCCGAGCTTGAGCGCGTTCACTCACTTGCCCGATCAGAGTGCGCGCCTCGTGAAAGAGTTCTTCAGCCTGGGCGCGCGCGCTCGGATCAGTACCGAGACAAGCGAGCATGTGTCGCCGCAGTGTGCTCAACACGTCGTGGCACAGATTGAAATCGGCGTCGTGCTCGAGCAATTTGTCGAGCGTCTCCTCGAACAAGGAGCGGAACGCGGAAGCCGAGCCGCCGCGCAGCTCCGTCGCGAAAGCGTTCATCAACTTGAGCTCCCAGCCCGAGCCCAGCATGCCAAAGCTGCCCCGCGCCGAGCGCGCGAGATCCGCCAAAAGCAGCTGGCGCCGCTCCACCAGCGCTGCCTCGAAGCTGCCGCGCGACGCGGGCAAACTCAGGGCAGGACGCAGGTCGCGACTGAAACAGCGGCACGAACGACGCGCGATGAACTCCGTGTGCAACGTGATTCGTTCCCCAGGCTGCGAGCCATAGATTTCCGCCATGACCAGGCGCACCGCTTCCCGTCCGAGCTCGTGCAGCGGCTGCTTGATCGTGGTCAAGGGCGGTGACGTGTAACGCGCATTGTCGATGTCATCGAAGCCGATCACGGCGACCTGATCCGGCACGCGAATACCGCGCTTGGCGAGCTCGCTCAGTACGCCCATGGCCATCTCGTCGTTGGCGGCGACGATCGCTTCCGGCTCGAGCTTTCGGTCGTCGTACAGCGTGGCGACGGCGGCGACTCCGCTCGGGAACAAGAAATCGCCGCTGCAAACCAGCTTTTCCTCGAACGGCAGCCCGTGCGCCGCGAGCACGTCGCGGTACACGCGGTAGCGTAGCTCGGCCTCCGGATTTTGTTCGGTGCCGCGCAGGAACGCGATCGACTTCAGGCCGTGCACGCGGATCAAATGGCTGAGGGCACTCTCCAGGCCGGCGCGATTGTCGACCATCACACACGAGCAGCCAGGCAATTCTCGCGACACGGACACGCAGGGCAGCCCTTTGAAGCGCGCGCAGTATGCGAGTAGATCGTCCGTGGCGAGGCGGTTGCCCACGGAGCCCGCCATCACGATCACGCCGTCGACGTTGTCGGGCGTGATCAAGTCGAAAGTGGCGTTTCGGTGCACTCCGCCGCGCGCGTCAGTGCCCAGCATCCCGCCCGCGAAACAGACCAAATGGACGCCGCGATCGCGCGCGGCCTCCCGCGCGCCCTCGAGGATCTGGCACTGGTAGGCTCC
>DASXKQ010000155.1:0-18245 GCA_036496745.1 Polyangiaceae bacterium
CTGGCAACCGAGACCAAACTCACGCTCGCTCTCCATCTGTTCGCGCCCCTTGCATTTCTACCTTTGCGCCGTCCCGCTCTCGCGCTTTTGGCGATTCCCGGTTTCTTTTTCACGTTGCTGACGACCAACTACCCGCACACACTCTCGATACACTTCCAGTACACATCTTACTGGGTACCGTGGTTGTTCGCCGGTGTCGTGCTCGCGCTCAGGAGCTACCGCCAGGGGGAGCTTTCGGTCTTACGCTACCGCGCAGCGCTGGGGGCGATGGTGCTAGGTGTGTTCTTTCAGAGTTTCGTATTTGGCGCATTGCTCCAGCACCACACCTTCGTAGGTGGATTCGGGCGCGTGCCGTTCCAGATTACGCCCCAGGAGCGGGAACGCGCCGCCACCATGAATCGCCTCGTCGCGCAGATTCCGCGGACAGCGAGCGTCGCAGCGACGGATCATGAAGCAGCGCACACCTCGACGCGCATCGATTCGTACACACTGCTCGTCGCCAACGGCGACGCGGACTATCTGCTGGTGCGGCGCCAAGACCTCGGTGGTGAGGAACGAGCCAACGCGCAGCAAGCACTCAATCACCATCCGTACGGGCTGGTGGATTCAGGCAATGATTTGTTCTTGTTCAAGAAGAACTACAAATCGCCCGGCACCGCGCAGGCGATGCGAATCTTGAATTTGCATCCGGCCCACGAAGGCGCGGACGAACCGTGAGGCGCACGCAAACCGACCGGAAACAGCAACTCGCGAGCTAGCGAACGTCACTTGACGAGTTCGGCGGGGCCTCATCGCGGCGAATATTGATCTCTTCGGCCACGATGTAGAGCGGTCGTCTTTTGATTTCTTCGTAGATCCGACCGACGTATTCACCGAGGACGCCGGTCATCAGGAGCTGCGCGGAGGACCCCATCGCGACGACAATCATGATCGTCGTCCAACCCGCGACCATGCCCGTACCGTGGAATCGTTGGAACAGCGCCCAGGCGGCGGTCGCAACGGCGACAAAGCCGGAAAAGACGCCGAGCCATGTCGCGAAGCGCAGCGGCACGACGGAGAACGAGGTAATGCCGTCGAGCGCGAAGCGGACCATTTCACTCAGCGGGTACTTGGTCTCGCCAGCGAAGCGACCCGGGCGATCGTAGTAGACAGCCGTTTGCTTGAAGCCGACCCAGGCCACCATGCCGCGCACGAAACGGTGACGTTCGCGCAGCGCGCGCATCGCCAAGACCACGGGTCGACCCATCAGACGAAAATCGCCGGCGTCGGTGGGGATCGAGACGCCACCAAGCATGGCGCGCAGCACTCGGTAGAAGATCGCGGCGGTCGCGCGCTTGAATATCGTTTCGCCAAATCGCTTTTTGCGTACGCCGTACACGACGTCAAAACCCTGGCGCCAGCGCACGAGCATTTCGCCGATCACTTCCGGCGGGTCCTGTAGGTCGGCGTCCATGATCACGATCGCTTCGCCGTCCGCGCGGTCGAGGCCGGCGGTGATCGACATTTGGTGCCCAAAGTTGCGCGAGAACGAGATGATCTTGTAGCGGGGCTCCTCGCCTGCCAGTCTTCGAAGTTGCTTGAGCGTCGAATCCTGCGAGTCGTTGTTGATGAACAGGACTTCCCAGTTGTCGCCGACCTCCGGCCACGACCTGCTTGCTGAATGCAAACGCTGATGCAGCTCGGGAATGACCGCTTCCTCATTGAAGACAGGAATGATCAACGTGAGGCGGGGGCGATCCATCCAAGACGGGACAATAGCGGAAGGTAGCCGAGCGCGAAACGCCGGTAGATCAGCCAGCACACGCCGGCCTTCGAGCGAGGTGCACGCCCGAGGAACCCGTCGCCGGCGGCCGACGGGTTCCGAGTTATTCGTTGGCGAAAGCCAGCTTTTCCCGGAGCGGCGCGCAGGACGCTGTTTTCTGTGTTTGGCGTTCTCCGCGACTAGACTAAGACGGACCTCGAACTACTATCAGTGGAACGAACGGAATGAAGACAGTAATCCTTTGCGGTGGAATGGGGACGCGCCTTTCGGAGGAGACCGCGCTGCGCCCGAAACCGATGGTGGAGATCGGCGGGCGACCGATCCTCTGGCACATCTTGCAACTGTACTCGCACTACGGCTTCAAGGAGTTCGTGCTCGCGCTCGGCTACAAGGGGGACGCGATCAAGCAGTATTTCCTGCACTACCACCTGCTCAACAGCGATTTCTGTGTCGAGCTCGAGACGGGCAAGACCGACGTGCATCACCGCGCACCGTTCGATTGGAAGGTGCATCTGATCGGTACCGGTGAGCGCAGCATGACGGGCGGTCGCTTGCGACGTTTGCAGCCGCTGCTGAAGGACGAGCAGACGTTCATGCTGACGTACGGTGACGGTGTAGCGAACGTGAACATTCCGAAGCTCATCGCGTTTCACAAGGCGCACGGCAAGCTCGCGACAGTGACCGCAGTGCGCCCGACGGCTCGCTTCGGCGGGCTCGACATCGATGGGGATCGAGTGGTCGCCTTTCGCGAAAAGCCGCAGCTCGGGGAGGGTTGGATCAATGGCGGGTTCTTCGTTTTCAATCGCGGGATCTTCGACTACCTGGACGACGATGCGACGGTTCTCGAGCACATGATGGAGCGCGTTGCGCGCGAGGGGCAACTGATGACGTATCGCCACGAAGGCTACTGGCAATGCATGGATACCGTGCGCGAGCGTAACCTGCTCGAGGAGCTCTGGAGCTCCGGTGAAGCGCCGTGGTGCGTTACGGAGCCGAGTCGCTGATGACCGCACTCGCCGACTTCTACCGCGGTAAACGCGTGTTCGTCAGCGGACACACCGGCTTCAAGGGCGCGTGGCTGTGCGAATGGCTGCTCGAGCTCGGCGCGGACGTCACGGGTTACTCCCTCAGCGTACCGACCGACCCGGCGCTCTTCGAGATCCTCGGCCACGCGAGCCGCTTGCGCGATATCCGCGGTGACCTACGGGATTTGCCGACCCTGAAGCGGGCGATTACGGACAGCAAACCCGAGCTGATTTTTCATTTGGCTGCGCAAGCGTTGGTGCGCGCTTCCTATCAAGATCCGCTCGAAACGCTGTCCACGAACGTGTTGGGGACGGCGCATGTGCTCGAAGCCGCGCGTGACCAGAAGGGCCTCTTGGCGTTGGTCAACGTGACTTCCGACAAGTGCTACGAGAACCGCGAATGGTCGTTCGGCTATCGCGAGCTCGATCCGATGGGCGGCGCCGATCCGTACAGCGCCTCGAAGGGCTGCGCAGAGCTGGTGTTCTCCGCGTATTCGCGGAGCTTTTTCAACCGCAGCGCCACCGCGATTGCCTCGGCGCGCGCGGGCAACGTGATCGGTGGCGGTGACTGGGCCAAAGATCGTCTGATCCCGGATTGCGTGCGCGCGTGGTCCAAGGGCGAAACGCCCGTGCTGCGCAATCCGGCGTCGGTCCGGCCTTGGCAGCACGTGCTCGAACCGCTCGGCGCTTACCTCGAGCTGGGCGTTGCGCTCTGTGATCCACACAGGCGAGCGTCCACGGCAGGTGAGGCCTTCAACTTCGGCCCGGAGCACGACGCATTTGCGCCCGTCGATCAAGTGGTCCGCGAATTTCAAGCGCATTGGCCGAGCGTTCGCCATGAATTCCTGCCACCGAACGAAGCTGCCGCCCAGCCGCACGAAGCCAAGCTACTCAAACTGAGCTGCGAGAAAGCGCTCGACACGCTCGCTTGGCATCCGACGTTGCGTTTTAAGGAGGCGCTCGAGCTCACCGCGCGCTGGTACCGCGCGTTTTACGCAGGAGGCTCGAACATGCGCGAGCTGAGCGCCGAGCAGATCCGCTCGTACATGGCGAGCACGCGCGAGCGGCGGAGATGAAACGCACGCTCGCGCGCACGGGCCGAGCGCTGCTCTTGGGGCAGCTCGCCGCGTGTGTCGTGGGCCGGCAAGCGCGCCCGAGCCAAGCCGAAGCTGCGCGCGGTGTCGAAGCCTCGAGCCTGGCCGCGCCGCCGCGGGTAGTGGCCGGTGCGCAGATGCCGAGTGAGCTCGCGCCGTCCGAACGCAGCGATGCCAAGTGGGTAGCAGGCTACTATCACTGGGACGGCGTTCGCTATGTGTGGCAGCCCGGTGCGTGGCAGAAGGTGCGACGCCCATAGCGCTCGAGCGGCCTTGCAAGACGCGGCGGCGTGGCGCTCTGATTGCTCGGACGATGCTATCTTCAGCGGGGTCAATGCAGCGTTCGAACGGACTCCGCATCACTGCCGTGCTCTTGCTCGTCAGCGCGATTGCGGCCCCGTTGCGCGCCGACGGTCCCGTGTTGCACGAATACATTCCACCCGACCCGGTCGACGACTTGCGGATGGGGGCGACCACTTCGGATGGCACGATGCCGGCGGCGATCGATACGCCGAGCGGCGTCGTTTCTGCGCCCGCGGCGGACAAGCGAAACACGCCGAGCAGTCAGGTCGCGTATGGGGGCAACGCGACGCCGGACAGCATCGACGCGAGCTACCGCATCGATCGGGACACGACCCGACCGGATTCGGTGCGCTACGACGATCCGTTCATCCCGGCGGTCACGCCCTTCAAGCGCGTGTACGCGTACGACGCGGTCGACGAACAATTCGAGCTCGTCGTGCACGACAAATCTTTGCACCACCTCGAGCTCGGCGGCGAACCGCGGCCGGACGAAGATCAATTCTACGGCGATCTTCTAGTCGACGTCGCGCCGTCTCTGCCCGTTCGCATTCCCAGTGTCGGGCCCGGCGCGCGAGCGCTCGTCGCGCGCGTCGAGCCGGCGATGAAGTTCGAGCTCCTGCGCGACGGCGCGGACAACTGGTTCTTGATGGGCGACGCACGTAAGCGTGTGCGCCTCGTGGTGGAACTCGCGATTCCCCGCGCTGTTTTCGGTTCGGATTTCGGTGACGTGTCTTGGGCGGAGCTCGTTCGCTACTTGCCTCCGCTACCGCCGGCCGCGAAGAGCTCTGCTGAGGACGTCTTGCGCGCGATCGGCGTCTCGCAAAACGAGCGGCCGCGAGACGTGCTCGGCAAGCTGGTCGGGTACTTTCGCAGTTTTTCGCCATCGGACGAGACGCCGCGCTCGACGGGCGGAGCTTCGCTCTACACGGAGCTCGCCATCGGCAAGAAGGGCGTGTGTCGTCACCGCGCGTACGCGTTCGTGCTCACGGCACTTGCGCTCGGCATTCCGGCCCGCCTGGTGCGCAACGAGGCGCACGCGTGGGTCGAGGTGTTCGACGCAACCCGTTACCACCGCATCGACTTGGGTGGCGCGGCTAGCCACATGGACTACGAAGCGCACTCGAGCGAGCATCAGCATCGTCCGCCGCCAGATCCATATCAGTGGCCTCCTGGCAGCGAAACGGGCTCGGCGCTCGGCGATCAAGCGGCGAGCGGTGCGTCGAACACGCCGGAGCCGAGCGGCTCGGCGGGGGTGGCGCCTAGCGCATTGCCGGTACCCGCTGCGCCATCGGCGGTTGCCAACAGCGCGCCGCCGGTATCGCAGGAGAGCGGGCTACCGGCAGCAATCGTGTCGCTGACTGCGGAGCTTCACGAATTGCGTCGCGGTGGCCACCTGCACGTCTCCGGTTCTGTTGCGAGTGAAGGTTCCGCTTGCGCGTTCGCGCGCGTCGACGTGGGCTTGCGCGATTTCACGGGCGTCGAGCATTGGCTCGGCGCGCTCTCGACGGACGACAAGGGACGCTACGACGGCCGCGTCGCGATACCATTCGAGCTCGACGTGGGAGACTACAGCGCAGTCGCGTCGACCCCGGGCAGCGGGCACTGCGGAGCGAGTGTGAAGTGAGTAGCTCCGTCGGGAGCACAATGCCCGTCAGGCGACGGACTTTTTCATGCGTTCGGCGTTCGATATCAGCTCGCGTAGGGCGCCGTCCTGGCGGCGCGCGGCTTCTTCGATCTGCGTGGTAGCGCCGAGCGCGCGTTCCGAGCCCATCGCCTGCGAGCGGTACGAGGAGTTGAGCTGCGTCACCAAACTGTTGATGGTCTCGATCGACTGCGTGATCTGACGGCTACCGCGCCCCTGTTCTTGGCTCGAGCGCTCCACTTGTTGCGAGATGGTCCGCATTTTCTCGCTGCTCTTCATGATCAACTCGGAGCCGCGCGCTTGCTGCGCGGTGGCGGCGGCGATCTGCTGCACCGTGGCGGCGATCCGGCCGATGGCGTCGGTGACCTGCTTGCTGCCCTTGGCCTGCTCCACCGTGGCGCGAGCGATTGCGCGCACCATGTTGGTGCTCTTCTGCGAGCTCTCCAAGATCTTCTTCAGTGCTCGCTCGGCTTCGTTCGACACTTCGACACCGCGATCGACGTTTTGAGCGCCGCGTTCGACGGCTTGAATGGCGTTCTTGCTCTCGGCTTGAATGGTCTTGATCAGATCCGCGATTTCTTTGGTGCTGGCGCCTGCCCGCTCGGCAAGGTCCTTGATCTCGTCGGCGACCACGGCAAAACCCTTGCCGTGCTCGCCCGCCTGCGCCGCGATGATCGCGGCGTTCAGCGCGAGCAGATTCGTTTGCTCGGCGACGTCGTCGATCACGTTCAAGATCTGACCAATGGCGTCGATGCGCGAGCCGAGGTTCGAGATCACCGCAACGGCTTCCTGGCTGCTCTCCTTGATGCGGTAGATTTCGCCAATCGTCTTCAGGATGGCTTCCGCGCCACGCTCCGCGTCTTGCGCGACCTCCTCGGAAAGGCGCGCCGTCTCGTTCGCGTTCGACTGCACCTGGTCGATCGAGACGTCCATCTCGTTCATGCTGGAGGACGTTTCTTCAGCGGTCAGCGAGAGCGCGTCGACGTTCTTGGCGACTTCCTTGATCGAGTAAGCCATCTCCTCGATCGAGGCCACCGTCTCGCGCACGCTCGTGGCAAGCTCGCCGATGTTGCCGCCGACCTGATCGTTGGTCGCGGTCATTTCGAGGACCGCCGCGCTGGACTCCTCGGCGCTCGAGGCGAGTACCTCCACGTTTTGCGCGATGTCACGCAGCGCGCGCGTAAGTTCTTTGACGAAACGCGCGGCTTCTTCGCTCGCGTTGAGCTGCGAGGCGACGCCGTCGGTCAGACTGCGCACCGTGGCAGAGAGAGCTTGCGAAGCCGTTTCGAGCTCTTCGGCGTTGCGCGCGTCGCTCGCGGACAGTTCGCCCATCGCTTCGTGGACTTCCGCGAGTTCGTCGTAGATGCGGGTGACGCCGGCGGGGGAGCCGCTCGGTGCTTCCGGCCGCTTGCCGTCAAGCACGCGTCGCACGGCGGCGCGAATCGCGTCGAGCGTTTCGGGGGCGATACCACCCTCGGCTCCGCCGAGCAGGATCACCGCCAGGCCGATGCCCAAGAAAATCAGAGGCACGACCCCTGGCGCGAGGTGCGGGTTCATACCGCTGATGACAGCGGCTACCCCGATCAAGAAGAGAATGATGAGCTGGCGCTGTGAGAGGCGATTCATCCGGTCGTACGAAGGAACACTAGCCCCGAATGAGTCGCCCCGGATAGGGCCGGATTTTCAGCCGGAAGGGCCATTGTATAAGCGCGAGACATTCGCGGATTTTTCCCTGAAAATCAGGCTTCACTCGGCGGCGGCTCGGCGAGCAAGCTGGGGCCCAGAACGGGAAACCGCGCCTCGAAGATCGCGCCACCGGCCGGAGCGTCGCGATAGTTGAGGTCACCGCCGTGTTCGAGCGCGATGCGCTGCGCGATCGCGAGTCCCAGACCCGTGCCCTCGGTCTTGGTCGTCGCGTAAGGCTCGAACAGTCGGTCTTTCATGTCTGGAGCGAGGCCAGGGCCGTTGTCGCTCACCGTGATGGTCACGTGCTCGGCGGGAATGGGCTGGACATCTACGCGGATCTTGCCGGCATCGCTCGCTCCGGCCGCGTGTTGCGCGTTCTGCACGAGGTTCGTCACGAGTTGCACGAGCTGATCGCGATCGGCCTGTATGATCGGACATGGCTCGCTGAAAAGTTCGATCGGCGGGCCGTTCGCGGCGTACAGATTGACGACGGAACGCAGGAGCTCGACGACATCGACGGGCCCGGGATTGGGCGGTGGGAGCCGCGCGAAACGCGTGAATTCGCCGACGATGTTCGTGATGCGCGCCACCTCGTCGAGCACGGTGCGCGTTGCCTCGTCGAAGTATCCGTCGAACGCGGGATCTTGCCGACTGCGCAAGCGCCGCAAGGTCTCGACAGCGGCGCGGATCGGCGCGAGCGGATTTTTGATCTCGTGTGCCACGCGGCGAGCGATCTCGCGGCGCGCCGCTATGCGCTCGGTGGCCGCCAGGCGTTTGCGTAGGCCTGCCAGATCTGCGATCGCGCGATTGAAGGCGTCGGCGAAGGCGACCAGCTCGCGGCTGCCGCGCGCGATCACGGGCTTGGGCTCACCGTGCACGACCGCGCCGGCTTCGCGCGCGAGCTCGCTGAGCGGCCGCGTAAGGCTTCGCGATAGAACCAGCGACAGGATGAGTGCCGCGAGCAGCGTGCCCACGCCGATTGTCGAGATCGTGACGTCGAAATCTTCCAGTGCGGACACGAGCGGAACGCGCGAACGCGCGGCGCTGAGCGGCCGCCCAGCGAGCTCCCGCAGCGTGAGTGATTCGACCATTCGTTCTGGCGAGCTCTGCGCGGGCTCGAACGAGAGCTCGAGGTTGTAGGAGGCGCCGATCTTCGTGAGCAACGGCGTGAGTTCGCGCGCCGCGTACACCCCCACCCATACACGCTGATTCTCGCGTGAGCGACGCACGCAGCCGTACTCCATCGCGGCGCTGCCCTCCGTTCTGAGCGAGACCTGCTCCGCGTGCTCGAGAAAGCGCGCAATGGCTTGCGCGCGCGGCGCGATGCTCGGCGGACTGCCACCGAGCAGCTCGCCGGTCGAGGTCACTACCGCCAGCTCGTCGAGCGGCAGCGACTGCGCGAGCGCACGCACGCTCGCTGCCAGTGGTATGCGCCGGCCTTGCAGATCCTGCGACTCGAGCCCGACGAGCGCGCTGTCGACCAGCGGATCGTGGCGGCAGAGCGGCTCGATCAACTTGGGTAGCCGCCCGATCTCGTCCGACAGCTCGGGACGGAGCGAGCCCGTCGCGCGCACGAACTCGTCGCGGAATCGCTTTTCCTCGCTGTAGCGCAGCGCCTGCCGCACGCCGAAACCCAACGCGAAAATCGTGGCGATGCTGAGAGCGCCGATGGCGATGAGCAAACGCTGGGCGAGCGTCATTGCAGCATCGTAGCTGCTCCCGCCGTCATTTTTCTGCGACTCTTATGGGGTGATGTTAGGTTTCGCGCGTCGTGCGTACCTTCTCGAGATTTTCGGCGTCGATCGCTGCCCTGTGCCTGGCCTGCGCGCACGCCAGCGGGGGAGAGCCACACCCGCGACACCGCCCGGCCGAAAGCGCCGCTGCTGCGGCCGTCGCGCCAGTGAGTGAGCCGGCTCGCCTGCAAGCTTCCGCCATCGCGACGGTGCCGGCCGGGACATTCGGTCCGTACCTGTGCATGCGTAAGCGGGGCGGTTTGGTCGTTTGGGCAGAGCCCGAGCTGAGTGGAGCCAAGAGCTTTTGGGCGCGCCAGGTCGGCCCAGCGGGTGACACGAAGCTCGAGGCCGTGCGGGTGGACGACGCGCCGGACGAGATCGGTTTGGTCAGCTTGCGCTCAATCGGCACCGATTTCGTCCTGCTCGCGACGCACAAAACGCGTGAAGGTGAATCGGTCGTGGTCCGCTTCCTGTCCGAGGCGGCCAAAATGCGCGGTGGACCGCTGGCGGTCGGGCGCGCGGTGTCGCTCCTGTGGATCGAGGCCGTGCCGAGCCCGCGTGGCGTGTGGGTGCTGTGGGCGAGCCGTAGCGATCGACGCGCGCAGATCTTCGCTGCCGAAGTGAGTGCGAACGGGGAGCTGCTGCGCCCGGCGCAATTGCTCGCGAGCGACGCCGGTGCTTGGCAGGCTGCTGCGCTCGGCGCAGAGCTCGTGCTGGGTGTGACGCTAGTCGGCAAAGAAGCGCGGCGGCACGGTCCAATCGAGCTTATTTTCGCGGATGAAACGGGCGCGCCACGGGCGCCGGTCGTGGTGAGCGCGGAGCCGACGGCCGATTTGGATTTGGATCTGGTCGTCCTGGAAAATCGCGCGATTTTAGCCTGGAGTGACCACCGCAGTATCGCCACGCGCGTTTATGCGGCCGCCGTCGACGCGCAAGGCAAATTGCTCGTGCCACCGACGCCCGCGGCGAACGCGTTTGGTGAACAAGCACTATTGCGCGTGGTCCAGCCCGCTGAGGGTCAACGCCGCGCGTACTTGGCGTGGGAGGATCTGAGCGCGCCTGCCACTTCGCACCGTACGTTCCAGCTCGCAGAGCTCACCCCCGAAGCGCGCGTCAACGAGCCCCGCGCTGAGCTCGAATACTGGAAAATGGACGGGACCGTGCCCGAGCTCGCCGCGACACAGCTGGGCGTGGCCGCTCTGACGCTCGCGCCGGAGTGCCTGCGCGCCGAGCCTTGCGCGAACGATGCGTCGATCGTCCCCGAATTCGTGGCGCTGGACGCCACGATGGCGCCCCGCGCGGCCGAGCCGTTGCGGCTCGAGCGCGAGTCGCAGCGGTCTCTGGCGTGGGGTCTCGCTTGCGGAGAGCACTGCGTCGCACTCTCCGCGACCAGCGCGGTGCCCACACCGGTGGCGCTCGCTCGGCTAGAGCATCGCTCCGACGCGTTTCGCTCGCCGGCGGCGCGCTTCGTGCTGCCGCCGCCACCGCGCGTTGTGGCCAGTGATCTGCTCGCCGAAGGAGATCCACTCTCGCAAGTGGCGGTGACCAAGACCGCTGGAGCCGAGCTGGTCGGCACGATCACGGACTTCGATCCGACCACGCCCTGGGTTCGCCTCAAAAAGGCCGCGCCGGACGGCCGCTTCGAGCCGCTGCGCGCGCGGATCGAGCTGCATGCGTTCGCAGACCGGCCGCCCTTCACGGCGCTGGCGCCCGCAGAGCCGCTCTCCCTGCGCGCGCACTCGCTGGGAGGTCTCGCGCTCGCCGATGCCGCGGTCGGCCAGGAAGACGTGCTGGCCGCGTGGGCCGGCATCGACAACGGCCAGCCGCAGGTGTTCGTGACGTTGGTCGACAAACTCGGCAAGAAAAAGTCGCAGCGCATGCTCACGCACAAGCGGGGCGACCTCGGTGAGATCGCCGCGTTGCGCGCTGGGGACGATCTATTCGTGGCGTGGGTGGATGAGCGCAGCGGGGATCCCGAGGTGTACGCGAGCAAGCTCGATCGCACGCTGCGCTCGTTGTCGCCGGAGCAGCGCATCACCAACGCGCCCGGCGCGGCCACGGATCTTTCGCTGATTCAGACCGCGAAAGGTGTACTCGCGGTGTGGGCGGATTCGCGTGAAGCAGATCAGCCGGGCTGGGCGGATATCTACACCGCGCAGCTGGGCGCGGACGCTGCTCGAGCAGGCGCGGAAACGTGCTTGGAGCGGACGCGCCCGCACTCGTTCGGCGCGGCGCCGCGAGCCTTCGCGGACGGCGCCCTCGTCGCCTGGTTCGAAGCGGCATCCGAAACCGAGGGAGCCCGTCTCGAGCTCGCGTTGCTCGACGCCAGCGGACACGTGCGTGAGCCTATTTCACACGTACCGCTCGAGGGTGCTCCGCTGGCACTCGGACTCGATTGTGGGGACACCGCGTGTCACGTGGCGGCCGTGCTCGACGTCTCCTCGCGCGCTGAGTTGTGGGCGGTGTCTTTCGCCCAGGGCAAAGCATCCGCGCCGGCACACCTGCTTACGCTCGGCGGCGCGCCCACCGGCGTGGCACCGGTCGTGCGTGACCAACGCGTTTATGTCGCCGAAACACGTGAAGGCCACGGCTATCTGCGTCGGTTACTCGTCGATTGGTGACAACGGAAGCGCAAGGACACGGCGAGTATCTTGCCCGGCGTCATTTTTCGTCGCTCGACGGGCTACGCGCCCTCAGCATCGTGCCGATCATTTGGCACCACAGCACGCCCTACCCGCTCGCCGGGCTCTTGGGCCAGGGCTCCGCCGGAGTCTCGCTGTTTTTCTGCATCAGCGGCTTTCTGATCACCACGCTCCTGCTGCGCGAACAACGAGATACCGGCCGCATCTCGCTCGCTGCTTTCTATGCCCGACGCGCGCTCAGGATCTTCCCCCTCTATTACCTGGTGCTACTCGGGTACGTGGCCTTCGCGTGGCGTATGCCGAACGCGACGCCGGGGCGCGAGCACTTCTTCCGCTCACTGCCGTTCTTTCTGACGTACACCGCCAACTGGTTCGTCGATTTCTCCGTGTCGCACCCGGTGCTGTTTTCGTTCGCTTGGTCCTTGTGCATCGAGGAGCAATTCTATTGCTGCTGGGCTCCGCTGGTGGCCCGCGTCAGGAGCCGCCTGCTCTTGTGCTGTGCGGTTGGCGCGCTGTTCGTACTCGGTTCGTCACCAGGGCTGCTCTTGCTCCACTCGCTTACGCTATCCAAAGCTGCGCTGCGCATTGCGACCAGCTTCTCGCGACCGATCGGCTGGGGTGCCCTGTTGGCCATCGCGCTCGACGATCCGCGAGGCTTTCGGATCCTAAGCGTGGCGTTCGGACGAAAGTGGAGCGCGCCGCTCAGCTTGGCGGTGATCATCGCGATCTTGGCGTTTGCGCGCGCGCCGGGCACGGCCCTCGATCTGTCCCTGACGGCGCTGGTGGGGAGCTGCGTGGTGGGAGCGAGCAACGGCCTTGCGCCATTCTTCGAGCTGCGCATAGTGAGCTACTTCGGGCGCATCAGCTATGGTCTCTACCTGTTGCACATGACCGCGATTGGTCTCGTGCGGCGGCTGTTTCCAGACCTCGCGTCGCTCGCGCCGTTCGTGTTCGGGCTGTCGTTGCCGATCTCGTTCTTGCTCGCGAACGCGACGTTCCTCGTGTTCGAGCGGCGCTTTCTCATGCTCCGCGCGCGCTTTCGGCCGAGCATTCCTTGACGTCCGCGCGCCGGCGCGACACCATCCGGTGCGTGGGCAGATGAGTGACGGGCCGCGGAACGTCTACTATCGGTATACCGACGCGAGCGGGCGCCTGCACGTCGTGGATTCGCTCTCTCTCGTGCCGGCCTCCGAACGAGGCAGCGTCGAGAAGGTGGAACTAGGCGCGGGCAGTGCCCCGTCGGGTCCGTCCCTCGGGGGCGCGCCGGATGCGCGCTCGTTCGTGCTCGGCGCCGTCGCGGCGCTTGCGCTGATCGCGCTCTTCCGTTGGCTCCCGCGGACCATGCGCTTCATGCTCCGCTTTGGAATCGTCGCAGGCTTGGCGGCCCTCTTGCTCAGCGGGTATTTCGGGTGGTTACGTCGTTCTGCCGGACACACGGACAGCGCGCTGACGACGCCCCAAGTGCTGATCGGCGATGCCAAAGGCGCTGTCGATAAAATGAACGAGCGCATGCGCGCTCAGGATCAACAGATCAAAGACATCGAACAGCAGTCGAAGTAGCGCGGTAGGTCACCCAAAGTGGTAGGCCGAGATGCGCAGACTCAGGATGGTGCCGTTGTAGGCGACCTTTCCCCGATCCGCGCCCGCGGCGCCTGCCACGACCATCAACGGCAACAAGTGCTCCTCACGAGGATGCACGCGGCGTGCTTCGGGTGCTTGCTCCCAGTTCGTCAGTCGGCGATCACGCTCCGCGGGTTCCGAGCTCGCCGTTTCGCGCAGCCAGGCATCGAAGCTCTCTGACACCGTTCGGCTCGACGCGTTGAACGCGCGCAGGTTGTGATACGTCATCCCACTGCCCACGATGAAAACGCCTTCGTCGCGCAGTGGCGCGAGCGCGCGGCCAATTGCCAGATGTTCGCTTGGATCGAGGCCGCGCTTGAGCGACAGTTGGACGGTGGGCACGTCCGCGTTCGGGTACATCAACTTTAGCGGGACGAAAGCGCCGTGATCGAAGCCGCGCTCGGCGTTCTGCGCTGAGTGTATGCCGGCGCCTTGCAAGGCGCGCTCTACGCGGGCTGCAAGCGCGGCGCTGCCGGGTGCCGGCCAGCTGATGCGATAGGATTCTGGAGGGAAGCCGTAATAGTCGTACAGCATCGGCGGGTGCGCGGCGCTCATCACGGTGGGCACCGCCTCCTCCCAATGCGCGGAGATCACGAGTACGGCTTTGGGTGGCGTACTCGGCAACGCCGCCACGCTCTTGAGGTAGCCAGCCAGCTCGTCGAGCTCGACCTTGTCCCCGATGCCCGTATCCACGAACGGCCACGGGCCCCCACCATGCGGCAAGAACACTACCGGCATGCGATGGGAAGCCTTACCCGCTCGACCCGAACCCTCGGCTTCCGTAGAGGGGGCTGCATGCCCGTGCGCCGCAGCCACGCTGGCCACGGCGGCCGCGCCTGCGATGCCGACCGCGATTGCCTTGCGGCGAGTCAGAGCGTCTTCTTGCTGGGCCATGCGTCGTCTTTCTTGACCTGGTTGAAGGGTCTTCAGTCAAGCGAGCCTCAATGTGTGTTGGGCGCACACCTTTCGCAAGGCCTGCTCGTTCGAGCGACATTTTTCGCGTATCCGTGGGCACTCCGCGCGCCTGTGTCGTTCCGAAAGCGTGTGTGGCGAGTACTTGAATCGCCCCGCAAAAGGTGTGCACCTTGAAGGGCCCGTGAGAACCGGACTTTCTTGGCTCGCGTTCGCAGCGATCTTCTTGTGCTCGTTGCTCAGCGCTCATCGCGCGTTTGCGCAGCGTGTTTTGCTCGTGCGCCCGCCGGCGACGGATGCGACGCTTTCCGAGGCATTCAATCGCCTGCGCGCGGAGCTGATGCTGCAAGACTTCGAGGTGACGGTGCTCGACGTGCCGAGTGAGGGCATGTCAGCAGATGCGCTCGAAGCGCAGACGCAGCAAAGCGGTGCGTTTGCCGGTATCTCGCTCACGCGCCACGCGGGAGGCGCGAGTGCGGAAGTGCGCATCGCGGATCGAGTTACGGGAAAGATCTCCCAGCGGCGGCTGGCCATCACTGACGCCGCGCAGGCGCCGCGCGTGCTCGCCGTGCGTGCGGTCGATCTGCTGCGCTCGAGCTTGCGCGAGTTGCCAGCTGGCGAGCTGCCACCTCCCGACGTGGTGGGCGTCGAGCCCGAGCCGCCACCGCCGCAAGTGCGCAAATGGTCGGCGCCCGAGCCGCGTTGGCAGCTGCGCGCGGCTGGCAGCGCCCTCGACGGTCCGGCCAAGCTCGGGACGGCCTTCGGCGGGTCTATCGCGTTGATCTTCCGACCCGTGCCGCAACTGGGCGTCGGCCTGGCATTTTTCGGTCCGTTCGTGGGCGCGCGCTACACTGCCAACAATGGCACGGCGTCTGTTCGGCAGGAGCTCGTCCTCGCACGCGGGTCCTGGAATCTTTTGCGTGAGGGCGCTTGGGCGTTCGGGCCTGCGCTCGGTGTGGGCGCCTACCACTTACACGCGCAGAGTGAGGTCCAAGCGCCGCTCGTTGCGCGCAGCGCGGACGTCTATAGCTTTGCTTGCAGCGCGGGCCTCGAAGCGGAGGTCCACGTGACGCCTGCGCTCACGATCGGGGCATCCGTCGGGACGTTGCTGCTGGGTCCGGAGCCCGTGGTTGCGATTGACTCGAGTCAGCGAGCCCTGAAGGAGCCTCTGCTCTTGGGATCGCTCGGTGTTGGAGTCGCATTTTGAGCGCGGGCCGATACTTCCTGCTCGTGGTCGGTCTGCTGTGCGGCTGCGGCAAGGAGATCGCGCAGACGGCCGAGCGCGCGCCGCCCTCGACGGCGCCCGATTGCAGCGCACCCGGTGCGCTCGTCCTGCCGAGCAGCGCGGTGTTCGGCACCGGCAACGAGCCGCGCTCGATTCTGGTTGGAAGTGGCTACGGTGGCGGCGAAGGTCCCGGGTTGTTCGTCACCGCGCGCGACGCTTTCCGCGTTTATCTGAACGGGGCTCTGGTGATCACCAGCAGCGCGCCGCGCGTGGCAGAGTTCGTCCCGCTTACACTCTTGCCGGGCGACAACGTTCTCACGGTCGTGATTGCGGCGAGCAGCGGGACCCCCGCGGCGTTGCTGGAGCTCGATGAGCTCGAGCAGAGCTACACGAGCGACGCGAGCTGGCGGGTGAGCAGCGCGCCGTCGTCGGGTTTCGACAGCCCGAGCTATGACGACTCGAACTGGCCGAATGCCGTGGATTTTGGCCGCATCGGCGAGCTGCCTGGTTGCGATCCGGGTAGTGGTTTTCCGACGGATTCGCAGGCTCGTTGGATCGGCCCTGCGCCGGGCAGCGGCTCGACGGCCGTGCTGCGCAAGGTGATCAGCATCGTGCCGATCGGCTATGGCGCGGGCACCACCGGCGGTAACGGCGCCACGCCGACCGTCGTCAGCACGTGGGACGAGCTACAAGCCGCCGCCACGACCGCCGACACGCCGGCCGTGATTCTGCTCGCCGAGGGAAAATACGATTTCCGCGACGCGGAGCGCGATCAGCCCGCCTGCCCTTCGGCTTGCGCGAGCGATTCCAGCAAAATGGAGTACGCCGTTCTGGTCCCACCCGCGACGTGCGCGCTGGCGCTCGTGACCAAGACCCGCAATGAGCGCACGCTCAATCTCGGCTCGAACAAGACCTTGGTGGGGCTTGGTCGCGGCGCGCAGATCCGCGGCGTGAGCATGGAGTTTGGCTCGAGTCACAACCTGATCGCGCGCAACTTGGCCGTGTACGACGTGAACCCGGCGCTGATCGAAGCCGGCGATGCGTTCGGTCTCTCGCAACCAAACCAGGTTTGGATCGACCACTGTACGACGAAGTGGATCAGCGATGGCTTCAGCGACGCACGCGCGGGCGCCCAAAATATGACGCTGTCTTGGGTACACTTCGACGGTGTGACTCCGGACGAGTGCGACGGAGAGCACACGCGCGCTGCGCAAATTACGGACGCCATCGCCACCTTTCATCATTGCTTCTTCGACCACGTGGAGTCTCATTCGCCGACCGCCATCAACGCCACAGCGCGCGTGCATCTTTTCAACAACCTGCTCGCCGACAACCTGGACTACGGAGTGGGCTCTGGCTGCGGCGCTCAAGTGCTGATGGAGGGCAACACGCTGCAGCGCGTCGCTATCGCTACAGAGCGCGCGACCTGCGCGGACGGCAGCTTGCTCGGTCTGATACAAGCGCCCGCAGGTTCCAACTACTACGGCGCCGACGTCGGTCCGAACCACGGTGGCGACGGGATGGAGCCGCACGATGCCGTGTTCAAGCCGACCTATCCGTACATCGTGGATGTCCCGCAAGACACGTGGCTCACGGTCCTTTCACGCGCGGGTGCCGGCGGGCCTTGGGCGGTGCCCCTCGTGCTCGATTGAGCGAGCAGCCTTCAGGCCACGCTGAGGATTTCTACTTCGCGCGACTGCCCGGCAACCACCAGTTCGAAAGAGTCTCCGATGGTCCGGCCGAGCAGGTTCTTACCGAGGGGGGACTGGGGAGTTACCACGTTGATGGTGCCGCGCATGTCGGCGAGCTTCATGCCCCCACCCGCGGGACTCAAGAGGACGCGCTGCGGTTTGCCCTCCACGTCGAGCTCCACGAGTGCACCGGCCTGGATTGGCTCATGCTTGCCGAAGCGACGCGCGGGGAGCGTCGCGATCAGGAGCAGGCCCGACTCGAGCTCGCTGGCGCGTGCCGCCTGACCCGCCGCCAGATAGGATAGTTCGATCTTGCGAGTGTCTTTGTCGCCCTCAGGTCGTGCCTCGGGGTGATTGGCCGCGTCCGCCGTTTCTTTCGCGAGGCGCTTGGCTTCGGCCAGCTCGGCGCGCACCGTCGCGGCCAGCGTTTCGATGAGCACTTGCTTGTCCACGCGAACCCGGATCATACGACAACGAAGTCTCGTGGGGAGGCAACCACGGAAAGGTCCGTTTTTGGGCAGGTTTGGCGCGCGAGACGTGCGGAGTAGACTCTCCTTTCCGGAATGACGCTCGCTGCGATCGATCACGTTCAGCTCGCGATGCCCGCGGGGCGCGAACAGGAGGCGTGCCGTTTCTACGGCGAGCTACTCGGCATCCCAGAGGTTTCGAAGCCGGCGGAGCTCGCCGTGCGCGGCGGCGCGTGGTTCGAACGGGGCCCCTTGAAGGTGCATTTGGGAGTCGATAGCGACTTTCGCCCGGCGCGTAAGGCGCATCCCGCGTTTCGTGTCCGTGAATACTCGAGCTTGCTAGGGGCTGTCCTAAAATTTTCCTAGATCATTTCGATCACTTGGATCGCGAGCACAACGGGACTCTTGCGCGGCTCTTCACGGCATGATCAAAGCTGGGTGTG
>DASXKQ010000156.1:0-4494 GCA_036496745.1 Polyangiaceae bacterium
AGCTCTACTCGCTCAAGCTGCGCAAAAGCTTCGGGTTTGGCTTGGAAGTGACCGGTGTCGTCGGCTTCATGCCCAAGACGAGCATCATCAGTGGTGGCGCGGACGTGCGCTTGGCGCTGCTCGAGGGGTTTCGCACGGGGGTGCTCGGTATCTTCCCAGACGTCGCCGTCGGCGGCGGTGTGCGAACAATCACGGGTACGCCTGAGTTCCAGCTGACCGTGGCGGGGCTCGACGCGCAGATCTCGAAGCCGTTGCCCATTGCCGATTCGTCGATTTTGACGCCGTGGATCGGCTACCAATACCTGTGGATCTTCGGCGACTCCGGCTTGATCGATCTCACGCCTGGGACGAATGGCGTGCAGTACTGTAACTACGGTGGCATCAACCAGCCCGGAACGCCTGACCCGAACAAGACTGCGGCCGACGGGCAACCAGTCTGTCGCGGCGGGTCCCCGATAGACTTCAACAACAACGTCGTGTTTGACCCCGTGCGGCTGCGCCGCCAGCGCTTGATGTTCGGCCTCAACTACCGCTACGAGATGGTGTTGGTCGGCGGTCAGGTGATCACGGACTTGGTTGCGCCGGCCGACGCGAACAGCGGCGCGAACAAGACCGATCTGGCGGGTGAGCCGCGCCAGTGGACGGCGGTACTCGAGCTCGGCGCGTTGTTCTGAGCGTGCGGCTGGTATCAGCGCGTGATCAAAAAAGCGCAACCCGCAAGCGTGATGAGGAATCCCGTGACCGCCAGGCCAGTGAACATCGTTGCGCGTCGGGCGACCACGCGAGCCTGTTCTAAAGCGATGCCTCGCACGCCGACCAAGTAGGCCTCCGCCGCTTGCATCGGCGCGGTGAGTCCAAGCGGAAAGGCGCGTCGCGCCGCGCGCGGGCCATCGAGTAGCGCGAGGGCGAGCAAACCTGCCGGCAACGTGACGAGGTCCCAGCCGCAAGCGTACAGGCCGAAACGCAAGCCGCGCGCGCGCTTGCGGACTGTCCGTCGATTGGCCACGAAATCTAGAGCGAAACCGTGCGCACTGTGGATGCCGACCATCATCACGACGAGTCCAAACAAGCAGCCAAAGGCGCCGCGCACGATCGACGTGAGCAATCGGGGATCGCCGCGCAAGACGTGAAGTAGCTCAGGCAGAACGAGTAACGCAGTGCCTGCGAGGCAAACCAGCAAGCCGCTGACCGCGAGCGTTTCTGCGAGCAAGGCGAACACCAAAGCAGAAGCAAGATCGCCGTCTGGTAGAGCACCGAAAAAAGAAGAGGATTGAGTCGTCGCAAGTTTGGCCGTGTGCCACATGCGCGCCAGCACCGGGGTTCCGCTTCGCTCCCAGGGGACGATCGCGACAATGCCGGATGGATACGTGGCTTCGTCGGTTGAGCAACCGAGGCAAGCCGGATCCCCGCAGGCCGCGCACACAACGGCCGCAGGCACATCGAGCAAATCCGGTGACGAATCCCGAACGCGCTCGGACTCGATAGAACGAGCTTGCGCGGGATGACGCGGGCGCATCGGAAGGAACTAGCACGCCGCCAAACCGCTGGCGAGAAACGGTCCGAGCAAGGCGCTCAATGCAAAGTCTGTCCGCGGCTAGTTTCGCGTGGATCCGTGCTCGAGAGGTTGGTCAAGACGCGTGGTAGGTCCCGAAGGCTCCCACCGAATCGAATGCCTGCAATGACGCCCGCAGCTGCGACGAAGAAACTCACGAAGATGCCCCAGCGCCATTCGATCGCAACGGGAACGCTGTGACGGCCATGAGGAGGCAACGAGATCAGCATCATGACTTCGATCAACGTCATCGCTGGGAACAGCGCCGTAACCAAGCGCACACCGCGCATGCGGGCGATCGTGCGTCGCGTCCAGACGAGCGGGATGAGGACCAGCCACCCAGCTGCGCCACCCCAGAGCCACCCAGCGCGGCCGCGAGCCAAATCGAAGCCGCTGCGCACGGCACTCTCCGGCATGTGAATTTCAACCCAGGGCAAGAAAAATGACGCGACTCCCAGCGCGGCAAGCATGAGCAAGACGCCACGGCCGCTACCAAAGTAGTTCCAAGGCAGGGCGCGCTGCTCAGGGAGCACTAATTCTCCGCGCTCCGTCTCGTCTTCCAGCAAATCTCTCGATGGCGGCAAATTTTCGAGCGGCACCAAGCGCACACCGCATTCTGAGCAGTTGGTGGCTTCCTTGGGCGCGTACAGGGCGCGGCAAAACGGGCACGCCTGCAGATCGGGCACGGCTTTCAGCATAGCGCACGAGAGCCTTATTTCCTCCGACAGGCGTTTTCAGCGGGGCTCCACTTCTGAGACGGCAACCCTGCGGGGTCGCTTGACACAATGCGTTACCAAGGTGACAGCCCGTGTACTTCCGCTAGCCTCGGCGGGATTCCAGCCATGGCGCTTAGCATCGCAGAGCTCATCGGGTTGGCGCCCGAAAGCGCTCGCTTGCTGGAGGCGCTGACCCACCCGAGCTACGCGAACGAGCGGCGAGATGTCTCGCACAACCAGCGGCTCGAGTTTCTGGGTGATGCCGTCCTCGGATTTTGCGTGAGTGAACTTCTCTGCGCGCAATTTCCGGAAGCAGATGAGGGAGCTTTGACTCGGATGCGCGCGCAGCTTGTCAACGCGGACGCGCTCGCTTGTTGGGCGAGGAGCGTGGGTTTGTCCCAGGATATTAGGCTCGGGCGCGGTGCTCTGGCCGCCGGCCTCGGCGAGACAACGAACATCTTGGCCGACACCGTCGAGGCGTTGATCGCGGCCGTGTATTTGGACTCGGGCCTCGAGGCTGCGCGCGCGTGCTGCGCGCGCGTCGTTGAGGCCGAACTGACGTTGCTCGAGAATAGCGGGCAGCGGGATCCCAAGAGCGAACTCCAAGAACGCTTACAGGCGATGGGGATCGCGGCGCCGACGTACGAATTGCTCGAGTCGACCGGTCCCGCTCATCAACGCTGGTTTCGGGTGGGTGTGTGCCAAGGAGAGCGTTTGCTCGGCGAGGGTACAGGTCGCTCCAAGCGTGCAGCGGAGCGTGCTGCCGCGGTGGCAGCGCTGGCAAATGGAACATTCGGACCCATCCCCGAAATTGCGGAGAAATCGTGATTGGTCGCGCAGCTCGCCTATCCCGCCGCGCGTTTGCCGGGCGCGTGGCGCTCGCGTGCGTCGCATGGTCGGCGTTGGCATTCGCCGGCTCCTACTTGAATAGCGCGGCACTCCTACTCGCTCAGGCGCTGGTCGAAGCCGAATATTTGCGGGCGCGCATCAACGATCGTGAGCTGGCCGAGCTCGTTCATCGCCTCGCGGATGCGCGCCTCGATGCGGCAAAGGGTATGCTGGTTCCAAAAGAGGTGGCGCTCGCGCACCCACACCTCTTGTTAGTGCTCGAAAACTACGAACGCGCGGCGGACGCGGCTACCCGCGGCGGAATGTCGCAATTCTTGGTCTACCAGCAACGCGCCCGCGATGAAGACAGGACCTTTCGCGGCGTGCTCAAGCAGCTCGGGTATTCGCTTCCGGAGACGAAGCCAAGCAATTGAGCGCACTCACCTTTGTCCGCGCTCGCTAGGGCTCGGAATGTTCGAACCCGCGAGCGCCGGGTGCGGTGAAAGCGGTGGATGGTCGTGGCTCGGTGCGCTCGGAAATGTGAGTGCGACGGTCTCGAGCGGACTTTCGTTGAGCGCGCTGACATGTTGAGCCCGCAGCGTGGCGACCAGCGCATCCCGACCTTCGAGGTCGCGCTGCCGCTCGAGCACTTGGATAATCGCGGCTCGCTCTTGTTCCAACGTGCGCTCGACCGGGGCGAGGCTACCGCGTCGCCAGATCACGGCCCAGCGCGTGCCCTCGTGCAGCGGCTGCGCGGAGATCGCGCCGTCGGCCAGTGCGTCCGCAGCCGTGAATAGCGTGGGATCGACGCGCACCGTCGGTGAATCGGTGTTGCCGTCGGGACGCACGAAGCCCAGATCTCCGTCGCGCATGTAGGTCGCCTTGTCGAGCGAGTTCTCTCGTGCGAGCGTCCGCCAGCGCTGGAGCCCGTCCGTGCCGCCTGTCTCGGCGATTACTTTCGCCGCCAAGGTCTCGTCATTGACCAGGATTCGCCAAATCCGAATCCGTCGCGGTGTGGTCAAGCGAGCCTTGTTGGCCGTGTAGTAGTCCGCGATCTGCTTCCCATCGAGAGGATTGTTCTTGGCGCGCTCTTCGCGCAGAGCGCGTTCCAACGCGCCGCGCAGGGCATCGCGGATGCGGTCTCGAACGGCGGGGATTTCGCGCATACCGAGCCGGTCTGCCTCCAAGGAGTAGAGCGCGTCTGGGACCAACAGGGTGTCGAGTACGGTCCGCTTGAGCTTCGCGGGCGAGTCGTCGAGCGCCTTGCGCTGAAAATCGGGCAACTCCAGAAGCTTTCGTTCGAGGAGCGCGCTCGAAATCGTTTCGTTGCCCACGCGCGCGACAATCACGGCGTCGGCAGGCAACGCGGGGGTCGCGCTGACGAGCAAGGCGAGCGCC
>DASXKQ010000157.1:0-10281 GCA_036496745.1 Polyangiaceae bacterium
ATGCGCATTCTAATCGCTTGTATTCCAGTTGTTTTGAGCTTCGGTCTGATGGCTGCGTCGACTAGCTGCAGCAGCACGTCGAGTGACGCTGGCGCGGGTGGCACGTCGGGCGGGACGAGCGGTGCGGGTGGCGATACTACGGCTGGAACGGGCGGTGGGGCTGTCGATGCCGGCACCCTCTGCGACAACTCCACCTCCGATGCGTGCACGACCTGCAACATGACGAAGTGCACTGATTCTTACGGAATGTGCACGGGCGACACGACGAGTGGCGGCTGCCGCGACAGCTTGGTCGCGCAAGGAGCCTGTCTCTGTGCCGATCCTCCACCCGATCCGACCACGTGCACGAGCGCGTTCAGCGCCACGAGTACCATGGCCAAGGCGCTGGCGGATTGCGTCACGGCAAACTGCAAGAGCGATTGCGGCCTTTGATTCGAGCCTGAGTTTGCCCTCCAGGGTGAACGGAGAACGGCCCGCTCGCGCGGGCCGTTCGCGTTTTGGTCGAGCAGAGCGAGTCGTCGAACTTCAGAATCCTGGATCGTCGCGACCGGGCTTCGTCTTCGACGCGCTCGAGTCCGTCGCGCTGTCGCTCGTTGGACGTACCTTTGCAGCGTCCGGCTTGCTCTTTGGTTTGGGTGCGGGCACAGGTGACGGCTCGGAGTCGTCACTCGCGGGCGAGGTATCGAGTTCGCCGGCCATTGCGCGTTTCAACGCGTTGGATGTCGGCGCCGCGGCGCGCGGGCTGGGCGCAGGTGAATCGGGCGCAGGGCTCGGCGTCGGGGTTTCCGCCGGCTGAGCCGCGCGCTGAACGGGCGCCATCGGGACGGCCACCCGCGGCGCGGGCTTTTTCTCGACGGAAAGGCTGTCGATGTCGACGACCTGGGTCGTCGGCTCGGGCGCCGCGCTCGCCGCTGCCGGCGCGGGCGGCTTTGGGGCCATGTTCGGCGCTCCACTGTTCGGTGCAGCCGCCGCCGCGGCGCTCAGTGTGGCGGTCACGGGCGCGGGGGTCGAGCGCAGCGCGCGCACGAGCAGCGCGCCCATCGCGGAGGCGACGATCGAGATGCCAACGGCGATCGCGACGGGCGGGTAGCGTCGACCGAACGGGTTGTGCGCGCCGGAACCCTCGATTGCCGTCACTTGTCCGGACACGGAGGAGACCGGCGCTGCGTCGGTCGGACTGGGCTTGTTCGGAGGCGCGGGAGTCGAGGCGGCTCGGCGGGGTGGGGGCGGCGCGCTCGGGTGGGGGAGCGGCGCGGGTGGAGGTGGCGGGCCCGCTTTCGCGCTGGCACCGCTTGGGTCCTTTTCATCGAGCGCAAACTCCAGCGTGGCCAGAGGGCGTCGATAGCTACCCAGACCCGCCGGTTCGGGCGGCGCGGCTTGCGCCGGCTTGCTGGTAAGTGGTTGCGAGCGCAGCGGCTTCGACGGCGGATTGGGCGGCGGGAGTGGACGTGCCGGTGCGCCGCTGCCGGCTGCGGGGATCAGCGTGCCGATCGGTCGCCAGCGCGTCATGCCTGCACGCCACACCAGCGCTCCCTCGCCCAGCCGTCCCGAGCGACGAGCGCCGATCAGTTGCTCGATGGTCATCTCGAGCGTCTCTTTGCCGCCGAGATCGACGTACCAGAGCGGTCTGTCCTCGTTGCTCTGAGTGGGGGCGGGGCTGGCGCCGGGGCCCGAACGCGCGGGGCTGGAGTGCGCGGGGCTGGAGTGCGCGGGGCTCGAAGCGCCGTTCGCCTTCGCGGGCAGCGAGCGCAGCAGACTGCTCGGCGCGGTGACGACGCGCGTCGCTTCGTTTTCGTCCTCGTCCGCGAAGTCCGGGGGACCGCTTGGCGCGTCGGGTAGCGTCGCCACCCCGAGCTTGGGGGCCTCCGCGAGCAGCATCGCGCCACCCGGGAGCTGCGCGGCCAGGTCCTCGAGCGAGGCGAACATGCGCGTCTCCTCGTCGTCGAACGAATCGGATAGCTCGGTACCGGCGCTGGCCTGAGCTTCTTCCGGCGCCAGCGGCGGCTCGCTGAGGTCGCGATCGAGCCGTATGAACTGTCCGCAATCACAACGGAGCACACGCTGTTCGCGAGCCCGCGCCTCGCTCATCATGTGGCGCCTACCACAACTGACGCAAGCGACCTCGTGCAGACCAGCCATCGGGGACGGCGGAGCATACCAGCAGAACCCGGGACTCGCCCGCTCTACTGTTCGCTGAGGCTCGGCGCGCGCGGGCCCTCCAGCGCGCGAAATGCCGGCCTTATCGGCAATTTCCTGAGGAGCCAGACTTCACCTATTTGCGCGGGAGGCTATGCTCGCCCAATGCAGGGCAAAGTCATCGCGGTTACGGGCGCGAGCGCAGGCATCGGAGCCGCGCTCGCTGAGCGGGTCGGTCGGCTGGGAGCCAGCGTTGTCCTGCTCGCTCGCAGTGAGAGCGCGCTCCGCGCGGTCGCAGCGCGGAGCGGTGAGAACGCGCTGCCGATCGCGGCCGATGTCACGAAGCGGGCGGACCTGAAGGCCGCGTTCGACGCCGCGCTCGCGCGCTTTGGCCACTTGGACGTGTGGGTGAACAACGCCGGTCGCGGGATTTCGCGCGCGCCCTCCGAGCTCACGGACGACGACATCGATCAGATGATGCTCGTGAACTTCAAGGCCGCTTTGTACGGCGTGCAGACCGTGCTGCCGCATTTTCGGGAGCGCAAGCGCGGACAGGTGATCAATGTTTCGTCCATGCTCGGGCGTGTGCCGCTTGCGGCCGCGCGCGCAGCGTATTCGGCGTCCAAGGCGGCGCTCAATTCGCTCAGCGCTAGCCTCCGCCTAGAGCTCACCGCCTTTCCCGAGATCTTCGTGACCACGGTGAGCCCGGGCGTCGTCACTACGGATTTTGGTCTCAACGCGCTTCACGGTGGCGTGGACAACAAGCAGCTACCCGGCGCGCAGAGCGTGGACGAAGTCGTCGACGTGCTGGTGCGCGTGATCGACAAGCCGGAGGCCGACGTTTATACGCGCGACGGCGCCCGTCAGCTCGTCGCCGACTACTACGCCGCGCAAGACATGGGCCTCGCCGAAAAGCGTCCCCCATTCGCGCTGCCCGCGTCGAGGGCGCAGGGCCAAACTGAGCACTAGCCACGTCTCAAGCACAAAAATAAAACGGGAACTTGCGAGTCCGCAAATTCCCGTTTCGTTCTCGGCGAACGCGACGCGTCAGACTACTTCTTCATGTCGACGGTGTGGCAGCCGCTGCAACCGAAGCCCTGCTTGGTCTTCATGTCGAACACGGGCTTGCCGAAGATCGAGGCCATTTCCGGCTCGACCTTGTCCATCATGAATTTTGCGACCTCGGGCTTGTCTTTGAAGGCCGTGATCTTGCCGCCTGCGAAGGTGAGCTTGGGCAGCGCCTCTTGCGTGAGCGAGAACTTCTGCCCGTGACAGGTGTGGCAGCTGAAGTCCTTGTAGTGGTCGGCGTTGAACGCTTGGAAGACCTTTGACATGCGCGGCATGACGACCGCCTTCATGAAGGCCTTCTTTTGGTCCACCGGGAGATCGTCGGACCACGCGGTGGGCGCCGCTGGTTCCGCGGGCGCGGCGGACGTCGACGGCGCGGGCGTCTCGGGCGCTGGCGTCGTGGGCGCTGCGGGTGCTTCCGGCGTCGCGGGGGCCGCTGGGGCTGCGGGTGCTTCCGGCGCAGGTTGCGCACCGCCGCAGGCGGCGACGGCGAGAGCGAGGAGTAGGGGTGAAATGAGAGAGCGGTGATGCATGCTCGGAGACCTCCGGGCGGGAACATCTCAGCGATTGGCGCCGCCTGTCAATCCGGGGTTACGCTTGCGCAAAATGTCTCCTTGGTCCGTTCGCGCAGCGCTCGTCTCGGGCCTGCTTGCGTGCGTTGTTGCCTTTAGCCGAGGGGCTCGCGCGGACACGCTCCAAGCGCCTTACGGCGGCAAATCGATCCCGCTCGGTGACGATCGCGTCGCGTGCGCGGCCGCCAGTGGCGGCTGGACGCTCGACGGCGGAGGCCGCTCGCTGAAGCCCCCCGATGCGCCGAGCGCGGTCGGCACCAGCGTCGAGCTCAAGGTAGCGGCGAACATGACCGGCTGCGGCAGCGCGAGCCGCGCGCTCAAGCTCGTGACGATCGGGCGCGCGCCCGGCATCGAGCCGGCGAGCGTCGTGCTGTTTCCGGATCTGGCCCGAGTAGAAGCTCGGGGTCACCACTTGACTGGCGTCGCCGTGATCTGGCGCAGCAACACGACTAGCGGGACGGACGTGTGTCAGGAGCCCAAGCTCGATGCCGGTGAGCATTGTACTTGGAACATCGGTCACGGTGTGAGCGCGAGTCCGGGCAGCGCGGTGCTCACCTTCTTGCCGCCCGGCGCGCAAGCCGGCGCTGACGTCACGACCTTCGATCTGGACGGCAAGCAACTTCCGCCCGACGCATTCTCGCTCACGGCGCAGCACGTGGTTCTCGCCAATCTGCTGCCGCCGGATGCATCGATCGATCTGTCGACCGGGCGTGGCGAGGTCGCGCTCACGCATCCGGAGGCGGTCGCCGGCGTCGACTGCGGCGCCGCCCGCTGCGAGATCGTCAAAAATGACCTGATCGTGCGGAGCCTGTCGAGCAACGTGAGCTCGGTGGACGTCAAATTCCGGCTTTTGCCGGGCGTCGCGCTGGGCAAGGGCACCACGCTCGACACGACCCCGATCGCGCATCTCGGCGTCGTGCACTGTCCCATGTCGGTGCTGTCCGGGGCGCCGCTGCGCGGCGTGGACAACACGCGCGCCGTCGTGCGCATCGAGGGCCGCTGCGCGAGCGAGCTGCCGAATTTGCATTTCTTCGTCGGCAGCGATGCGGTGAACGTGCTCGAGTCCGAATCGGACAGTACCGGAGCCAACGTGCTGCTCGCGCTCGGCAATGTGCAAGGTAGCGCGCTGTCCTTGACCGCGGTGCACAGCGACGCGCCGGGCGTTGCGGTCGCCGTTGCGCGCGTGGACACCGAGAGCGCTCCGCAAACCAGCGCGTCACTGGAGATTCCAGGCCACCGCAACTTGAGCTTCATCCCCAACAATCGGTCGGCGATCGTGCACGTGCCGAAGCTCGCCGGGCGCATGCGCCTCGTGCCGTTGCCCGTGGAGGGCGTGTACACGGTGAGCCGACAAGGTGACGAGTATCTCGTCACGGGCGACCCGAACGCGGCCGGCCTCGCGGCGCTCCGCTTCGGCCTGCGCAGCGAGGCACTGAGCGGCGCGCTCGCGAATACGGATTTGGCCGTGCTGCAGAGCCCGCTGCAGCGCAGCGTACACGAAGCGAATTTGCCGGTGCCGATCGGCGGCTCTGCGCTCGGGCCCAATCCGATCGTGGAATTTTCGTGCGGCGTGGCCGGCCGCGGCACGGTGCGCGTGATGCCGGGCGTGACCGAGCATTTGCCGTTCGAGAGTCGCGACAATTGCCGGGTGATCTTCCATCGCGAGCGCTTGCCGCCCGAGTACGGGACACAAAAGCTCAACCTCGACATCGAAGTGCTCGATTCGGACGGCGCCTCGCGCGGCGAAGGGCACGTGGCGGAGACGATCGTGCTCCGGCCTGGGGGCACGCCGCTGTTCGCCTGGATCCAGGGCGTCAAAGCGCCGTTCGACCGAGTCGTGGTCAAGATCTCACACGCCGCCGACGAGGCGCACTACGTCGGTGCGCTCGAGATCCAAACCGGTGCGCCCGAGGTCAAATGGACGACCGTGCTCGGCACCGGTCACGCGCGCCTGTACGCGACGACCACGATTCCGACCGGTCTCTACCGCTTCGGTGACAAGCAGCACAGCGGCGTGTTGTCGCTGAGTTTTGGCGTGGTCTCGCGGCTCACCTGGCTCGGCTCCGATGGGCACGAAGGATTTCTGGGGCTCGAGGGCGGGATCATGGCCATCGGCTTGACCAACGACCAGAGCGCCACGGGTCAATCACTGACCCAAGTCGGAGCGGTCACCGGTCTCGGCATCAGCGTACCGATCGCGAATCGATCCACGCCGACGCAGGCGGCCATCAACTTGCACGGCTGGTTCGAGGTCGATATTTCGCATAGTTCCGGCGGGGGTCGTCCGACCGCATTCATCTTTGGTCCGAGCATCTCGATCGGCAATGTGGGCGCCAACCTTTAGCGGCTTTCTCCCTCGACGAGCGCATAGAAGGCTCGTACGATTGGCTCATGCGCTTGAGCTTTCGGTTCGTGGTGGGCGTGCTCCTCGTCGGTGTGGTGGCGGCGTGTGGGGCCGACGGCTCGCACTGTTTGAACCCGCAGCCTGATCTCCCATGTTCGGACAATCCGGCGAGCGGTGGGAGCGGAGGTCAAGGCAACGGCGGTTCTGCCACTGCAGGTAGCAGCGGGACCCTTGGCGTATCCGGGAGCGTTGGCGTTGGAGGTACGGGCTTCAGCGGCGCTGGCGGGATCTCCGTCGGCGGCGGCGCAGGCACAGGTACCGCCGGTACGAGTGCGGCAGGCGCCGCGGGCACCACAGGCGGCACCGCGGGCGTCGGTGGCGGCGCAGGCGCTGGTGGCGAGGCGGGCGCGACCGGCGAGGCGGGTGAAGCAGGCGCCCCATGACACCGCGGCTCGCCTGGCTATCCGCACTCATTCTCGTCTCCGCCGCGCGCTCGGCCTATGCAGACGCTCCGCCGGCGCATCTCTACATGCGCGCCGACACGCCGATCGCAACCGTGGCCGTGCAGCCCGAGGCGAGCCCGAGCGTGATTGCTCGCTGCGTGGCCCCTTGCGAGGCGGATCTCGCGCCCGGTAGATATCGGCTCGAGCTCGATGGTGTCCGCTCCGACTCCACGTTCGAAGTGAGAGACACGCGCACGGCGAAGGTCCGCGTCGAGTCTCACCTGGGCAGTCGGGCGGGCGGGCTCTTGGCCTTGAACGTGGGCGGCATCTTGGGCGCCACGTTCATCGCGATTGGCGCGTTCGGCGGCCCGAGCTGGACGTACTACGTCGGCGGCGGCACGCTGCTCGGCTCGGGCGGCGCCTTTTTGCTGCTGTATCGCAGCGATCGGCTGGAGTGGAGCCTGACGCCTGGCGCGCCGCTGGACCTCGATCAGTCGCCGGCCGGGGCGCCCGCGCCGCGCGCTGCGCTCGAGCCCGCTCTGGACCGCACCGGTCCGCATGCGGCCGCGCGCTCGGGGCTCGGGCTGCGCCTGGCATTTTGAGCGCGGCCGGCCGTGGGCCTAGTCAACGCGGAGCGAGCACGCGAAACCCTTGCGTCCTCGCTGCGTCGCGCATGCGGGCGTCATAAGTGACGACGGCCGCCAACGATTTTCCAAACTGTGCGGCGGTCGCAAGATGAATTGCGTCCAGCGAGCGGAGCTCCGCGGGCGAGAGCTCAGCGGCAGCGGCCAGAACGCGCTCGTTGATGCGCACGAGGTCGAAGCGCCCGAGGACGTCTTTTGCTCGTGCAAGGGCCTGCTGGCCGAGCGGTAAGCAGGCGCGTTCCACCTCGACGCGAGCCAGCGCACTCGACACGGAGGGGCGGTGGCGTCGCAGGTATTGCACGAGCGCCGCAGATTCAGGCTCGCGCACCACCAATTTTACGATCGCCGAGGAGTCGACGTAGATTACTTTTTCAACGCTCATGGGAGCGCAACCGGCGCAGCACGGCAGACGGACGGGCGCCGCCTTTGGGCACGCGCAGCGGGGGCGCCAAGTCTCGTAGGTCCGCCTGCGCGGGTTCCAGCTGGTGCTCGAGGCGTAGGCGCGCGAGGACACCGACGTTCGGCAGCGGGCTCAGCAGAGCGACGGGTCGGCCGCGATCTGTCACCTCGAACGTACCGCCAGCCTCCACCTCGCGCAGGACTGCACTGGCGTTCTGGCGGAGCTCGCGGACGCCAATGGTCTTCATGGTGCTACATGTAGCACATGGGGAGCAGCGGTCCATTCGCGTGGCTGCAGAGCCGTGGCGTGCGACTCGCTACGAGCCGGCGGTGCACCCGCCTCACTGCGCGGCAGCGCGGTCGATCCAATTTTTGTGCACGTCCGGAATGTCGTCGAGCAGCTGCTTGGTGATCTCGCTCGTCGGCGATTGCGTCACCTGATCGGGCGAGCCCTGCTCGACTATCTTGCCTTTGTGCATGATGAAAATCGCGTCCGACACGTAGTAGGCGAGCCCGATGTCGTGCGTGACGAACACGATCGTCATGTCGAGCTCTTGCTTGAGCTTCATCAAGTAGTCGAGGATGCTCGCGCGGCTGCAGGCGTCGACCATGCTGGTCGGCTCGTCCGCGATCAACACTTGCGGGCGCAGGATGAAGATGCGCGCGAGCAGCATGCGCTGCATTTGGCCGCCCGAGAGCTCGAACGGGTATTTGCCCTCGATTTCCTTGGGTTTGATGTTGACCGCGAGCAGCGCCTGATCGACGCGGTCTTCCATTTCCTTGTCGCTCGGCTTCTGCGTGAACAGATTGAACGAGGATTTGAGCTGCGCGCGGATCGTGAAAAACTGATTGAAGGCCGAAAACGGATCTTGAAATACGGCCTGTACCTGCCGCCAGTGCTCGCGCGGATCGACGGCGCGCGCGATCGGTTTGCCGTTGAACAGGAGCTCGCCTCCTGTCGGCGTTTCGAGGCGGAGCAGCATCTTGGCCAATACCGTCTTGCCGCAACCCGATTGGCCGACCACGCTCACGATCTGACGGTCCTCGATCGAGAACGAGACGTTGTCGACGGCGTGCACCAGCTTTTTGCCGGAGCCGAAGGTGCGCGACAGGTTCTTGCCTTCGAATTTCGATTCACTCGGCATATTTGCACCTGACCTCGCGACCCGCGACGATGCGGATCACTTGCTGTAGCTCTTTGCAGTCCGGCTTCACCTGCGGACAGCGCTCGGCGAAGCGGCAGCCCGTGATCGCGTATGCGAGATTCGGTGGCGCGCCCTCGATCGCCACCGGCTTCTTGTTCTTTTGGCCCGGCTCGGCGCTCAGCATCGAGCCCATCAGCGCCTTGGTGTACGGCTGGCGCGAGTCGAAAATCACTTGTTCGGTCGTGCCCATCTCGACGAACTCCCCCGCGTACATCACCGCAATGCGGCTCGACACGTGGCGAAGCAGCGGGAGCTCGTGGGTGATGAACAGCATGCTGCCGATGATGTTTTGGTCCATCAGCTCGAACAACAATTTGATTACGGCCTTTTGCGTGGAAACGTCGAGTGCGCTGGTCGGTTCGTCCGCAATGACGACCCGAGGATCCAGTAGAGTCGAGATGCCGATCACGACGCGCTGCTTGATGCCCGCCGACAGCTGCACTGGGTAGGAGTTGAGCACCTCGTCCGGCTTGGGCACCCCCAGCTTTTCGAAGCGCTGGCGCAGGCGATCGTGGACCGATTTCTTGTCGGTGCGCTCGTCGTGGCTCAGGATCATATCGGTCGCGAGATCCTTGATCTTGCGGGTGGGGTTGAGTGAGTTGAGCGCGCCCTGCGGAATCATCGCGATCTGACGGGCGAGCACCTGTTGACGATTCGCCTCCACGCTCATGCCGATGATGCTCTTGCCGTCGATTTTGACGTCGCCGCTGCTCAAATGCAGCGGCGGGATGTACAGGCCCATGCAGGCGCTGACCAGCGTGGTCTTGCCGCAACCCGACTCGCCGGCGATGCCGAGGATTTCACCCGCCTTGAGCGAGAACGTCACGCCGTCCACGGCCTGGATCTTTTGCCCGAAGCGCGTGAGGTAGTGCGCGCGCAAGTTGTCGACTTCGAAAATCGGGGCGGACATGGACGTCACTTCCTCAAACGCGGGTTGAACACGCCTTCCAACGACGTGTTGACGATGTACAGGGCGAAGACGACCACCGTGATCAGCACCATTGCGGGGACGAATGCCCACCACGCGCCGTCGCTCAGCGCTTCGTTGCTCCGAGCGTCGTTCAAGATGTTGCCGAGCGAGATCGTGTCGTAGGGACCCAGGCCGAGCAGCGAGATCGTGGCCTCGGACAGGATTCCGCTCGCCGTCTGCAGGATGAAGACCATGAAGATGTACGAGAGTAGGTAGGGCATGATGTGCACGAGCACGATGCCCATCGTGCTGTAGCCGTTGATGCGCGCCAGACTCACGTGGTCGCGACCGCGCAAGCTCGCGGCTTGCGCGCGCACCGCACGCGCGCTCCAAGTCCAAGTCGTACAACCGATAATCAGCGCGATCAGCGTGAGGCTGCGCCCGTTCTCGATGCTGGAACTGAGCAGGATCAAGACGATCAGCGAGGGGATGACCAGGAACAGGCTCGTACCCACGGTGAGGATGTCGTCGATCAGACCGCCTTTGTAACCGCCGTAGAG
>DASXKQ010000158.1:0-6919 GCA_036496745.1 Polyangiaceae bacterium
CGACTCGTATTTGGGACTCATTGCCGCGATCGTGTGGCCGAAGCAGACACCTTGGATCGCTGTCTCCGGCAATCCACCCGTGCGCACGCCAAAATTTTCGCGCTCGGCGTACAGCTCCACGCCGATCGGCACCTCCGGCACGAAACCGTAGGATTTCTGGAGCGCTGCCCAAGCTCGCGAGAGTAGATCCGGCACGTATCGCTCGAGGATCTCGCGTTCGTCCTTGCGATAACGAATGCGAAACGGCGGGTGGTCGACCGTCACGTAATCGTGCGCAATTGCCTTTTCGTAAAGATTGAGCGTGTTGAACACGCGCGCGTTGTAAGGATCGATGGCGAAGGATCGGCTGAGCGCCGCAACGCCCTCGCGGTCGTTGCCAACTCGGATCAGATTCATCCCGAGCTCGCCGTACGCGGCTCCGTCTTCGGGATCGAGCGCGACTGCCTCTCGCGTCAGCTGAATGATCTCGTCGTAGCGATGCTCCCAATCCGCGAACTCCGACAGGATCGTGTAGAGCTCGGAGTACTTTGGGTTGACCTGGAAAACCGCTGCCTTCGCCGCTAAAAAGCCCGGCTTGTCATCCGCTACGAAGCGTACAGCCGCGCGCATACTGAGCAGGCCGAGATCCTTGGGGTTGCTCTGCAAACCCAGGCGCACGCGCTCTTCGGCGAGCTCAAGATCCTCGTCGCGCAGTGCAATACTCGCCAGAACCATGTAGGCGCTCGCTAGTCGAGGATTGACCTGCAGCGCACGCTGAGAAAGTCGTTCTGCTTCGTCGAAGTCCAACGCCTGCGCCAGGCGAGTTCGCGCCAGGGCCACCAATGCGTCGGGCTGATTCGGATTCGTCGCAAGAATATCCGCGAGCACCTCTTCCGCATGACCTGGATCGTTCTTTTCCAGAAAAAGGTCGGCCCGATAGAGAAGGGTGCGTGTGTTGACTGAACCGGCGCGCTCCGCGGCGTTGAAAGCGTCGTTCGCATCGTGCGCACTGCCCAGCAACTGCGCCGCACGACCAACGGACGTCATTCCGTCTGGGTCGGACTCTGTGATGCGGTCGTTGTTGTAGTCCTCTACCAAGCTCATCAATACGCGTTCAGCTTCGGCGCGCTGTCCTTGCTGCAGGAGGAGCTCACCCAGCTCGACTCGGGCGCTGGCATCCTTGAGGCCGACCAGTAGCCGCTCGGCCCCGTCGATGTCCCCTTGCCGACCGCGCGCGCGCGCGGTCCATAGGGCGGCCGCGAGCCGCCAGGGCTCGCGAGCCATCAACGGAGCCGTCAGGGACGCGACTTCCGCGTAGCGCCCAGTCGTCACGTAGATTTCCGCCAATCCCAGGGCTGCATCGGCCGCCTGTGCGCTCGCCGCGAGCCCCCGGAAGTCGCGCTCGGCTGCCGCATAGTCTCCGGAGGCGAGCCGCGCGCTCCCGCGAGCCAGCTGCGCAGCGGGCGACAGCGACAACGCACTGGCAACCGGCGGCGGAATCGTCGGCGCGTGGAGGGCTGGTGTTGCTCTGGGCGCGCAGCCCACCAGCAACGCAAGCAACGCACCGATCAGGTGAAGGCGGAACACTTTGGAAATCATGGCCGACTCCACGTCGACTCGCCACCGGCCACGATTGAGCGGGCGGTAGCTCAGCGCAATACGACCGGAGATCCCCGCTTCAAGCCGAGCACTTGCGCCGCGTGTCCATCACGGACGGCAATCTCCAGCACGTCGAGCGAGCCAATCAGGCCGAAGCATTGCCCAGGCTCCGCGTCACCATAGGTCCCGAGGATCGGCAGCTCACGACCACAGACTGCCAACGCACCCGCGTTCGACACCATGCTCGCTTCGAGATTCGTGAGCGCGTTGCCAAAACGGTCGACCACGACCACCTGGCCGTGGCGCTCAGTGCCGCGCACGGTAACCTGCGGGAGCGGGTCGGCCACGTGCACGCTAGCCGCGGGACCAACCGCTGAGGCGTCGATGAATCCGGCTGCGAGTCGGCCCGCGACGGGCGCAAACAGGTCGCGGCCGTGGAAGGTACGACTCACCCGGGTGAGCCCGAGCCGACTGGAATCGATGCGGTATACGCGCGCGTCTTCGGTCGCAATTCCCGCAAGCAGCCCGTTGTCTGGTCCAAGAAACCAGTGCCCATGGCCGGCCACCAACAGCGCCGCCCGCTCGGTACCCACCCCGGGATCGACAACCGCCACGTGCACCGTGCCCGGCGGAAAGAAGCGATAGCTCTTCGCCAACCAGAACGCCGCAGCCGTGATGTCCTGAGCTGCTAGCCCATGACACAGATCGACTACCCGCCCCGCCGGAAACTCGCGCAGGATCGCAGCCTTCATCAGACCAACGAACGGATCGGATAGACCGAAGTCCGTCAGCAAGCTGATGACTCCTGATGGCGTCATGTCGCTTGCTCGTCGCGCCAACGCGTCATCCGGCGCGGCCAATCGCCGGTGCTCTGATGTCCGCGGAAAAGCGCGCGCAAGAGCGAGCGCGCCATCCGCTGGAGCGCATTCGGCAGCCCATCAGCCGCGGAAAACGTCAGCTCGAGTTGGCCAGTCTTCGCGTCGATCCGCACCGTACCGTGGAATTCGTCTGTCGCTTTCACGACGCCCAGGCGATATTCGGCGTAGAGCTCACTCGAGCCCAGCAACTTCAATTCAAAACGAACACCGTGCTCTGGTCGCACCGCCTGAATTTGACGGTCCCTTGCGAGGAGGGCAAGCTCACTCAAGATTGCTCGTTTTCTCCCAGATCTTAGGCTTACGGGTAAACCCAGCGGATCTTCTGGGCGCCACACGAAGGTACTTCGACGCGGAGCTCGAGGTGCTCGGCGAGGCGCAGGCACCTGGCGCCCATGCGCTGCACCTGCGCCTCACCGCGCCATCGCACACGGGGGAATTCATCGTGCGTGCACGTCACGCGACCCGTGAGGATCTCGAGCGCGCACGCCAGGCAGAGATCAACGGCCGTGCCGCTGGCATGGCCTCACTCGCCGAGCGCTGTCCAACAATCTGGGTCATCGAGGAACGAGCACCACGCTCCGATGCCGCACTGTTCAACCTGTGTGCGATCTTGGCGTCCGTAGCGTTAGGACCCGTGCTCCCCGACGATTCTTCGACGCTCTTCGGCGTTCGCGGCGCCCTGGAGCGCGTCGCGAAGTCACGGAAAATTCACTAAATCGCGGTCGTAGGGCGCGAAATCAACAACCGATCCAGATCGACGCCCACTTCCGTCAATACGCGCCTTTGCACCTTGCACAGCTCCGATACGCCGTGTAGCGCCAAGTCTACGAGCGCATCGATCTCAACGCGCGGAACGGCTTCGCCTTCTGCAGTGCCCTGAATCTCGACGATCGCGCCCTTTTCAGTCGCCACGACGTTCAAGTCGACGCGCGCCGCGCTGTCTTCCAGATAGTTCAGATCGAGCGCGAGCGTGCCGTTCACGTGACCCGCGCTCACTGCAGCAATCTGATCGCGCAGCGCAGGTTGCTTGAGTTTACCAGCGACCGTCAAACGCTGAAAGGCGAGCGCGAGCGCGATGAAACCGGCCGTCACGGACGCGGTGCGAGTGCCACCATCCGCCTCGAGCACATCGCAGTCGATATGGACGCTGCGTTCGCCGAAGCGCTCGGGGTCGACGGCCGCGCGCAATGAGCGCCCGATCAACCGTTGAATTTCCCGGGTTCGTCCGCCAAGCGGACGCTCACGGCCGTCTCGATTCTCCCGTCGCTTCGGGTTCGCTCGTGGGTGCATTTGGTACTCGGCGGTGACCCACCCCTTGCCTCGGCCCGTCATGAACTCCGGCACGGAGTCCTCCACGGAAGCGGTGGCCAGCACCACCGTTCCACCAGCACGGTAAAGTGCTGAGCCTTCTGACAGGCGATGAAAGCCTGGAACAACTTCCGTGGGCCGAATGCTGCGTAGATCACGGTCGGGACGGCGTAAGGAACTCATCGATCGGCCCCTCTAGCACGTTTGAGTTGGAACTTTGGACCGGTTCGGCCGTAACCTGAGGAGTGTGGTTGGCTGCCGCGGAGCCTCAAGAGGTTTCCGGCTGGCGTGGCCCCATGCTAACCTGGGCCGCTTCTGACAAGCTGCCCGACTCGTGAGACATGCTCAGTACCGGCGACATCATTGACGGCAAGTACCGCATCATTCGCTTGATCGGCGAGGGCGGTATGGGTTCGGTGTACGAAGGCGAGAACACGCGCATTCATCGCAGAGTTGCGATCAAGGTGCTGCACTCGGGCGTCGCGGAGACGGCCGAGGCAGTGCAGCGCTTCGAACGCGAAGCGCAAGCAGCAGGCCGCATCGGCTCCGAGCACATCGTCGAAGTGCTCGACCTCGGTAATCTCCCGAGCGGCGATCGCTACATGGTCATGGAGTTCATGGACGGCGACAGCTTGAGCGATCGAATTCGCCAGCGTGGTCGTATTCCTCCAGCTGAGCTCTGCCCGCTCGCGCTACAGCTTCTTGAGGGCCTGAGCGCAGCTCATACCGCCGGCATCATTCACCGCGATCTCAAGCCGGATAACGTGTACCTGCTCAAGTCACGTAGCGGTGTGGCAAATTTCGTAAAATTGCTGGATTTCGGCATCTCTAAATTCAATCAGCTGAGCGGCGATAGCGGCTTCAGCATGACTCGCACCGGCGCCGTCATGGGCACGCCTTATTATATGGCCCCCGAACAAGCCAAGGGCGCCAAGGATATGGATCACCGTGTCGACTTGTATGCGACCGGCGTGATTCTGTACGAATCGGTGACGGGCGAGGTGCCCTTCAACGCGGATACGTTCAACGAACTGCTCTTCAAGATCGTGCTGGAGGAGCCGCGTCCGGTCGAGCAGCTCGTGCCCGATATCGACCCGAACTTCGCCGCGCTCATCAACAAGGCGATGGCGCGCGATCCCGCGCAACGCTTTCAGACGGCGAAGGACTTTCAAGCCGCACTGACCAAGTGGGCGGCGGGGGGCGGCGCAGAGCTTGCGAGTGCACTGCGCGTACCCTCCAAGACGCCAAATCCGGACTCAGCTGGGACCCTTCCGCGGCAGACGCCGCAAACTTCGCAGGCAGCCCCCATGCTGAGCACCGGCACTCCCGGTAGCTGGTCCAATACCGGAAGTACGGAAGTTGCGAGCGCCCCGCGCAAGAGCAAGTCCGGGTTGTGGCTGGCCGCTGCAACGCTCGCGGTGCTCGCGATTGGCGGCGGCGCGCTCGGCATGCAGCACTCCAAGCACGCGAGCGCGGATCCGGCAGCGTCTGCCGACGCGCACTCCGCCGAGGAGCAGGCGCGACTCGAACGCGAGCGCATCGACGCCGAGAAGGCAAAAGCCGACGCCGATCAAGCCCTCGCCGCGGCTGAACGAGCCAAACTGGACGCGGACAAGCAAGTGGCAGCCGCTGCTTTGCCGCCCCCGTCTGCCGAAACGCCGGCGACCAAGGCCGCTGCGCTACGACCTGCGGCGGGCAGGCCCGCCGCCGTCGCCAAAGCCAAAGAGACTGCCGCAGAGAGGCCTGCGGCACCGGCGCCGGCAGCGCCTCCGCCACCTATGCCCGCCAATACGGGTCGCAAGATCAGAACGAGCCTGTAGCGGGCACGCCTTGGCGGACGGGCTCAAGCTTTCGGAGATCTTCGAGAGTCTGCAGGGCGAGGGTCTCAACGCAGGTAAGCCCTGCTTGTTCGTGCGTCTCGCCCTGTGCAATCTGCACTGCGTCTGGTGCGACACTAGGTACACCTGGGATTTCGAGCAGTTCGACTACGAAGCTGAAGTTCAAACCTGCTCGGTCACAGACGTCGCGCAACGAATCTCGGCATCGCCTACGCGTCATGTGGTGATCACGGGTGGTGAACCGCTACTTCAGCAGAGCGCGCTGATCCAACTCTGTGCGTCGATCGCAGCGGACGTCTACCTGGAGGTTGAAACAAATGGCACGATCGCGCCGTGTGCTGAATTGCTAGCCAGGATCGACCAATGGAACGTCTCACCCAAGCTCGCGCACGCGGGAGACCCTACGCAGCTTCGATTACGTCCCTCGATTCTCAAGCGTTTCGCAGGCGTCGAGCGCGCGTATCTGAAATTGGTCATCCAAACGCCGACCGACAGCGATGAGGCCTCTGCCCTGGTGCAAGATCTAGGTTGGCATCCGCAACGGGTATTCCTCATGCCGCAGGCGAGCAACCGGGAGGAGTTGCGCGCGCGCACCGCAGACGTAGCGCGCGAGAGCCTCAAGCTGGGCTACCGCTTCAGTTCACGACTCCATTTGGAGCTTTGGGACGGACGACGCGGAACCTGAGCGTTGTTGCCTCGGTTAACGTAGGTCTCCCCAGACGGTAAGCGCCGCGATGGTGGCCGGGTCGAGCTCAGCGGGCTTACCAGCGGGAATCGAGACGCGCGCCTTTTGCGCGGCCTGCTCGAAAGCGAAAGTCGAAACCCACAGCGCACGAGCCGCGAAACTTCGTTGCTCAAACACGTCGGCGGCGCACGAAGGATCGATGTCGAGCGCGCACAGCGCTGGCACCTTCCCGAGCTCGCCACGCAATAGCCAAGCGCCCAATCGCGTCGCATAGCGGGCGGGTCCGGTCGCGATCAATGGCGAGGCGACCACCGGCACGCGATTGGAGGCGCGTTCGTACAAGCCCGCGCCGATCAAACGAGGGGGCAATGGCAAACCAAGCGAGCTAAATAAGGTGGCCGTAACGTCCTCGAATCCGATCGGTTCGACGACTTCGCGCCCTGCGAGTTCGCCGCGAGGAAACTTGGCTATCAAAGGCACCGCTAGGCGATCTTCGGTCAAGCTGCCTCGTGGGTCGAAGGGAAGCTCTGGTGGTTCTCCAGCCGCTACGTCACCCATGAAAACGATGAGACTCGAGTCCCAGGCGTTCTTCCGTTTGAGGAGCAGCACTAGTCGCTCGAGGCCAAGATCTT
>DASXKQ010000159.1:0-7953 GCA_036496745.1 Polyangiaceae bacterium
GCGTATGCTACCCTCAGCTCCGGATGTCGCGCAGCTTCGCGTTACTGGCGGTCCTCGTGGCGAGCCTCCCCCTGAGGGCGCTCGGCGCGGACACCTGCCCGGACGGCTGGTTTTGCGATCAAACGCCGCAGCCCGCGCCGCCGCCGGAGGCGATGCCGGCCGAGCCGGAGCCTTTCGACGAACCGCCGCCGCCCAACGTGCGCGTAGACCGCCCGGAGGACGACGAGTGGGAGCAGCAACCCGAGCAGCGCACGGCGCGTCGTCGCCCGCACGCCGTGCAAATGCATCGCGAGTGGGGTTTCAACCTCCATCTGAACCAAGCCCTGATCGGGCACGACTCGCGCTTTCCGAACAACTCCGGGATGGGTGGCTTCGGTCTCGCCCTGCGCTACCGGTTCGTCCCGCATTTTGCACTCGAGAGCTCGCTCGAGTGGGCGTGGGGTCGCGACTATCAAGGCTTCTCACGCGATGAAACGGCCGTGCTCGTCAACGGGCTCGTCTTCTTCAACCCGAAGGACGTCGTGCAGGTGTACGCGTTCGGCGGCCTCGGCGTGGGTACCGCCGACGTCAACCGCGCGAGCAGCGGTATCGGCGCGGGCTACATGTATCCCGGGGGCAAACAGCGCTATTGGTATCTCGGCGTGCAGGCTGGCCTCGGCGTCGACGTCCGCGTCAATCGGCGCGTCGCGCTCACGGCGGATCTACTCGGCATACTGCGCGGTCGCGTTGACGACAACGCCAACTTCTCGCCGGAGTTCGTGGACCCAAACACGCACCGCGTGACCAACACTTCGGGCGCGGGGCTCTTTCGCCTGGGCGCCACGTTCTATTGGTAGCGCAAGTTCGCCGCGTTTTTCGCGTTTTTCGCGTTCTGAAGCGCGGGGCACTCCTCTCGTGCTTGGTGCTGGGCTGCCGGAGTTCATCGTCAACGAGTCAGCACGAGAGCGCGCCGGCGGCTTCTGCACCCGCCAAGTTACGCACGCTGACGGCGCCGCCGGGCGAATCCGCGCTCACGCTCGTTCAACGCGAGGCGGCGCGCGAGCGGGCCGAGGGTCGCACGCTGCTCATTTATGTGGGCGCAAGCTGGTGCGAGCCGTGTCAGCGCTTTCACGCGGCTGCAGCGAGCGGGCAGCTCGACGTCCTGTTCCCGAAGCTCAGCCTGCTCGAGTTCGATCGCGATCGCGACGAGGCGCGGCTCGCCGACGCCGACTGCTTGAGCCAGTACATTCCGCTGTTCGCCGTACCCGACGCGAGCGGTCATTGCTCGCAACGCCAGGTGCAAGGCTCGATCAAGGGTGATGGCGCAGTTGCCGAGATCACACCGCGCCTGCGCCAGTTGCTCGAGTGAGCCCGCGCAGATCCGCGAAGACAAAAACGAAAATCCCCGACCCTCACTTGGAAGGCCGGGGACCATCGTTCAAAAACGAGATTCTTACTGAACCAGGTCTTTGAGGTTCTTCAGCGCGGTCGCGCGAACTTTCTTGCTCGCGGGCTTCGCCGGAATCGTGATCGGCTCTTTGGTGAACGGGTTGATACCTGCGCGCTCTTTGGTTGCGGGCTTCTTCACCACGCGGAGCTTCACGAGCCCCGGCACCACGAACTCGCCCGGACCCCGTGCCGAGAGCTGCTTGCGGATCAAGTCCTGCAAACCCTCGAACACGCGACCCACGCTCTTCTTGTCCAAATCCGATGCATTCGCGAGCTCAGCAATCACCTGAGCCTTCGTTAGTCTTTTGCCAGCCATGCGTTCCTCCATGTCAAAACTCTCTAAAATTCGGCCGTCTTTCGGCCCTCCCGGCGTCTGCTGCGAGCTTTTGGGCACCGCAACTTGGCCGTCCAAGGCACGCCGCGACGGATAACAGGGTTCTGACGCCTATTTCAAGCGGAAAAGTAGAATCGAGGACTGAATAGAGCTTTTTTTAAGCCGGTCAGAAAGGAGCAGATGCTGGCGAGGCATTGCCAGCGGTCGTTTTGCCATAGCGTTTCGCCACTTCCCTTGTTCCATGCTGGACCGTGAGGCGGCGATGGACTCATGCCTATTTTTCCTTTGAGAGCGACGGGTTAGCCTTCATTTTCGCATGCCCTGCGCGAGCCGCGCGTCGAGGGCGGCGGGTTGCCTTTGCAGTGCCGTGAGTGACGTCGCGCAGAATGCGGCGCGCCATCGCATCCATCTCGCGCTTTTCATTGCGTGTCCCGTGATCGTAGCCGAGCAAGTGGAGCACGCCGTGCACGAGCAGGAAGCGGACCTCCGCGAAGAGCTCGCGCCGACGACCTCGCGCCTGACGAGCGGCGGTGTCGAGCGAGATCACGACGTCCCCGAGCAAGCGCGGGAGCCCTGCCATTTTGCGGGTCGCGAGCGGGAAGGCCAGTACGTCCGTCGGGCGATCTTTGCCGCGGTGGCGGTGATTCAGGGTGTGAATCGTCGCGTCGTCGGTTAAGAGCACACTGAGCTCAGCCTGCTCGAGCTCGAGCACTGCGAGCACGCGATCGCCAAGGCGTCGCACCTGGCTCGTCGCGAGCGGGGGAGAACCGGAGGCACGGCGCACGACTGCAGTGGGCATCTGAGTGGCCCGATGATGCCACCGTTTGAAACTCTGCCTCCGCGGCCTAGGGGCCGGTGCGCGCTGAGTTCAATTGATCCCTCTCGGCGGAATTCACGGAGCCTGTTCGTAGAAATGGAGCCGCACCCGGAAATCGAGCGTCCGTCGGGACCTTTCCAAGGATATCCCCCACAGCTACGTTTCAAGTGCATGGCACGACCGTCGCGCCCGCCCGGTTTCGATATGACCTATCGGCCGAGCGATACCACGTTTGGGCCGCCGTTCTCCGCGTGGGTTCCTCCGCTGATCTATCTCGCATTCGCCGCATGCGCGGTGCTCACGGTCGTGCTCGCCGAGCGTAGCCCCTCCGACAGCTGGCTCTATGTCAATGTCGTCGAGCGCGGCGTGCGTGGGTTCATCAGCGCGCGCGCCTGCGCGGCCTGCTTCGCCGTCGGCGCCGTGGCGTCGATGTTGCGCACCAACATGCGCGGCGTGCGCATTCGTGGCGATGGGGTCGAGTTCCGCGACGTGATCGCGCTCGGCTATCCACGCGCGCGCCGCTACAAGTGGGCGCAGATCGATCGCATCGTACTCGACTTGCCGCACGTGGCTTTGGATCTCTGGGACGGGACACGCGCCTTCCTGCCGTCGGTCGACGATCGTCCGGGTCTCGCGACGGTGCTCGAAAAGGTCGGCCACGCGCGCGCCATTCCGGTTCGCGGCGGCGTCGGGCTCGACGAGCTCCCCGAGTCCGGCGAATTCGACCAGCCCGACGAGGGCTGAGCGTGCCCGGGTCGGCGAGCGCTATTGAAAGCACGCGCTGACGTCGACGTGTTGGTCGGGCGAGATATCGACGTGGTTGAGCCCGCTTTTTCCGACGAATCGTCGGCGCCACGCTTGGGTACCCGCGTTGCATAGGTTCAAGGCCGCATTCTGAAACCAAAAGCGCACCTCGTAGGTTTTGCCGGGCTCGATCAGGCCTGGGAAGACCAGCGTCGGTTCGGCGATCGCGTCGATCGTGCTGCTCTGCAACTGAGCGCCCGCATCGTCGAAGAGCCCGACGCGAATGGCGTTGCAGCCTGGATAGCAACTGCCTGAAAGTTCGAGATCGTAGCCGGGAAAGGCGCTGCAATCAGTCGCTGTGCCGGGTGCATTTCCGGTCACGGTCAATGCGCCTTGGGCGGGGCCCACCGCGTACACGAGGTCGATACCGTCGTCGCAGTGAGCGTCGCCGGCGCGGTCGATGCGGTAGATCGTGGTGAGCTCGCAATCGAGCTTGTACCCCAGATAGACGCTGAAGGCGCCGCTTCGAATCGGGACGCGTTCGCTGCCTACGACGAGTTCGCCCTCGTGGCCGTTGAAGCCGCTCCCGGACAGGTACACGCTGCTGCGCTCCAAGCCGCCGGCCGTGCAGGGCGTCGTGCTGCTCGGAGGCGAGCAGGGCAAGGCGATCGAGCAACGGCTCAAGACGGCGTCGAGCGCGGAGTTTGCGTCATCGCGGCTCGTTCGGCCGTTGCCGCCCGCGTGGGTCAACGCCGTCGCCGTCGCCGCCGACGAGCCGCCGGCAGCGCCGCCCGCGCCGAGCGCGCCGCCGACGGACTCGACGGGCGGAGCCGTGAGCTCGCTCGAGGCGCACCCGACGCTGAGGCCAGGCAGCAGGTAAAACCAAACTAGTCGAGGCTCGAAGCTCAATAGGCCGTCCGCAACCGTAGCTTACTCCAGTCCGCGTCCCTGCCGCCCTCGAGTCGAGCCGAACTTGAGCCGCGACCCACGGGCGGGAACCGTTGTAGGCTCGCGTGCGTTCGGCATCGATCGAGCCCATTTGCCATGAACTCAGCGCGCGTTTCGCCCCGTGATTTCTCGATGTTGATCGCGCTGATCGTGATCTGGGCATTCTTCGGCGTCGAGCATCCGGTCTTCTTGTCGTCGCGAAATCTGTCGTTGCTCATGATCGAGCTGTCGGTGACGGCGAGCCTCGCGCTCGGGATGCTGCTCGTGCTGCTGCCGGCACAGATCGACCTCTCGGTGGGTAGCGGGGTCGGGCTGCTCGGAGGGGTGGCGGCCGTGCTGGTGTTTTGGCACCATCTACCTGCACCCGTTGCCTTGCTCGCGGCAGCGGCGCTCGGCCTCCTGATCTGGACCGCGATGGGCGCGCTGATCGTGCGTCAGCGCATCCCGGCCTTCATCATCAGCTTGGGCGGACTGTTGGTCTTCAAGGGCTTGCATTGGCTCACGATCAAGAACCAGACCGTGCCGGTGGCCGAGGGAGGCTCCGTCAACGCCTACTCGCTGCTCACGACCTACTATCTGCCCAGGCCCCTCGGCTACCTGTTGTTCGCCGCGGTCGTTGCGGGCTTGGTCGTTACGCGCCTGCGCGCGCGGGCGCGCCGAAAGAGCTACGGCTTCGAAGTCGCGGACGCGGAGTACACGTTCTTGTCGTTGTTCGTCGCCGCGCAAATCGTGCTCTTGTTCGTGCTGCTGACGAACCAATATCGCGGCGTGCCGCTACCCGCCTTGATCTTGGGAGCGCTCGCGCTCGGGGTTCAGGTGCTGACGCAGCACACTCCGTTCGGTCGCTATCTGTACGCCATCGGCAGCAACGAAGAGGCCGCGCTGCTCTCGGGCGTGCCGCTGCAGCGCGTGGTGATCGGCGCGTTCGCGCTGATGGGGTTGATCACGGCGCTCACCGGCTTCATGCAGACCGCCTACTCCGGCGCATCCACGTCCACGGTGGGCAGCTTGATGGAGCTCGACGCGGTGGCGGCGTGCGTGATCGGCGGCACCAGTTTACGCGGCGGTCGCGGCACGGTCACGGGCGTGCTGTTCGGCTCGCTGATCATGGCGAGCCTGCTCAACGGCATGACGCTGATGGCGGTCTCGCCCGAGAGCAAATTCATTGCGCGCGGCGTCGTGCTCTCACTCGCGGTTTGGCTCGACGTCAAATTGAGTCGCTGAGCCGTCCTAGTTTGGGCATACTTGCCGGGTGAGGTTTGGTGTCGTGGTCTGGGCTGCTCTAGTTTCGGCCTGCGCTGGCGCCACGAGCCATGACGCGCTTCAAGGCCGTTCGGATGGCGCGAGTGGCAGCGCCGGCGCGAGTGGCAACGCGTGCGAGCAATCGCCACCGATCAACGGACTTGGCCCGTGCGAGGCGATCGTCACCCAGTACTCGCACGATCCAGCGACCGGGCTCTGCCTGCCGCAGCTCAGCAATTGGTGCGAGGGCGGCCCTAACCTCTACCGGAGCTGGGACGCTTGTCACGCGAGCTGTCCGGATGATGCCTTCGGCGCGTGCGCGGTCGACGGGGACTGCACGTTGCTCACGCAGGCCTGCGCGTGCGAGCCGATCGACGAACTTTCACTCGTCCCGGTCAACGTGACGTATTCGGCTGAATACACGGTGAAGTACCTCGGGAACTCGTCGTGTGTCAGCTGTCCAGCCGTCAGCGTCGCCGCGCAAACGAGCCGATATTTCTTGCCCGTTTGTCGAACGGGTGCTTGCGCAGTGCTCGACGCACGGACGACACCCCTCACCGCGTGTCAAAGCGATGCCGACTGTACAGTGCGGGATGGACTTGGCTGTTGCGAGAGCTGTGGCGCGGGCGACTACGTTGCGGTCAACGTCGGCGCCGATCTTTGCTCGGGGAGCGCTGGCGCCGAAGCGTGCGCGGCGTGCGCGGGGACCTCGCCGTCGGTCTTCTACGCGATGTGCCTCTCAGGCCGCTGTCAGCTGGAATCGACGCTGCATCCCTAGAAACCCCCCGGGGTCAGTCGCTGCTGCGCTCGACCTGCCGAATCAAGTCTTTGATCGACTTGTCTTTGGGTGCCAGCGACTGCGCGCGCTCGAGCTCGGCGAGCGCGCTGTCGTGCATGTTTGCCCCCAAGAAACAACGCGCCAATGTGAGTCGGCATTTGACGTTGTCGGGCGCGAGCTGGACCGCCGTGCGAGCGTGCTCGCAGGCGCGCCGGATGTCTCGGCCCGCCGCGAGCAAGCAAGCCGCAGCGCGCTCGAACAAGCGAGCGTCTCGGTGCCCAGCCGCTGCGCGCTCGTAGGAATGCGCGGCGCGTAGGTATTGACCCTCGCCCTCCTCGTAGCGCGCGCGCTCGAGATACTCTTGCCACAGTGAGCTGACGGCCTTCTGATCGAGCTCGGCCAGGCGGGTAGCGAGCGCCGTGTCGCCTGGCTGTAGGGCGCACGCGAGGCGCAACGCGTTCGCGGTGGCAACCCAGTCTTTTTTCTCGGCCGCCGTAGCAGCGAGCACCAGATAGCGGTCGAGTTGGGCGTCACGCGCGTGCTTTGCGCGCTCGTGGTAGCGACGCTCGAGCTCGCTTTTGGCCCACGCCTGCGACGAAGGCGGCGTGGACGGAGGTGCGCTCGAACTAGGCGGCGACGAACGCGCGGGAGGCGCAGAGGAATGGCCGAGCTTGCGAGCGAGCGCGCGTCGTCGCGCGTCGCGGGTCGGCGCGAACGAGCTGGGCTCGCCGAGCGCGGATTCAGGCTCGCCGAGCGCGCCGAAGCCATCGATCAGCGGCGCACCGTCGTCGAATTCGCGCGTGCGGTTGCTGAGAGTCAGGTAGCGGTCGTACTCCGCGCGCGACTGGCCGCGACTGAGCACGCCGTAGGCTTCCGTCACGCGCGTGAATACCTGCTCGAGCTTGCCGCGGAACGAGCCGAGCGCTTTGCGAAAATGCCGATCTGGATGAAAAACGGTGGCAAACTCGTAGTAGGCGCGTTTGATCACCTTGAGCTCGGCGTGTTCGGGTACGCCGAGCAACTGATAGTGGTTTGCGCGCGAGAGCTCGCCGAATTTGGTCAAGATCCGGCTTTGCAAGCGCGGGTCGAGCTCGACTCCGGGCTCGCCGCCGGCAGCAGGCGTCTCGGGAGCGGCCGGGTGGTGTGCAGCACCGGCTTGATAGAGCTCGCGGATCGGCCCACCGATCTTGAACGCGCCGGAGGTGGAGGGCGCGGGAGCGCGTGACGGATTCGGCGCGGGCGGCAGATCCGTGCTCAAGCTGATCACGCCGAGCTCGAACAAACGCGACAGGATTTCCGACACCTGATCGCGGCTGAGGCCGGTAATTTCAACGATTTCCGGCTCCCGACTGGCGCCGTCGACGCATGACAGTACGAAGGCGTCAGTTGGATCGAGCTCGAGTCCGCGTAGATCGACTCCGCTCACGAGCCGCGGCGTGCGGTCGCGCGCGGGGCTCATCCTTGCTCACCGTTTCGGACCATTGTTGACACGCCGGATCGTAACGCGCGCGGCGCCGCGCGCTAGGACCGTCTGCGGCGCTGGAACAATACCTAGTCGGTTTGCACGCTTGCCTCGCATGTTGATGCGAGACCGAAACCAGGCGGACATCGCCGGGTCGCGGCTACACTGCAACGTTTGAAACTGACTGTCCCGGCGAATTC
>DASXKQ010000160.1:0-6158 GCA_036496745.1 Polyangiaceae bacterium
CGTTCCGCGGCGGCTGGCGCACGTTCTTGCGCGTGATGACGGGCATCACGCTGCTCGGCGTGCTGGTGCTCGGCAGCTGGTCGTCGCGTTTGCCCGAGGTGCACGGCAACGCGTTCGTGCTCTGGCATCAGATCGTGCGCGTCGGCGCGGCGCTCTCGGGTACGTTGTTCGTGCTCTGCTTCATGTCGCTGGTCGTGCCCTGGGCGATGGATCGTTTCGAGGGGCGTGGCTTTGTGCTGTTCGTGGCCGCGCGTCACGTGCGCTCACAAAAAAGCGGATTTTTGACGGTCATTTCTCTGCTCTCGATCCTGGGTGTGTTCGTGAGCTCGTTCGCGCTGTGCGCCGTCGTCTCGATCATGGGCGGCTTCGGCGCCGACCTGAAGCGCAAGATCCTCGGCAACAACGCGCACGTTCGGATCGAGGCCAAGCGCGTGGGCGGCTTCGAGCATTGGCGCAGCCTGCTCGACGAAGTCCGATTGATCCCCGGCGTGCACGCCGCGAGCCCTGTCGTCGCGGGTGAAGCGATGGCCTCGAGCTCGTCGAACACCGCGGGCGTGATGCTGCGCGGCATCGACACGGAGACCATCGGTACGGTGATCGACCTCTTGCAGAACATCGAGGTCGGCAAATTCGCGTACCTCGAGGACACCAAGAAGCTCGCCTCGCTGCCGCCGGACGAGCCGATCGGCATCGGATCGGGCGGCGAATTTTACTTGAAGGGGCCCGACATCAAGCCCTACTCGGCCAAGCTCGACCCCGAAGTGGAAGAGGCGACCGAGCCCCCGGATCTCTTGCCCGGCATCGTGATCGGCCGCGAGCTCGCCAAATCCCTACACGTGTACGTGGGCGACGAACTCACGTTGATTTCGCCGATGGGCGATCTCGGCCCGATGGGTATTTTGCCGCGCAGTCGCCAGTTCCGCGTGGCGGCCATCTTCTACAGCGGCATGTACGAATACGACGCGTCGCACGCGTACGTGAAGATGGAGGCCGCGCAGGATTTCCTGGACCTCAAGCAAAACGTGACCGGCATCGAGATCCGCGTGGACGACGCGGAGCGCGTCGGCGAAGTGCGCCCCCTGATCGAGAAGATCATCGACCCGAGCGAGCACCGCGTGCGCGACTGGAAAGAGCTGAACAAGAACCTGTTCAGCGCGCTCAAGCTCGAAAAAATCGCGACCTTCATCATTCTCTCGCTCGCCATCCTGGTCGCGAGCTTCTGCATCATCTGCACGCTGCTCTTGATGGTGACCGAAAAGAGCAAAGAAATAGCGATCCTGAAATCGCTCGGCGCGAGCGACGGTTCGATCCTGCGCGTGTTCATGAGTGAAGGCGTGATGATCGGCTTCACCGGCACCATCTTCGGCGTGGCCACCGGCTATGCCGCGACCAAGAGCCTGCAGTGGTTCGGCGTGCGGCTCGACCCGGACGTCTATTACATCGACAAATTGCCGATCAACGTGGAGTGGTCGGACTTTGCGCTGGTCGCGCTGGCCGCGCTCTTGATCACGACCCTCGCCACCATTTACCCCGCAATCGCGGCGAGCCGCTTGCGCCCGGTCGACGGAATTCGGTACGAATAGGACGCTCATGGCCGAAGCACTCGTCATCGTCGAAGATCTGAAGAAGAGCTTTCAGCACATGGGCCGCACGCTCGAGGTGCTGAAGGGCATTCACCTCAACCTGTACGCGGGGCAGATCCTGGCGATCGTCGGCCCGTCCGGCGCGGGCAAGAGCACGCTGCTCCATTGCATCGGCACGCTCGATTTGCCGAGCTCCGGCCGTATTCGCCTGAACGGTGAAGAGCTGACGCAGATGTCGGGTACGCGCCTCGCGGCCGTACGCAACCGCGACATCGGTTTCGTGTTTCAGTTTCACCACTTGCTGCCCGAGTTCACCGCGCTCGAAAACATCATGATTCCCGGCCTGATCCAGGGCCGCTCGCGCAAAGACATGGAGCGCCGCGCGCACTCCCTACTCGAAGAAGTGGGGCTGCTCGATCGCGCCACGCACCGCCCCGGCGAGCTCTCCGGCGGCGAGCAGCAGCGCGTCGCCGTCGCGCGCGCGCTCGCGCTCGACCCCAAACTCCTGCTCGCCGACGAACCCACCGGCAACCTCGACAGCGCCACCAGCGACGCCATTCACGAACTCTTCTTTCAAATCAACCGCGAGCACGGCACCACAATCGTGGTCGTCACGCACAACCCCGCCTTCGCCGAACGCATGCCGCGCGTCGTCCGCATGCGCGACGGCCGCGTCGAAATCGACGATGTGGGCCGCGCCGCGCCGCCGCTCACAACGCCCACCGCAACGCCGGTTTGAGATTTGGGGCTGCCTCGAGGCAGCTCGCGTGCACAGGTTTTGGGGCGACACTGGGTCGCTCGACGAACCCGTCAGTTCGGGCAGCAGTAAGCGGCCGAGTGAATCCCGCAGCTCGAACCGTCGACGCCCGAGTTCCGCACGCAACTGGGGCACGGGGTGTCCGTTCCCCAACAGACGTAAGCCGCCTTCCCCGAGAATGCTTGACAGGTGTTGTCGTAGTCAGTTTGGCGGCTGCACCCAAGCTGTGGGCGAAACTCGTAGGAGCAGGTCACCCCGACGGTCGCCGCTTGCGGGAGACCCAGCGCATCGTATGCGGCGCCACAGGTGCACGTGTCCTGCGGACATTGCTTGTCGGGTGGATCGAACGTGCAACCGTCCGCTGAGGCGCAGAAGCACGAGCAGTCCCCGGCCGCGCACAGCGGCTGACAAGAGGCCTCGGCGGGCGAATTCCCAGCGTATCTATTGAGGCAGTAGCTCTGGCCTGCCACGCAGGTAAGTCCAGCTGTGCCGCACGGAAATGGATCGCCCGGGCCAATTGAGGTCGGGCACGCCGGAGCGCCGCCATCGGGGAGCACTGCGTCTGGGTTGATCGCCAACCACTGGCCGTTGCAGCACAGGCTTGCGTAGCTTGAGCCACTTTCCTCGTCGTGGCACACAGTGCCTGCGCAGAGCGATCCTTCAGACGTACACGCGCCCGTCAGATTGCCGTTGCCTCCGGTGCACCCGCCGGGCAAGCAACGGCCCCCGAAGCCGCCCATCGGGGTTCCGGTACCGCCATTGCCGCTGACTCCTCCGTCGCTGACGCCGCCACCGCCGTTCATGCACCCGCCACTCGCGCCACCGCCACTGACGCCACCGCCACTGACGCCACCACCACTGACGCCACCGCCACTGACGCCACCGCCACTGACGCCTCCACCGCTCTCTCGACCTGCCATTGCGATTCCACCTGCGGCTCCGCTCCCTGCGCCCCCCGCGGTCGCGCTCGAGGCTCCGCTTCCGCTGCTAACTGCCACGCCCCCCGCGTCCCGTTGCACCCGGCCGCAAGCGGCGAGGGCGACAACTAACCCCAACCCACGCAACCAGTGATCGCCTCGTACCCGTGTCCGCCTCATAAGGTCTTCGACCCTAGCATCGAAGCGACGCGCAGCAACCTGGATCGCCGCCAGACTCACGCGCGTTCGTGACTACTGGATACCTTGAGCGCGCAGGATGATTTCCTGGATGCTGCACGTGAGACCGTCGCTCGACGCTACGGGCACCGATACGAAGTCGTTCTGTCCGCGCATGTTGAGCTTGCAGTCGGCGGCATCGGCTGATGCGAAGGTGATGATGCTATTGGTGAAGATGACCTCGGATACGGGGGCGGACGAGTACTCTTCGATCACGAAGTACGCGAGGTTCTGCGCTTGATTCATCATGTCGATACCGAACGTGACGGATTGACCCGTTTGCACGTCGGTCACGGTTTGGTTCCAGACGGTCCCGTCGAGCTTGATATCCATGTTCAGCGTGTCGCCCACATTCACGGACATGACGTCGCCGCCGTAGCAGCCGATGTAACCGGGGTCGGCGCCGATGGTGTTGACATACTGAGCGGAAATCCACCAGGTGGAATAGGCGCGCGGCTGCTTGCCCGGCGCGCAGGACGACCCCCACGTCAGCACCGGTTGCAAGACGCCGTTGTCGATAGGCAAGAAGTTGGCGCCGCTCGGATCCAGGCCGGGCCATAGAAACAAGGTCCCCGACGCCGGCGGCTTTGCTGGAACGACCATCGTCGTTTGCAAGCGCACGATCTGATTCTTCGCGTTTGCACGGATCAACACGGTGCCGTAGCCGCTGATCCTTCCGCCGGGTGCCTCTGGTCCGGGATCTCCGCCGTTGCCCGCGCTGCCGCCAATGCCTGCGCTGCCGCCAATGCCGCCGCCGCCCGCGTTGCCACCGTTGCCTGCGCCGCCGCCAGTATCCGCACCGCCGCTTGTACCTGTATTGCCACTTGTGCCCGCACCACCGCCGTTGCCCGCGCTGCCACCAACACCCGCACTGCCACCAACACCCGCGCTGCCGCTGTTGCCGGCGCTGCCACCAACACCCGCGCCACCGCTGGCGCTCGCACTACCGCTAGCACCCGCGCTGCCCCCGCCGGCGGCGGCTGTACTCCCGCTCGAACCGGCGTTGCCACCCGTTCCGGGACTCGAGCTCCCTCCGCTGCCCGCTACGGAGTTCGTGTTGTCAGTGGGACCTGACGAAGACGCGCCCGAGCCGCACCCCACGAGCAGCAGGCCCATTGAAACGAGCCCCGCTAGCGATCGAACGCCGAACTCATTGCGCATAGGTGTAAAGAGGCGCGCTCGGCGCTCGAGAGCTCACGCGTTGCGCACTGATTCGTGCTTTCTCCCCATCTCGACCGTTCAGGCGAGAGATTCACGCACTCGCTGGAATTGTGGGAAATCGCGGAGCGAGCCTCAAACACGCGTCGTGGTGTCGGCTCTGCGCGGCAATCCGCGCGGCAACCCAAAGCTACAGCCGAGGGCGACCGCGAGGGCGACGGCGAAGGTCGTGAGCGCCGTCGCGTGCTCGCGTTGGACGGTTTCGTAGCTGTGATTGTCGCTGAGCACGATGCCGAGGATGGCGAGGCCGGCCATGCCGCCGATGTAGCGCATGGTCGAGGTGAGGCCGGCGGCCATGCCGGCCTTGGCTTTGGGCACGGCGCTGAGCGAGGCGGCTTGCGCGGGCGCTGCGGTCATGCCGAGACCGAGGCCGACGAAGACGAGGGGAATGAAGGGCTGCTCGAGCGACAGGAGCGGCGCTGCGCGGAGTAAGAGCACGCCTAAGAGCGCGGAGGTGCAGCCCGCGACGGCGAGCCAGCGCGCGCCGAGCTTGTCGCTCAGCCGCCCTGAGATCGCGGAGGCGACCACCATCGCGCCCATCATCGCGAACAGCACGCGGCCGGCCGCTTTGGGCTCCACACCGAAGAGTCGTCCGGCGACCTGCGGTAGCTCGAACAAGAGCGAGTACATGGCCAGATTCTGAAAAGCGATGATCAAGCTGCCGAACGCGAACGTCGGGAGCTTGAAGAGACCGAATTCGACGACGGGATCCGGCGCGCGGCGCTCCCACAGCGCGAACAAGGGCAAACCGAGGAGCCCGGCCAAGAGAAACCAGCGCGAGCCCGCGCGCTCCGAACCGAGCGCGAGCAGCGCGAGCGAGCCGCCGAGCAAGATCGAGCCGAGCCAGTCGAAGCGCGCGCGCGGTCCCTGCGCGGCGGGCGCCGGGCGGCGATGCGCGCCCTGCGCGAGCAGCGCGGAGATTATCAGCACGGGCACGTTGGCGAGGAACATCGCGCGCCAACTGAAGTGAGTGAGCAGTAGCGCGCCGAGCCTTGGACCGATAGCGGCGGACAGGCCCATCGTCGCGCCGAATGCTCCGAAGGCGCGCCCGCGCAGTTCGAACGGTAATTCGCTGCGCAAGAGCGCCATCGCGCTCGGAATGATGATCGCGCCGGCCGCGGCCATGGTGATGCGCGCCAGGGTCACGATCGACAGCGACGGCAGGGCGAAGGCGGCTAGTGCGGCCGCAGCGAACAGCATCTGTCCGAGCGCGAGGGTCCGGTGATGACCGATGCGATCGCCGGCTTTTCCGCCTGCGCTCTGCAGCACGATGCCCGTCAGTAAGTAGCTCGTGACCAGGTACTGCCGCAGTTTGCTCGAATCGATGCTGAACGCCGTTTGCATGTCGCCGAGCGCGACGGCGATCATCGTCGAGTTGAGCGGTGAGAGAGCCGCCGAGAGCGCGACCGCGGCGATCAGGCGGCCGGCGCCCGGGCGGTTGGTGTC
>DASXKQ010000161.1:0-55012 GCA_036496745.1 Polyangiaceae bacterium
CCGCTCACGGTCTCGCTCACGAACTCCCCGGACGCCGATGATCCCGGCTTCCGCGTGGTGAGCTTCGAGCAGGTGAAAATTGCCTACACCGAGCAGGTGCGCGCGCTGATCGCGGGCGGTTCGGACGTGCTGCTCGTGGAAACCATTTTCGACTCGTTGAACGCCAAGGCGGCTCTGGTTGCGATTCGTGACGTGTTCGAGCAAGAGGGCAAGGAGCTGCCGGTGATGATCTCCGCGGCCGTCGGACGCGGCGGTGAAACCATGATCTCCGCGCAGACGATCGAAGCTTTTTGGACGGCGGTAAAGCACGTCAAACCGCTGTCCGTCGGGCTCAATTGCTCGCTCGGCCCCGATCTGATGTACCCGTTTTTGGCGGATCTTTCGCACAAGTCGAGCGCGGCGATCTCTTGTTACCCGAACGCCGGATTGCCGAATCCCCTGTCGGTCACGGGCTTCGATCTCGAGCCGCCGGACATGGCGCGTTACCTCACGGAGTTCGCGCAAGCGGGGCTCGTCAACATTGCCGGAGGCTGCTGTGGCAATACGCCCGAGCACATCGCCGCGATCGCGCGGGCCCTCGCCGAGCAGCCGCCCCGTGCGATACCGGCGGCTGTCGAGGGCAGCTCGACCGGGGCCGCCGCTGCAGTGACGGCTGCGCCGTCCGTCGGCGCGGACGTGAGGCCCCTGCGCTTGTCCGGCTCGCAACCGTTCACACAGCAGCCGGGCACGTACTTGATGATCGGCGAACGCACGAACGTGGCCGGCTCGCCCAAATTCGCCAAGCTCATCAAGGAGGGCAAGTACGAGGAAGCGGTGAGCGTCGCGCGCCAACAAGTCGAAAACGGTGCGAACGTGATCGATATCTGCATGGACGAAGGCATGATCGACGGCGTCGCGGCAATGTCGCGCTTTTTGCACTTGCTCGGCAGCGAGCCGGAGGTCGCCAAAGTGCCGTTCATGGTCGACTCCTCCAAGTGGGAGGTGATCGAGGCGGGCATCAAATGCCTGCAGGGCAAGGGCATCGTCAACTCCATCTCGCTCAAAGAAGGCGAAGAAAAATTCAAGCAGTGCGCGCGCACCGTCTTGAAGTACGGCGCGGCCGTGGTGGTGATGGCCTTCGACGAGCAAGGTCAGGCCGCCAGCTACGAGGAGAAGATCCGAATTTGCGAGCGCGCCTATCGCATCCTGGTCGACGACGTCGGTTTTCCGCCGGAAGACATCATCTTCGACCCGAACATCCTGACCGTCGCTACGGGCATGGAGGAGCATAACAACTACGCGGTCGATTTCATCCGCGCCACGCGCTGGATCAAAGAGAATTTGCCGCATGCCAAGGTGAGCGGCGGCGTATCCAACATTTCCTTCAGCTTCCGCGGCAACAACCGCGTGCGCGAGGCCATGCACTCGGCGTTTCTCTTCCACGCCATCAAGGCCGGCATGGATATGGGCATCGTGAACGCCGGCATGCTGGAGGTTTACGAGGAAATCGAGCCCGAGCTGAAGGAGCTCGTCGAGGACGTACTCCTCAATCGTCGACCTGACGCGACCGAGCGCCTCGTCGATTTCGGCGAAAAATTGAAGAGTGAAGCCGGCGGAGCCGGAGCCACCGAGAAGAAAGAAGAAGAGTGGCGCAAGGGCAGCGTGCAGGAGCGCCTGTCGCACGCGCTAGTCAAGGGCATCGACACGCACATCGACCTTGACACGGAAGAAGCGCGCGCAGAGCTCGGCCGCCCGCTCAGCGTGATCGAGGGGCCGCTGATGGACGGGATGGGCGTCGTGGGCGATCTGTTCGGCGCTGGCAAGATGTTCTTGCCGCAGGTGGTGAAGTCCGCGCGCGTCATGAAAAAAGCGGTGGCCTACCTGACGCCTTTCATGGAGGCTGAGAAGGCCGCGATGGCCGCGGCCGGTGAGGTCGTGAAGACGCAGGGAAAAATCGTGCTCGCGACCGTCAAAGGGGACGTGCATGACATCGGCAAAAATATCGTGGGAGTGGTGCTCGCCTGCAACAACTACGAAGTGATCGACATGGGCGTGATGGTGCCCTGCGAAAAGATATTGCAGCGCGCCAAGGACGAAAAGGCCGATTTGATCGGCCTGAGCGGCCTGATCACGCCCTCACTCGACGAGATGACGCACGTCGCTCGCGAGATGGAGCGTCAAGGCTTCAAGCTGCCGCTCTTGATCGGCGGCGCGACCACCAGCAAAGCGCACACGGCGGTCAAGATCGCGCCGCACTACAGCGAGCCGGTCGTGCACGTGCTCGACGCGAGCCGCGCCGTGCCGGTGACGACCACCCTACTCAGTGAAAACAAGCCAGCCTTCGTGGAACAGCACCGCATGGAGTACGAGAAGCTCCGGCGCACGCACGCGGGACCCAAACACAAGCTGGTCTCGCTGGTCGAGGCGCGCGCGGCGCGCACGCCTATCGAGTGGCGGCCGAGCGATCTCTCCGTACCCGAGTTCACGGGTGTGCGCGTGCTTGCGGATTTCCCGCTCGCTACCTTGCGAGAGTTCATCGACTGGACACCGTTTTTTCACACCTGGGAGCTCAAGGGCGTTTTCCCGCGCATTTTGCAGCATGAAAAATACGGCGAGCAAGCGCGTCAAATCTTCGCTGAAGGCAACGCGCTGCTCGACCAGATCGTCGAGCAGAAGCTGATCACGGCGCGCGGCGTGTACGGTATTTTCCCGGCCAACGCCGTGGGCGACGACGTCGAGCTGTACGCGGACGCCTCGCGCCGCACGGTGCTCGAGCATTTTCATTTCCTGCGCCAGCAAACGCAGAAGGAAAAGAAGGACCCTTGCCGCAGCCTCGCGGATTTCATCGCGCCGCGCGAGACGGGCCTCGTGGATCACATCGGCGGCTTTGCCGTGACCACGGGCATCGGATTGAAGGAACTGTGCGAAAAGTTCAAGGCGGACAACGACGACTACAACGCGATCATGGCCGAAGCCCTGGCGGATCGCTTGGCCGAAGCCTTCGCCGAGTGTTTGCACAAGCGCGTGCGCGACGAGTGGGGTTTCGGGCGCGCCGAGGATCTCAGCAAGGACGACCTGATCTCCGAGAAATACCGCGGCATTCGCCCGGCTGCCGGCTACCCCGCCTGCCCTGACCACACGGAGAAGGGCGCTCTGTGGCAGTTGCTAGACGTCGAGCGGAACACGGCGATGAAGCTCACCGAGTCCTATGCGATGTGGCCCGGTTCGAGCGTGAGCGGCCTTTATTTTGCGCACCCCGAGTCGCGCTACTTTACGCTCGGCAAAATCGACCGCGATCAAGTCGTCGACTATCACGCGCGCAAAGGCATGACCGTCGCCGAAGTCGAGCGCTGGCTCGGCCCGAACCTCAACTACGAGCCGGCGGACGCGGGTTGAAGGTTGCGGGCGCGGCTACTTCTGCCCGCGCGCGTAGGTTTGCCAGGCGAGGCGCGCGGTCGCGATCCGCAGGCCATCGGCCTGCTGCTCTCGCAGATAGCCGAGGAGAGCGTCCACGCCTGCGACGTTCTTGGGGAAATTCGGGTCGCGCAAAGCGTTGCCTGCGAACTGACCGAGCGGTGAGTGCTGATTCTTCTGCTTGCTGAGCCATTCGTAGAACGTGGCAAACTTGCTCATGAGTCGAGGTCTCTTTGAAGGCCGAAAAGAAGGCTGAAAACGCGGGACACTAGCCTAGATTTTCAACTTGCGCGCCCGAAACAGACTACTCTGCGCGAACCGTGAAATTCAACGCGACCGCTTACATCTTGTTCGTGAAGGACATGCCGAGGCTGACGGCATTTTACGGCGAGGCCTTCGGTTTCAAGCAGCTCAAGAACGCGCGTTACAAAGAGACGCAGTGGCTCGAGTTGCAAGCGGGTAAGGGCTTCAAGCTCTGTTTGCACAAGTTCCCCAAGCCTGGCAGTCCGAGCGGCAACCGCAACAAGCTCGTGTTCGGAGTGGACGACGTCTCCAAGGCGCGCGCTGCGCTCAAAGGTCGCGGCGCCAGGCTCGGCGACATCAAGACCTACGCCGACGTCGACCACTTGGACGGCCGGGATCCCGAGGGCAACGCGTTTCAGCTCGTTGGCCCAGCGCGCGGCGTGAAACGCTGACTCGCTTGACTACGCTGACCGGCTTGCTAGTTCCATTCGAGTGTTGGCGCGCCAGAGCGCGCAGGTGGTGAGACAGTGCCGGCGAGGAGTGCTGCGATGTCCGATAGGAGGGTGGAATGCGGGTTAGGATTCGCGAAGAGCAATCGATCGGTTTGAAGATTCGCGGCCCCTTGGCGTTGCGGCTCGCTTGGCTGCCGCTGGCGCTCAGCGGGCTCAGCGCTTGCGCGGGTAGCAGTCGCGCGGCACCGGACGGCGCGGGCGGCAGCTTCGCGGGTAGTGCGAGTGGCGGAGGCAACCTGAGCAATGGCGGCGGGAGCGGCAGCGTCAGCAGCGGTGGCGCGAGCGGCAGCGTCAGCAGCGGTGGTGCGAGCGGCAGCGGAGGGAGTAGTGGCCAGGCGACCACCCTGGGCGTCTGCGCTCCCACGTGCCCGAAGAGCTGCGCCACGGACGACGCTTGCGCTACTCAGAACGGCGAGAAGTGCTGTAACTTCCCGACTGGCGGCGTCTGCACGCTGGCGAGTGCCTGCCCCGTATTCTGCACGTCCGACGCCGACTGCCCGACATCGCTCGGCCAGGCCTGCCTGCAAACCACCGTCGGCGCGCCGAAAGTTTGCACTACGCCCGCGAGCGCGTTCCAAACTTGTCAGACCGATACCAACTGCTCCGTCGCGGGCGATGTGTGCTGCCAGATCTATACGCAAAACGTGTGCATGCCGCCGTCCACATGCCCAAAGTCTTGCGCGGCGGATGCTGAATGCGACCCGACCCGTGGCGAAGCCTGCTGCCTGACGGTGCGCCGGCTCGAGCCGCGCCTCAAGGTGCAAGGGCTGTGTCTCAGCGCGACCTCGGGCAGCTGTCCGAAAGCCTGCACAACCTCGATCGATTGCACGGGTCAGCTGTGTTGCAACGGCATTTGCGCGACCACCTGCACCCAGACCTGCGAGACCAGCAACGATTGCAGCGGCGAAATCTGCTGCAAGGTCCAGACGTCAACGCCACCGCTCGTCGAGTTCTCAATCGCGCAGGCGTGCTCGGGCTCGCCGCTCTATCCATGCAGCACGCTGTGCGCGCAGCCCGGTTGCAATCAGACCGGGGGTGGTGCCACCTGTGCAAACTACCCGAGCGGCTGTCTGTACTCACCTGACCCCACTTCCTGCGCTCAGCATTTGGGTTGTAGCTGGGACGGGCTCGAGTGCACGGGCACACCGACGAACTGCGCGACGCTTCATGTCGATGAAACGTCCTGCTACGCCGATCTCGATTGCGAATGGAACCTCGGCAACTCGAGCTGCAGCGGCACGCCGACGCCCTGTGCGCAGTTGACGTCGATCGCATGCAGCAGTGTGTACGGTTGCACGCTGAGCTCGGGCGGCCTCACGCCCTTGTGATCTTTCGTTTGCTACGCTAGCTGGCTTCCGCGCGAGGAAGCGGGCTTTCCGAGTGTGCCCGGGGGCGACGCGCCGTGCCGCCTGGCGCGCTCGAGATCGCTCTGGGTACCGTCTGATCATCGCGCTGGAACGTGAGAATCGCGTAACGAAGGAGTCTCGCACGGCTGGCAAGCTCCAGCGCTTTGACGCCGAAACGGGCCGTCGCGTCGTACATGCCCATCTCCCCCGCGACCGTACGGAGCACGGGGTAGGTGGGCAGGGTGCGCGCCGTGATGTCCGTCTCGTCCGAGAAAAGCAGGCCCGCGGAGCGCGCGGCGTCTTTGTAACGTTGTGACGTGTAGCTGGCGTCCGCGGGGCCCAGCACGTGTTGCATGTACCTGCCGAGCACGAGCTCTTGAGCCCCGAGCAGCGGGCGCAAGACCCGCGAAGGTAGAAAATCCGCGATCACCAGGCGACCGCCGTTGCAAAGCACGCGGTGCGCCTCGGCGAGAAAGCGCGGGCGGCTCGGGAAATGAAAAGCGCACTCGAGCGCGATCACCAGATCGAACGAGCCGTCGGCGAAGGGCATCGCGCACGCGTCGCCCTCTTGAAATCGAACCACGTTGCTCGCTCGCGCGCGCACGAGGCGCTCGGCGCGCTCGAGTTGTCTCGCGTCGATGTTGAGCCCCGTCAATGCGACGCCGCAAAGTTGCTCGTTGAGGCTGGCCATCGTCCCGCCCCAACCGCAGCCGACGTCGAGGATCCGCTCGCCGTTCGACGCGCCCGCGGCGGTGCATACCTTGCGCGTCATCCGCTCCGCAGCTTGCGCAAAGTCCGTCATCGAGCCGTCGGCCTGGTCTGCTCGGTCCCAGTAACCCCAGTGCACGTGCCGGCCGAACGCGGTCGTCAAGGCGGGATGACTCTGCTCGAGCCGCTCGAGCAACACGTCGAAGTAAGGAAGATGAACGGACACGCGCGCTTTTTTCAGGGCGCGGAACGCGCCACCGCGCACAGGCTCACGGCAATCGGGCGGCGTCAAGAGCCCGCGATGTTGTATGTTGCGCGCGCTCAATGCCCCAAAGCTCTCCGTTCGTTCGCAAACACGTGGTCCTGTCGCTAGCCGTGCTCGGCTCGTTGTCGCAGGTTTATGCCTGTAGGCCGCGCGCTCCGGCGCAGACAGCGCCCCCCAACCCGACCCTGGCGGTCGCTGCTCCCGCGAATCTCGCGTGGATGGACCAGAGCCTCTCGCCGGACGCGCGCGCGGATCTTCTCGTGCGAGCCATGACGCAGGATGAGAAACTCACGCTCGTCACGGGCTATTTTGGGGTTCAGAAGGAGTGGAATCAGTATCGGTTTCCCGAGGCGCGGCCGCAGTCCGCCGGCCTCGTGCGCGGGGTACCGCGGCTCGCGTTCACGCCGGAGTGGCAAATGGACGCGGGTAGCGGCGTGGCGACTCAGGGTGAAGCGCCGCGCGAGCTCGAGCGCACGGTCTTGCCGTCCGGGATCCTCACGGCGTCGACTTTCAACCCCGCGCTCGCCGAACGCGGCGGCGCGATGATCGGCAATGAGGCTCGCGCCACGGGTTGCAACGTGATGCTCGCGGGTGGCGTGAACCTGCTGCGTGAGCCCGGCAATGGTCGTAACTTCGAGTACGGCGGTGAGGATCCACTGCTCGCGGGCATGATGGTCGGCAGCCTCGTGCGCGGCATTCAATCGAACCAGATCGTGGCCACGCTCAAGCACTACGCGTTCAACGATCAGGAGACGGGTCGCGGCTCGGTCAATGTCTTGATCGACGAAGCCGCCGCGCGCGTCTCGGATCTGTTGGCCTTCCAAATTGCGATCGAGCAGGGCGACCCGGGAGCCGTCATGTGCAGCTACAACCTCGTCAATGGCGTGTACGCATGCCAAAACGATTGGCTGCTGAATCAGGTGCTCAAGCGCGATTGGGGCTTCAAAGGCTATGTGCTGAGCGACTGGGGCGGGCAGCACGACACCGTGCTGAACGCCAAGAGCGGCCTCGATCAAGAAACCGGCGTTTCTAGGCTCGGCCGCTACCAATGGCTCGACAAACTCGGCGCAGCCATCGCGCGCGGCGACGTGCCGCAGGCGCGGCTCGACGACATGGTGCGCCGCATCGCGCGCAGCCTGATCGCCAAGGGCGCCATCGATCATCCGGTGCAAACGGGACCGATCGATTTCAGCGCGCACGCCCAGGTAGCCCAGAGCGACGCTGAAGAGGGCATCGTGCTCCTCAAGAATGACGGCGTATTGCCGCTGGCAGCGACCCTGAAGAGCATTGCCGTAATCGGCGGGCACGCAGACGCCGGCGTGCTCACGGGCGGTGGCTCGGCCCAAGTGTACGCGCCGGGCGGCAACGCCGTACGCGGGCTCGGTCCCAGGTTTTGGCCCGGGCCGCAGGTCTACGCGCGCTCATCGCCGCTCCTTTCGCTGCGCAACGTGTTGCCTCATTGTGCCATCAGCTATCAGGACGGCGCCGATCCGTCCGCAGCCGCGCTGGCAGCGTCCAAGGTGGACGTCGCGCTCGTGTTCGTCACGCAGTGGACGGCGGAGTCCATGGATTTCCCGCTCACGCTGCCCGACGATCAGGATCGACTGGTAGAGGCCGTGGCGCGCGCCAACAAGCGCACGGTCGTCGTGCTGGAGACGGGCGGTCCGGTGCTCATGCCGTGGCTCGCGCGCGTCGCCGGCGTCGTCGAAGCTTGGTATCCGGGCAGCGCGGGCGGCCCGGCGATTGCGCGCATCTTGAGCGGCGCCGTGAGTCCGTCCGGACATTTGCCCGCCACCTTCCCGCGCGAGCTCACGCAGCTGCCGCGCGCGGCGATCGCCGGCACGGGCTTGCCCAAAGAGCAGCAATTCGACGTGCGCTACGACGAAGGCGCAGCCGTGGGCTATCGCTTCTACGACAAGCGCGGCCTCGAGCCGCTCTTTCCCTTCGGCTATGGCTTGAGCTACACGAGCTTTGCGCTCGAGGGCCCTAAAGCTCACGTGGACAGTGGCGAGCTCCAGCTCACATTCAACGTGCGAAATACGGGCCCGCGCGCCGGCAAGGCCGTCGCGCAAGTCTACGTCTCGCCCGTCGCGGGCGGCTGGGAAGCGCCCAAGCGCCTCGGAGCGTTCGCGAAGGTCGACGTCGCGGCGGGCGCGAGCCAAGCCGTCACCGTCACGGTCGAGCCGAGGCTACTCGCGACGTACGACACCGAGCGGCACGCCTTCCGCATCGCGCCGGGTGAATATCGAGTCACCCTTGCGAGCTCGGCGCGCGATCCGGGCCAGAGCGTGAGCGTGACTTTGCCGGAGCGCGTGCTGCCGGCGGGGGCTGGAGTCGCGGCAAGTCACTAGACGCGCATTCGGCGCGCGAGCTCGAATCGCTCGCGCGCGCGGTCTTCGCGGTTGCCCTTAGGGTGCGGGCAGGAACGAGACAGTCGTGCCCGGCACGGACGTGCCGTTCAGGAACAGCATGTCCGTGTTGAAAGCGAAATCGAAGGGGCCAATCGGATTGCCGGGTGTGACCGTGATGGAGTCGACCTCGAACGTGGCCGTGTCGAACGGCCCCGTTCCGGTCGATTGCACCTGGAAGCCGATGTTGTGCACCGTGGTCAAATCCAAGTTGCCACCCGTGAGCGCGAAGGGGACTGCCGTCATGGTCGGGCAGGTCGACAGCGTGGAGAGCAGGCTGAAGCCGCCGTAGTGACCGTTTCCATTGTTGTTGGTCACGTAGGGCTGATACTGGTAGCTCGCCGGGCTGGCGGTCGATGCCGCGACGCACATGTTGTACGTGACGGTGAGTGCCGGCAACGTGCTGACGTCGACGTCGCCGCCTAGCTGGTAATTGAACAATTGTCCCTGGCCCGTGGCGGTGAAGGGCAGGGCAATGCTGGCCACGCCGGGGGCACCCACGGTGTTGTCGCCCCCGCTGCCGATGAAGCCGACCGTCGAGCCCGCGACCAGTCCGGTGAACGTATTGACCTGTAAGGGGTGGCTATTGAACGCAAAGTCAAAGGGTCCAGCCGCGTTGTCGGTAAACTTGATCGAATCGAGGTAGACGACGGTCGTGCTGGCCGCGGCGACCGTCGGCGCGCCGATGGTGATCGTGACTGACTGCACCGCGTTCGTCACGAGTTGTTCGCCGGCGACGGTGACGGGGAAGCTCTGCATGGTCGGGCAGGCCGAGATCGTGGAGAGCGCCGTGGTCCCGGTGAAGTTGCCGCTGAAGCTGGTTGCGCTGCCATTCTGCAATGCAAACGAGATGGTTGCGCCCGGGCTCACGGACTCGGCGCAGAGCTTGAACGTTGCGGTTTCTCCCGCCGCACTCATATCGACGTCGCGGCCGAATCCGATTTGGAAGCTCGTCGACGTCGTGGCCGCCGCGGTGACGAATGGAACCGTGAGCGCTGCCGAACCCACTAGACTTGTCGTTCCGCCGCTGCCGCCCGAGCCGGCGCTGCCGCTGGTGCCGCCTGCGCCTGCCCCGCTGGCGCCTGCGCTGCCGCTTGTCCCGCCCGCACCTGCGCCGCTTGCGCCCGCGCTGCCGCCCGCGCCGCTGCCGCTCGTACCCGCGCTGCTGTCACCGGCGCTACCGCTTGCACCCGCGCTGCCGCCCGCGCCGCTGCCGCTGGTGCCCGCACTGCCGCTCGTACCCGCGCTGCTGTCACCGGCGCTACCGCTTGCGCCCGCAGCGCCGCCTGCGCCTGCGCTGCTGCCGCCCGCGCCCGCGCTACCTGCAGTGCCCGCAGTGCCGCCTATGCCCGCGCTGCCCGCCGTGCCCGCCGTGCCCGCACTACCGCTCGTTCCTGCACTGTTGTCGCCCGCGCTGCCGCCGGCACCGCCACCGCTCATGCCCGCGTCGCCGCTCGCTCCGCCTGCACCGCTCGCTCCACTGTCCCCAGCACTGCCGCTCGACCCGCTGTCGCCGGCACTGCCACTGGTTCCACTACCGCTCGCGCCGGCGACTCCGCCGACACCCGCGCTGCCGCTCGTGCTCCCGCCGGTTCCGCTGCCGCTCGTGCCGGTTCCGCCGCTGCCACTCTTGCCGCCGCCGACGCCAGAGGTACCTGCTTGCGTGCCGCCGGCTCCACCGCCGGGACCGATCGGAGTCGAGCTGTCACTGCCGCAGCCAACGAGCTCGCTGCCGATCAGAAGAGCAAACGCAACGCTTGAGTACTTGGTAGCAATCGACAATTTCACGGCGACCTCCTGATGGTGCGAAGCTTCGTCCGGAACTCCCCGGAAAGCGCGGGTGAGAATGCGCAGAGCCGCGGGAGAGCGTCAAGCGAGAGTCCGTGTCGGTCGTCGCTTTTTCGGCAATGCGGCGCGCGGAACCGCTGCATTGCGCAACGCCCGACCGTTTCTAATACGAGAACCGAGCGCAACCCGCACGATCCTGCGCGCAATCGCCGCAACGGCCGATGAGCGAGAGAGCCGTGGCGTACCCACGAATTGCGATGTCACTAGACGAGCCTCGCTCCGCGGTCGGGTTCGATGGGTCGACGAGGTCGGCGCGAGGGAGGTCCGCGGCACCGAGCGACTCGGTCTCGTCGGTAGGGGCCCGACTTCAGCGGCCGCGCTGAGCGCGCGCGGCTCACGCTCTCGAGTCCGGACGTGGCTCATGATCGAGGCCCGCCGATCGATCGATCCGCCAGGCTGTTGCTTAGCGCCAGCGTTCGCGCGCTTGGCTCTCGTTATCGCCCGCGCGTCGCGTGTCGCGCTGCGCTACGTCGATCTGCGCGTCCGCTGTCTACACTGACGCAAAGCGCCGCATTCAGGCTTCGATTGCGCACATGAATGCCGTCCGCCATTTCCTTACCTCCGAACACATCGTGACTCGATATTCGCGTGAGCCCGCAGCGAGTGCGCGAGTGTGACGCAGCGAACGGCGGCGAAGAAGTTCGAAAGTGTGCTGAAGATTGGGTACACTTATTCCCTTATCCATGTTTGTGCTTGAGCGAACTCTGCATCGTTCTCTCCACACACTCGGCGCGCTTCTCGTGTTCGTCGCGTGTCGCGGCGAGAACTTCAAGGTCGCGCCGGTAACCGACGACGCGGGGGCTCCGAGTTCGTGCACGGATCAACAGAGAAATGGCGCCGAGACCGACATCGACTGCGGGGGCACGGTCTGTCCCGCCTGCGCTGCCAATCAGGGCTGCGACTCGCGCAAGGACTGCGTCGACGGCGTGTGTTTGAACGGCACGTGCCGCGCGGCGAGCTGCTCGGACACGGTTCAGAACGGCAATGAAGCGGACGTCGATTGCGGAGGGCAATGCGCGCCGTGCCAAACGGGTAAGGCTTGCAAGCTCGGCGCAGATTGCCAGGGCGGCGTATGTACGGCCGGTGTGTGCCAGGCCGTTGGTTGCGCCGACGGCATCAAGAATGGCGCCGAGACCGATCTCGACTGCGGCGGCAACGAATGCAAAGCGTGCGCGAGTGGCAAGCTATGCCAGAGCAGCAGCGATTGCCTCGACGGCGTTTGTGGCGGCGCGCCCGCGGCTCGCACCTGCCAGGCGCCGAGCTGTACCGATCAAGCCAAGAACGGCGACGAAACGGATGTCGATTGCGGCGGCAGTTGCCCGGCGTGTCCGCCGAACGGCGCGTGCCTGATCGGCGCGGACTGCGCCAGTCAGGTCTGCAAGAACGGCACGTGTCAAACCGTCGAGTGCACGGATTCGCAAAAGAACGGCGACGAAACGGACGTCGACTGCGGCGGCAGCGTGTGCGCGCCGTGCGTGAGCGGGTCATCGTGCATGGCAGGTACGGACTGTCAAAGCGGCGTGTGTCAAAGCGGGACCTGCGCGGATCCGGCCTGTCCTGACGGCGTGCAGAACGGAGACGAGACGGGCCTCGACTGTGGAGGACCGAGCTGTCCTGCATGCAATACGGGACAAGGCTGCAAAGTCAGCGCCGATTGCGACAGCGCCAATTGCGTCGCGAGCGCGTGCGTCGCGGCGAGCTGTAGCGACGGCGTCAAGAACCAAGACGAATCAGGCACGGACTGCGGCGGCATGACCTGCGCCAAGTGTCAGTCCGGCGCGGCATGCACGGGCGGCAACGATTGCGTGAGTGCGGTGTGCTCGGGCGGCACTTGCCAGGCGCCCACCTGCAGCGACGGACAGCCGAACGGCGCGGAGACCGACAAGGACTGCGGTGGCGGAACCTGCCCGGCTTGTGCGGTCGGCGCTGCTTGCAAGGCCGGCGCCGATTGCGTGAACGGTGTGTGTACCTCGGGCTTTTGCCAGGGTGCGGGCTGCGGCGACGGCGTCAAGAACGGCAAGGAGACGGCCGTCGATTGCGGCGGGACCCAGTGCGCGCCGTGCGCTGACGGCCTGGGCTGTGCGCTGGCCGCCGATTGCGTGAACGGCGTCTGCAAGACGAACGTTTGCCAGGCGCGAACTTGCACGGATCTGGTGCGCAACGGGGCCGAGTCGGACACGGATTGCGGCGGGCCGTGTGCCCCCTGCGCGACCGGCAAGAAGTGCGGAGCGACCAACGATTGCGCGAGCCACGTCTGCACGAGCGCGCTCTGCCAAGCGGCCACCTGCTCGGACAAGGTTCAAAATCAGACGGAGACCGATACGGATTGCGGCGGGACCTGCGGCAAGTGCCCGGCCGGCGACCATTGCGGCGTGTCGGCGGACTGCGCGAGCGGCGTTTGCTTTTCGACGGTCTGCCAAGTGCCTACCTGTAGCGACGGCGTCAAAAACGGCACCGAGTCGGACGCTGACTGCGGCGGCAACGGCTGCAGCAAGTGCGACAACGGTCGCGCCTGCGGGGCGGCCAGCGATTGCTTTAGCGGCGTGTGCGGTGCGGGCAAATGCCAAGTGCCGTCCTGCAGCGACACGGTGCAGAACGGCGGCGAGTCGGACGTCGATTGCGGCGGCACGACGACCTGCGCCCGCTGCGCGGACACCCAAAAGTGCGTGGTGGCCAACGATTGCGCGAGCGGCGTGTGCACAGGCGGCAAGTGTCAGACGTCCGCTTGTGGCGACGGCACCCAAAATGGTGGGGAGTCGGACGTCGACTGCGGCGGCGCGACGCTGTGCACGCGCTGTCTCGTGAGCCAGAAGTGCACCGTTCCGGCTGATTGCCTGAGCGGCGTGTGCACGGCGAACAAGTGTGCGCCGCCAACGACGGTCTGCAGCATGACGGGCTTTGCGTTTTGCGACGACTTCGAGGACAACAACTCGACGGGCTGGACGCAGTCCGGCGGGACGTGGGCGATCAAGGCGGACGGCAGCCTGGTGTTCCAGGGTGGCAACGGCAGCTTCCTTGCGACCGCCGGCTCGAGCGCGTGGACCGACCAAACCGTGCAAGCGCGCGTGAAGATCACCACCTTTGGCGGCACCACGGGTTCATATCGCGCGGGCATCATCGCGCGCTTCGGCGGCGGCCAAAACTATTACACGCTCGTGCTGGAGGCGAGCAGCAAGATGCGCGTGATGCTGGGCTCGACCGCGATCACCGCGTGTACGGATTTGAACCAGGCCGTGACGACCGGCACCTTCTATACGCTCAAGTTGTCGGTTAGTGGCGCGGCGAGCAGCGTACACATCACGAGCTTCATCGACGGACAGGCGCGACACGACTGCGTGGTGACCGGTGGGCTCGCGGCGGGCAGCGCGGGCGTCGTCACCTTTGGCGCCGGTACGATCGCGGAGTTCGACGACGTGACCGTCACGACTCCGTGAGCCAATAAAGAGGTCACCTCGGCGCTTCGCAGGGTGTTATGCTGCTCGCGTGGCAAACGAAGCACTCGTGCAGGCAATCAAAGAAATCGTCGGTCGTGCCAAGGACGGCGATCTCGACGGTGCTTACAACGGCTATCGCGATCTATTCGCGAGCGCGGATTTCCTCGGTTATCGCAGCGAAGATCAGCGCCAAGCGCTGCGGCTGATGGTGATGCTGAAGGGCGCGCCCAAGCCGCCGACCGCGGCCATGGTCGAGGCGCACCGCGCGGCGTCGGGCCCCGTCTCGGCGCTGGTGTCCGCGCATGGCGAACCCGCCGATCACGAAGTGCTCGGCATGTGCCAACTCGTCCTCGGCAACGAGGCCGACGCGAGCACGACGTTCAGGGCCGGCCTCGCGATCGAGCGAGAGCGCAGTCCGCAATCGAAATTGTGCGGCGTGCTCATGAAGCGCGTGTCGGAGCTCTAGCCGCGTTTTCTCCAACGCTCCCAGCGAGGCGTCAGCCATGTGCTTGTCGTCGCCATTTAGCGTCATCACATCCGTCGTTCTCTGCTCCGTCGCGCTCGCCTGCGGTGGAGTGGCGAGCGGCGAGCGGCTGTCCGGCACCGGTGGTGCGGTTGAGCTCGCTCCAGATGCGAGCACCTGTACGGGGTGCGATTTCGTATGTCCCGCCGACATCTTGCTGAATATTTATCCCGGGGAGCAAGCGAGCAACCTGGAGAACGTGAGCGTGACCTCGCCAGGCGTCGAATTCGATTGTTGGCCGACCGGCGCCGTGGCGTGCCAGTGGGTCTGCCACTCGAGCGTCGCCGTCTCGAACGGTGAGCACGTGATCACGATCTCCGCTCTGGGTGCCGCGCCGAAGACGCTCGACATCATGGTGCTGAAGCCCACGTCGTGCTGCTGCGGGTGCTGCTCATTTGCCTACACGAACTCGATCGTGCTCGACCAGAACCAGAGCAGCGCCAGCGCGTGCTGTGCCGATCTCATGGCCGACAACGGCAACTGCGGAGCCTGCGGTCAACCCTGCACGCAGGGGCAGGACTGCTCGCTCGGCCGTTGCGCGCTGTCACGACCCTAGCCGTGCCTCGGACGTGCCGGTGTCCGCGTTAACTCGTGAGCGCTACCGCAGCAGCCAACACCCGGCGAGCAGTGCCGCGACGGCAACGCCTGCGAGCAGCCGAGTGACGAGCATGCCGTGCTTGAGCCGTTTCAGAAGCTCGTCTCGCGGCTGGTCGGAGAACAGGAGCGAGCGTTTGCGGAGCACGAGCTCTCGACTCTGGTGGTCCCGCTGCACGACGCCGACGGCGAGCAGCGGACTACCCTCGGCGATCGAGCGGTATTCCACCGAGAAATCGGGCGGGATCTCGGTCAGGCTTTGATCCACCCAATCCGTTACTTTCTCGTCGTTGCTTAGCGTTTTGGGCAAGACCTCGTCCGTTGCGTCCGCCGTGAGCACCAAGAGCGTGCCCGTGTCATCGCGAACGCGCACGGCCGGATCGGACGTGTGCGTCAGGATCTCCATTTTTCCGTTGGAAAAGACGCGTATTTTTTCATACACGAGCGGCTGAGTGCTGAATGGTGAGTCGCTGATTTCCTTGCCCGTTCGCTCCGCGCGGCCGTAGACGCACAGCGTTTGTCCCTCGCGCGCGGAAGCGATCGGCGTGAGCGGTGCCGCTTCGATTTGGCGAGCTAGGCGTCGTCGGTGTCGCTCCAGGAACACTCGGATCGTCGCCACGAACGCGGAGAGGCCGCCGAGCGCGAGCAACAAGCCGGCGATCTGATGCGCGAGTGGCGGCAGGCCGTCGCGCGGAAACGGCGCCGTGTCGACGAGGTTGCCTCGGATGATGGCCACGCCGCCGCCGAGGAACAGGCTGGTCCCGATGCACAGAGGTAGCTGAAAGAAGCGGAACAGCGGCGGTCGACGATCATCGAGCACCGAGTCATGCGGGTCGCTGGGGTCGAAGAGAACCGTAACGGAAGTGTCTTTGGCCAGCCGTTGCACGACCGCTTCGGCTTCCGCGCGCGTGTCGTACTCACCGGAGCCGAACGACTCGCGCGTCCCGCGGTAGCTTTGCCCGTCTACCTGAAAGACGTACGAGAGCCGCGGGCTATACGAGTGTCCGCCGCGGTAGTGGACGATGGCGACGACCGAGCGCGTGATGCGACCGCTGGCAGCGGACCAACGCGTGCTGCCGAGCGCGCGGAGATAGTTCGCGGTCGGTTGAGCCGCTGCCCGCAAGCAAATGAGCCCGAACCCCGCGAGGACGGCGCCCACCGCGAAAACGAACGCGCGCGCGAGCCACTCGATCAGCACGCGTCATGCCTAACAAGCGCGCGCGGAGCGCACAACCGAGCCTAGATTCCGGCGTAGCGGGCCAGCATTGCGCCGCTTTTGTGCAATACCTCGGGGCTCGCGAAGATCATCGCACAAACCAAATTTTCGAGTGATGAAACTGGGGGGTAGCCCCCATTCACCCGGATGAACCACGATTCACCGGGAGGAATCATGAGAACATCGACGATTGCAGTGCTTGTATGGATGGTCGCTGGAGCTACGGCGTGTAACTACGAATATGCGCCGGTGGGTACGGATGTGGGCGGGGCGGTAGGGGCTAGAGACATCGGGACCGCAGGGAGCGGGCTCGCGGGCGCAGGTGGGGCGATGACCGCAGGCGCAGGTGGGGCGGGGAACGTCAAGGCTGCTTTGGGCAAATCATGTCTGGCCGCCGATGAGTACGAGCCGGCGTTTTCCGGGTTTGATGTGAGGGACGTCAACGTCGATGGCTCGTCTCCGCTCTGCGCCTCCGGCACTTGCCTGGTCAACCATTTCCAAGGGCGCGCGAGCTGCCCGTATGGAGAGTTGACAGGTGGGACCGGTTGTTACGTGCCCGGCTCCGATAGTGCGATCACGGTGCCGGTCTTGCCTCAGCTCGTCTCCCGACCCGCAGACCAAACATCGATCTGCAGTTGCCGCTGCGATGGACCGGGCCCCGGGCCATTCTGCAGTTGTCCGCAAGGTATGCAATGCACGCATTTGATCGATTCCGTCGTGCCGAACGACACGGCGAATGCGGGTTCGTACTGCATCCCGAACGGCAGCGAATATGTCCCACCCGTTTCGACCGAGCAATGCGACTCGTCGAGCAACAATTGCGGTGATCCTCGCCCATACTGAACGCACGCTGGTTCGAGCAGCTTTGCTGGTCGCCACGCTCTTGACGACGACGAGCAGTCGCGCGCAGACGGCACCGCCACGCGCGCTGCTCGTCGTCACGCGTCAGGAGGGCACGGAGGATTGCCCCGATGCGAACGCAGTGGCCATGCAGCTGCGCGCTCTGGCGCCAACGAGCGAAGTCGATACACGCGCGCAGAATCTGCAGGACACGTGGATCCAAGTCGAAATGACCCGAACGCTCGGCAGCTACCACGCCGAGATTGTCGCGCGCGGCAGGCGTCAAGGGCGACGCGCGCTCACCGACATCGGTCCGGGCTGCTCGAGTCTCGGGGATGCGTTGGCGATCTTGCTGGCGATGTTGATCGACCCCGACGAGCGCGTCGCCGCCATACAGCCGGAAGTGATCGCGCGGCGGCCGATCGCGCGGGCGGCGCGCGAGCCCGATCACGCGCCCCGCGAGCTGTACCTCGTTGCCGGAGGGGGCGGAGCGCTCAGGTTGCTCGAACATCCCGTGCCCTTCGGCGCTCTTGCGCTGCGCGCGCGGGCCGCTCCGATGCTCACCCTGGAGGCGGGTGGCGCGCTGCTCTCTTCGGATCAAGTCGAGTCCGGGAGCGGCAGCGTCGGCCTCAGCTTGGCCTACGGGTACGTCTTTTTGTGCGCATCGGTGCTCGGCGGGCGCGAGAGCGCGTCGCTCGCGCTCTGTCTCCAGCCGATGCTCGGCTCGCTGGGTGGGTCGGGCCAAGGAGGCTATCAAGATCGCAGGACAGAGCGCTGGCCCTGGCTTGCGCTCGGCGCGGGTCCCGAGGCGTTCGGTCCGCTCGCGGGTCGCTTGTCTTGGTTCGTGAGAAGCATCGGGCTCGCGCCACTGATCAGACGAGGCTTCTCCGTCCTGCAAACGAACGGCGATCGGAGGGACCCGTTTCGCACGCCGTCGTTCGGCGTGGAACTCGCGCTCGGTCTGGCGGTCGAGCTATGAACTTCGAGCAAGCGTATCGCGAGCACTTTGCGTTCGTGTGGCGTTCGCTCCGTCACCTCGGCGTGCCCGACCGAGATTTACCGGACGCGTGTCAGGACGTCTTCCTGGTGCTCCACAAAAAGCTCAGCGAACTCGCCGCAGCCGCCCGCTTGACGACTTGGCTCTATGGCACGTGCCTGCGCGTGGCGAGCGATCGCAGGCGCCGCGCGAGCGCGCGAAATGAAGTGCTCAGCGCGGAAACGCTCGAGCGCGCGCAAGCTCACGACGGCGATGCGCGACGTGTCGAGCTCACGGATCAACGGGCTCTGCTCGCGGCCGCGCTCGACGCGATGTCTCTCGAGCAGCGGGCAGTGTTTGCGCTGTTCGAGCTCGAAGGCGCAACCGGCGCGGAGATCGCGAGTTTACTCGATGTTCCCGAAGCGACGGTGTATTCGCGGCTACGGCTCGCCCGCGAGATATTTCGGCGCGTGCTCGATCGCGCGCGCAGTGGCCAAGCGTTCGCAGGCCTGTTGTTGAAAGGTATCTCATGACATCGCCCAAGCGCTGGTTGGAGGATCCCGAGCTCTGCGAGCTCGAGCGCTCCGTGTTGCAAAGTGGACTATCTGGTGCGCCGCCCGCGTCGGCGCGCGAGCAAGTGTGGGCGGGTCTGCTCGCCGCGTTGCCGAGCCCAGCGGGTCCGGGCGTTCCCGATGGCGCTCCGTTGCCGGCGCCTCCGGCGGTCGTGGCAAGTGCGACCGGTAGTAGCGCCAGTTTGGTCGCCGTGGCCGTGCTCAAGGGCCTCTTGCTTGGAGCCGTCGTGGGCGCGGCCGCGATGGGTGTCTCGCAGCTCACGAAGAAGAGCAGGCCGGCGGTGGTCGCGGCGCCGAGCGCCCCAGTCGCGAGCGTTCTCCAGGCGCAAGGCAGCGCCACAGCTGCCCACGATTTAGACGAGCTCGCTCAGCGGGTGAATTCGAGCGTGCCAGGGTCGGACTCGTCCGCGCCGCGGTTGGTTGGCTCGGCGACGCGTGCTCCGGTGCCGGGCGTGCCCGTGCTCGAGTTGTCGCCGCCGCAAGGAGCTGCATCCGTGGCGACATTTCCGGAGCTGGAGCCTGGGCCCGGGACAAGCGCACCGGCCGCGCAAAGCGCTGTGATGCGCTCGAGTCGCCTCAAGGCGGAAGCGGCGCTGCTGCGCGCGGCACGCGAGCAACTCCGCGCGGGTCACTTGGCGAGCGCGGCCAACATGCTCGCTACCGCGGAACGTGAATTTCCGGAAGCGACGCTATCGCAAGAGCGCGAGGCGCTCAATATAGAGCTTCTTTCGCAGAGCGGTCAGAAGGTGCTGGCCGTTCAGCGCGCCGAGGAGTTTCTACGTCGCTATCCGGAGAGTCCGCACGCGGCTCGCGTGCGCGAGCTACTCGCACCGTAGTTCTGCCCCGGCGTCCGTCGCCGGAGCTGCCGTCCACCACGCACGGCGAGCACGGCCAACGCTCGCCGGCAACTCACGTCAAAAGATGCTTGCAGCCTGCGCGCTGACGAACGTGCCAAAAGTGGGATTGAGCACGACCTCGTTGCCGTACGCGCTGAGATCCGTGTTGTTCGGATACGCGCCGTTGCTCGGTGCTCCGGTCGTCAAGGAGAAGGCGCCCTGGTTCGAGAGCACGAAGCCGGTATCGCCGCTGCCGTAGCCGTCGTCCCACGCCCAGGCGAGCCAGCCGAAGCCGTGCGCGTTCGCGGCTTGGATGACGGTGGCGGGCGTCACCATCGTCGGGGACGGTCCGATGTTTTTCCCGGGGCCGAACTCGCCGATCAGGATGGGCAGCCCCGTGGACTGCATTTGGTCGAAGCCCGACGGCAGATCCGTTTGCCAGGTCGCCTCACCGGAGGCCTGAGTTGCCCACTGACCGTAGACATGCTCGTCGAATAGAATGTTGTGCTGAGGGTCACTGTCGTAGATGGCCTGCGCGTATTTGACGATGTCATTGACGTCTTGCCCGCAACCGCCCGCGTCGATCACGAGTGTGCACAGGTAGCCCGCCTGGCGCAGCGTCGCGACTGCCGTGACGTAGGCGTCTCGCCAGGCCGTACTGTCGCTCGGGCCCCACTCGTTGGCAATATTGAGGAGCATGTCCTTCTCGAACGGTTTGAAGAGGGGCTCGCGCGTCACCCATTGACTGACCGCCGTGGCGAACGCGCTGCCGGCGCCCGAGTCCTCCTTGCAGGTGACGTTGCTGGCGTCCGCGTAGCTGCCGTCGACGAACCAAACGCCCGCCACGGGCACGACGTGCTGGCCGATCATGCGATTCATCAGGTTTTGGAGCGTCGAGGTCGAGATAGAGGACCACAGCGGAACGCCCATGCGATTGACGTTGGCGTGCGAGTTGGGAATGCCGCAGTTGGTCGTGCACGACGCCCAGTTCTCGTCGTAGTGCACGGTGTCGACTCCCACCATGTGAAACTCCACGCCGTTTGCGTCATAGAGCTTGCCGTTGAGAGTGAAGAAGCCCGTGCCCGTGTTGTAGGCGGGGCGACTCACCGCGCCTCCCGACCCCGCGCTGCCGGCGGAGCCGCTCGCCCCCGCGGCTCCCGCGCCGCTCGCGCCAGCGCTGCCGCTCGTGCCACTGCTCCCCGCGCCGCTCACCCCCGCGCCGCCACTCACTCCCGCGCTGCCGCTCACCCCCGCGCTGCCACTCACCCCTCCGCTGCCACTCTTGCCCGCGTCGGCCGCGCTGCCACTCGCTCCCGCGCTCGCGCTGCCGCCAACGCCGGAAGCGCCGCTCGCGGCTGCGTTGTTGCCGCTCGTGGATGAGCTACTGCACCCGAGCAGCACCGAGACAAGCAGCCCGATTCCGATTGAGTGCCGCCGACAAAGCATGGGGGTCATCACTGCGTACGACTCACGACCGCAAGGATTCGGGTCAAAATATTTTTTTGACCTAGTTCAAAGGCAAGCGATAGAGATCGGACGAGAAACCCAGCACGTAGACTCCGCCCTCACCCGCAACGATCTGCTTCGGCGTGGCCGCGGGTAGATTGGCAAACGTCGTGGCGGCGCCCCCCGTTTTCGCCAGGCGCTTCACCGAGCAGGCCTGACTCGCACAGGTGTCGTAGTAGACGTCGGTGTCGTCGACGGCCAGCAGCGACGGCTCGCTGGCATCCGCGCCGATCGCGCTCGCAGGATCGCCGTTCAGCGGGCTCGTCGAGACCGTGCCGGACACGGTTGACCAATAGGCCGCACTTGCGTCCACGGCGAGCGCACCGTTCGTGAGTGCGGTTCCCGGTAGCAGATTGAAGTTGAAGTTGAGGTCGACCGCGCTCGAACTGGCCTTCGTGTACACGCCGAGCCCAGTCACGGGGCCCCCGTAGTAGATCGACCAAACGACGGTGTCGCTAGCTGACCCGAGCTCGGTGACGCCGGCGACATGCTCCCAGAGCTCCGGAACGCCGCCTGCAGTCGGTACGCGATAAATTCCCCAATCAGAGGCGTTCTGGTCGTCCTGCCAATAGTAGAGCGTGCCGGCCATTGCCGTTAAGTGCGGAATGTCGGAAGCGATCTTGGCCGTGGCGAGCGCCGCGAACGAACCGCCCGTCTTCGGGGCAGAATACAAGTTCGGCGGCAGTTTGTCGGACGTGAGGATCGCAATGTAGGCGTTGGCTTCATCGACGGCCAATACGGAACCAAAGCTCGTGGTGCCGCTCGGTGGCGACGCAACGAGGCTCTCGGGTGTCCCGCCGGACAACGGCATTCGAAAGAACCCCGTCGATGCGATCGCGTACAGGTATTGGTCATCACGCGCGATGGCTGAAACGACTTTCAAGATCGGAGCGACACACTGACCCTGTGCGCACGCCGTGCCGCTCGCGCAGGCGTGCCCGCACGTCCCACAGTTGGCGATGTCGACAGCGAGATCCGCGCCGCACGCATTCGCGCCAGCCGAGCCGCTCGAACCGCTCGAGCCGGCCGAACCGCCGAGCGCGTTGCCGCCCGAGCCGCCGCCAGACGGTGCACTACCCGAAGCCCCGGCCAGCTCGCCTCCGCCGCCGGTCGCTGAACCACCGCCTGCGCCCCCACCGCTTGTGCCCGCGGTCGTCGCGGGTGGGTTCTCGCCGCCTCCACTCGACGAGGAGCCGCACGCGATCAGCCAAAAAGCGAACGAGACCTCAAGAACTCGAGCACCCATCTGCAGCTACCTCCTGACCATATACGAGCGTGGCTCCGCGATCATTCAAATCGGAGTCGTCGCGGCGGGCAGGCGGTACCGACTCTCGGAGCACGAGGACGCTCGCGTGCGCCCCGAGTCGCTGGCGGTGAGGCCGTCGTGGCTCGTCGCAGCCTGGTGTATTCAAGCCGCCGTCAGCTCGGCTGGTAAACGCGCACCCAGTCGACCTTCATGGTCTGGGGGAAGGTCGCGGTGCCGTTCGGCGCGCCGGGGAATTGGCCACCGACGGCCACGTTGAGCAGGATGAAGAAGGGCTTGTCGAATTCCCAATCGCGGCCGGTCGCGTCGGCGGGGGTCTGGGTTTCGTACAGCTGATCATCCAGGTAAAATTGGATCCCGGTGGCGCTCCACTCGACGGCATAGGTGTGGAACGCGTCGCCGAGTTTGGCGTTGGCGGGCAAGCTGGTCATGCCGGTGAGCTGGGCATCGTTCGTGGTGCCGGCGGCGGGCATGTGCAGGCTGCCGTGGTTCACGGCCGGCTCTTTGCCGATGTTTTCCATGATGTCGATCTCACCGCACTTCGGCCAATTGTTGGTGTTGATGTCGGCACCCAGCATCCAAAACGCAGGCCACAGACCCTGGCCTTCCGGGATTTGAATGCGCGCCTCGAAGCGACCGTACTGCTGTGAGAACTTGCCTTGCGTTTTCAGGCGCGCGCTCGTGTACTGGCAAGGGCCGTTCGTTGGATACGAGCAGGTGTACGTCGACGCCCCCGTGGGCGTCGCGGTGATCACCAGGTTGCCGCCCTGGACGACCGCGTTCTGCGTCGCGTCTGTGTAGTACTCGAGTTCCTGATTTCCCCAGCCGCTGCCGCCGACCTCGTGCACCCACTTGGAGGCGTCCACCGCAGAGCCGTCCGCGCCGTCGAACTCATCGGACCAGGTAAGCGTCCAGCCGGGCGGCGCGCCCGCCGTCCCCGCAGAGCCCGCGCTGCCCACTGCGCCCGCATTACCACTCACCCCCGCGCCTGCGCCCGCGCTGCCACTTGCTCCCGCGCTGCCACTTGCTCCCGCACTGCCGCTCGCCCCCGCACTGCCGCTCGCCCCCGTACTGCCGCTCGCCCCCGTACTGCCGGCATCGCCACCCGAGCCTGCTTGCCCGGCCGATCCGCTGCTTGCGCCGCCGCCCGCACCCGCTTGTCCAGCGCCGCCGCCCATTGCAGCTCCGGCTTGCCCTCCCGTGGATCCCGCGTGCCCTCCGTTGCCACCCCCCGCGCTGCCCGAAGTTCCCGAACCGCCAGCGATCGCCGCGTTCGGGCCGCTCTCACTCCCGCTATTTCCGCACGCGACGACAATTGACAGCCCCAGCCAGCCCAAAGACCACAAGATGCGCCCCGTTTGCGACATTGAATCTCCTTTTGGCGGCGGACCCTCGACAGTTCGCTCGTCCCTGGTCGCTTGACGACTACCCTAACGACGGACGCTCCTGACGAATGTCGCACGACTATCGCGGATTTGCACGTCGCGCCTAAAACCGCCCGCCGAGCTCTGCCCCAAAACTCTGCACCACGGCAGCCTCGGAAACCCCCGGGTGAAATATGCCCTCGACGAACAAGCGCAGCGAGACACGGTAATGCAGCTCGAGCCCTAGTTCCGTACTGAGCGACAGGGCGGCCCGCGATTCCGAGCGTCCCGGCGGGATGTCGGAGACTAGGGTGAGCGACGACAGCCCCGCACCGCCGCGCGCGTAGGGCGCCAAGAAGCTGAGCAACGGGTAGCGCCCCTCGGCGAACGCGAGCGCGGTCGTCGCGCTGCTCAGATCGAGCGCGTGATATTCGGGGCGAAGCAGATCGGAGTAGCTCAAGATTTGCCCGCCCAATCCGAAGTACGGGTTCAAGAGGTACGAGTAGTCGATACCGATGCCGAGCCCGGCGGCGCGACTGCCTGCGCCGGCAGAGCTGCTGGACCAGCTCATGCCACGCAGCCCGAGGTTATTGGGCCTCGGCATGCTGGCCCGCATTTCACTCGGCTTACTCGTGTCGTCGCCGGCCGTTTCGCGCGCTCGTGCGCTGGCAGCCAAAGTCAGTGCGGAGAAAAGAAGACCCAAGACAAGCCGTCGCATCGTGATGCCTCCGAGCTCAGAACGTTCCGAATAGGCTGAGCCCGCGTCGACTGTCGCCGAGCGTGGGCGCGAGGGTCAATGTCAGCGCGCTTTCGCTTTCGGTCGGCTTCTGGCGCGGCGTCCAGGAGAACGCGCTCGCGTCGAGCACGACCGCGGCCAACGCTCCGCCTGCGAAGCCCGCGAGCTCGCCGAGCTGGACGCAATCGTGTGCGGGCTCGCAGTTGTCGTACGCGCTGCCGATCAGGGTGCCCAAGAGGGGCAAGAGCGCGCGTGTGACCAGGCTTGCACCTGCGGTCCAGTTGTGATGCCCGGCGTGAATGAGCGGGCCTCCGAAGAGGTAGCTAGCTCCTCCAACCCAAAGGAGCGCCTCGTGGTCCTTACGCAGACCTGCCACCAACAGCGAGAGCGACAGGCTGTCGAGCGCGAGGGTCTGCCAGCCGTACCACTCGCGCTCGAAGCGCTGCGACCGCGCTCGCGGCAGCGGGCGGGCGATCGATCTGGGCACGTCGAGCACGGGCGAAGACGCGCGCGCCGCCGCTTGCGGCGGCTCTCCATACCAATCCGACTCGCCCTCCGAGGCACGTGGCTCGACGTGTGCGATCAGGGGTGCCGGCGCGCTCGGACTCGCGTGAGCCGGCGTACGTGCGGGCTGTGTCTCAACGGAGACAGGCGCAGCAGACGACTGTGGTGCTGGCGGCACGGACTCCGGGTCCCGCGCCGCTTGCGCTAGAGCTTGCGCGCAAGCCACTCGTACGTGGAGCGCCACAACGAACGCGATCGCGTACACCGTGCTGCCTAAGACACGGTCATGGCGTCGCCGGCTGATTTTGCCGATTTGGCTGCCCACGCCCCCCAATGAGCAACGATCGTGCCTGGCGTTGCCACTCAGGCAATTCCTGAAGTCTGGGACTCAGTTCCCGCTCGCGCCTGACCTATCCACAAATTGATTAGGGTCGCTGCGCGCTGAGCTAGGTGGTGCGCTTCGAGTCCGGAGATGACTCGGTGGGCGGCTTGATCCGTCACGATCTCGAGCGCGAAGGTGGGACCCTCTTCCCCTGAGAAGGTGAGAGCTCGAGCGATGTCGACGCTCGTGAGCGGTATGACTCGCTTGGGAGGCCACGGAATCGGTGAGCGGATGATGATTAGTGCCTGGTCTCGCATGACAACACGCGTGGAGTTTAGGAGCGCAAGGCCACCGACCCAAGCCAACGCGATGCCGAGCGCGAACAATGCTAGCGAGACGCTCCAGCTGGCGACTCCGTCTCGCTCCGGGTGGTCGACGCGAAGTGAGAAGCGGAGAAACATGTACGCGGTGAGCAGGCACGCGACGACTGTGAAGGGGTTGCGAAAGCGCCGAAACGTGATCACGAGCGATTCTTGTTCGCCTCGGGGCATTTCGAGCCACTGTGCCGTGACCCTTGGTGCGATCTTTTCCTCCCTCAAAACCTTGGCCAAGATCGACGTCCCCTCAGCTCACTAGGTTGTCGCCCCTCCTACGCCCCAAAAAACGCGAGCAACACCGGTCCCAGCGCGAGCGGATCGACGTCGTGCGTTTGAGCCGCGAGGGTGCTGTGAGTCGCGTTGGGGAGTGCTCGCGCGAACTTGTCCACGCCGCTGCGCAGCCAGGGCTCACTGCGTTCGCCGTCGAGGAGCAGCGTCGGGGTGGTGACGGACGCCGCGCGGGCGAGCAGCGCGGGCGCGTCTGCGGTGAGCGTGGCGTCGTAGCTCAGGGTGTGTGCGAGTGCTTCGAGAAACGGCCAAGCCGGCGTGGTTTTCCTGCGCGCCACGACTTCCGCCGGCACGCCCACGGCGCGCGTGAGGAAAAGCTCGGCCGTCTCGGCGCGCTTGCCGGCGGCGCTGAGCGCGCGCAGTTGCTGCACGAGATCCTTCGGCACCGGCGCGCGCCCCTCTAGGACGAGCGGCGGCTCGTACAGCGCGAGCTTTTGGATGGGCAGGCCGGCGTGCGCCGCTTCGAACGCGAGCACCGCGCCCGAGGAGTGCCCGTAGACGTGCGCCGATCCGCCCACGGCGGCGAGCAGCGCGCCAAGATCTTCCACCTCCCGCGCGACGCTGTAGGGCGGCGTATCGGTGCTCTCGCCGCGCCCTCGGCGATCGTAAGAGTAAACGCTGAACTTCGCTGCCAGGGCGTCGGCGAGCGGTAGCCCCGCTGGGCGCGAGCGATGATCGCAGAAGGCGCCGCCCACCAAAATCACGGGCGCCCCGTCGCCGACTTTTTCGAAGGCGATGCTCGTGCCGTCCGCCGACGCTACTTTTTTCATGCGCTCTTGGCTTGCCATTTCTAGCACGCGCCTGGGTGCACGAGAACCTGGCGGGTCCCACGGGATCGGAGTGATCAAAGTTCGGGTTCCCGGGAATGAAACCGAGAGCCAGTCTCGTGAAAAATCCCTACCGAAGCAGCCCGGCCTTTTTTGGCTTTGCCATGGCGCTGTGCGTCGCGCAAAACGCGTTGGCACAAAATGCGACCGTCACGCTGACGAGTCAGAAACAGTACATCCACGGCTTCGGCGGCATCAACCACGCGGCCTGGGCTGGAGATCTGACCGCTGCCGAGCGAACCCTCGCGTTCGGGAATGCGAGTGGGCAGCTCGGCTTTTCGATTCTGCGGATCCCAGTCACCGACGGAAACCCGGATTCCGTCAACGTGGCCACGGCCAAAGCGGCCATCGCCAATGGCGCGATCGTGTTCGCGACGCCTTGGAACGCGGCCAAGACCTATACGTCCGCCGACTTCGCGACGTACGCCAGCCATTTGAGCGGCTTCGTCTCGTACATGAAGAACCAGGGCGTCGACCTCTACTCGATCAGCGTCCAAAACGAGCCCGACTATGGCGCCACCGCCGGTTGGGGTTCGTGGACGGCGGCCGCGTGTCACGACTTCGTTCTCAACTACGGCGCAGCGGTCGCAACCAGCACGACCAAGCTCATGAGCTGCGAGTCGTTCAGTTACAACAAGAGCTACTACGATCCGATCCTGAACGACCCCGCCGCGCTCGCGAACGTGGGCGTCTTCGGGACGCACCTGTATGGCACTGCCGTGAGCGCCTACGCCTACCCGCTCTTCGATCAAAAAGCGGGCGGTAAAGAGCGCTGGATGACCGAGCACTACACGGACAGCACGACCGATGCGAATTCGTGGCCCAACGCGCTCGGCGTCGCGTCCGAGCTGCACAACGCGATGGTCACCGGGCAGTTCAACGCATATGTCTGGTGGTACATCAAGCGCAGCTATGGCCCGATCAACAACGGCGCAGTCACCAAGCGCGGCGATTGCATGGGCCAGTGGTCCAAATTCATCCGTCCCGGGTTTTACCGCGTGGACGCCACGGCGACACCTGCGTCCGGGCTCTCTCTCTCCGCGTACAAGGGAGACTCGTCGGTCGTCATCGTCGTCGTCAATACGGGTTCGTCGGCGAGCTCGCTGTCCATCGCGATCCCCGGCTCGACGCTCAGCTCGTTTTCCAAGTACACGACATCGGCGAGCAAAAGCCTAGCGAGCGACGGCACAGTCAGCGCGTCGAATGGCGCGATGTCCGTGTCGTTCGATGCGTCGAGCGTCACGACGTTGGTCGGCTCGGGCACGAGCACCGGCGGGAGCGGGGGCGCCGGCGGTGCATCAGGCAGCGGCGGCACGTCGAGCGGCGGTGCAGGTACCTCGGGTGGCGGCACATCGAGCGGGGGCGCGGGTACCTCGGGTGGCGGCACGTCGAGTGGCGGTGCGGGTACCTCGGGCGGCGGCACATCGAACGGCGGCGCGGGTACCTCGGGCGGGAGCGCTGGCACTTCTGGCGGCGGAGTCTCGCAAGGTGGTTTTGCGGGAACCGCGGGCGTTGCGGGATCGGCCGCGGGCAACGGCGGAGCGACCAGTGCAGGCGCCAGCGGCGCGACTGGGACGGGAGGCGCGACTGCCGGCACCGCAGGCGCGACTGCCGGCACCACGGGCGCAAGCGCCGGTACTGCAGGCGCGAATGCCTCTGGTGGCGCGACCGGCACGAGCGGGTCTTCGAGCGCAAGCGGCGCAGGGAATCCGGGTTCGGGCGGCAACGCAGTGGCCGGCGGTGACACCGGCAATCTCGACGCGCCCGCAGAAGCAGCCAGTCAGCCCGGTTGTAGCTGCCGCGTGGCCGGCGGCGGCACAGCACCGCAGCCGTTCACGCTCGCGGGCCTGCTGGGCTTGCTCGTGATCGGCGCAGCTCGCCGACGGAACAAGTAACGAGAAACGCCGCGCTCGCGAAGTGAGCGGGAGCACCGCTGGTTCGCAAGCGCCACGCTCTAGTCGTCGGCGTCCCCGGCGTGCGCGCGGATGTGCGCGGCGAACTTGCCGCGTTGGTCTGGCGTCAAGACGGCGAGCACTGTTTCGACGAACCCGATGCGCTCATTGACCATGGCTTTTGCCATGTCAGGCGCCATGGCGCCGACGCCGGCTTGCTTGGCGTCGAACTTTTCGCCCTCGAATGCGTCGGCGATCGCCTTCATGTGCTTCTCGCCGGCCTCCATCTTTTGCTTCATGCCGGCCATCTTCGCCTTCATCTCGGCCTCGAGCTTGGCGTGAATCTTGTCGTGCTGTTCGGGCGTCAGCCCGAGCTCGGTAGCGAGCATTTGCAGCGGCCCGCCTTCGCCCATGCCGTGGCCTTCGCCCATGCCGTGCTCTTTGCCCATGCCGGCGCCTTTGTCGTGCTCGTGCTCGCCGTGAGGACCCATGGCGTGCTCGTGCATCTCCTTGCCCTTGGCGCGCATCGCTTCCACGAGCTGTTTGCGTTGCGCGGCGTCGAGCGTCTTGTGCACCCGATTCGAGGCGTCCTGCATGCCCGCCTGCGACGCTTGCACGCCCTTCATCAGGGCCGCCATGTCCGCGTCGAGCTTCTTGTGATCGAGCTTGCCTGCCGCGACGCCGTCGGCGAGATCCGTCACGAGCTGTTGCTTGGCCGGCTCGTGCTGCTGCTCGGCTTTCTGCAGATCGCTCTCGATCGCGTCGATGGCGCTCTTCTGCTCGGGCTTGAGATCCAACGCGCGAACGCTGGCGAAGAGCATCTCGGCCATCCCTTGGTGATGGTGTCGCTCTTCAGCGGCGGGCTGTGCCGGCGCTGCGGGCGGAGCTTCGGTCGTTGCGGCCGGTGCGGGCGCGGGCGCCGCGACCGGCGCGGGTGCGCTCGGCGCCACTACCGGTGCGGGTGGTGCCGCCGGTGCAGGCGCTTGGCCGCCACACGCGGGGGCAATCACCGCCCCGAGCAAGAACAAACAGGTACGAGTCGTTAGCAATTGCGGTTGTTTCACGGGTCGCCTCCGAGGCGGCCACTCTGCACAGGATCCAATTGCCTCTGCAAGCCCCAGCTTGCTCCGGGCCCCGCCGCAGAATGCCACATGGGCAATCAATCGGGCTAACGGACGCGGCTTTTGCTCCAAAGAGCCCTTCCGGGTAGAAGGCCAAGCGTGGTGTTCGGGCTGGTGAGGTGCGCCAGGTTTCCGCTGTCCGCGTGCCGCGAACGGAAGGCCTGTCATGTCGAACTTCACGCGTCGTAGGTTGCTCTCACTTGCGGTTGCGCTGCCCTCACTGGGTTGCGGCTCGCTGATGCCCGCCGGCCTCGTGGGCCCCGCACCAGGCAGCTTGAAATCGAACGCCAAGGTGTATGCGTTTCAAACCGCGAGCTTCAGCTACTCGTTCATGATGGGGCACGCCTTCTCTTGGCCGCGTCTGCTCGATCCGTTGATGACCGACGGCATTGCGTTGCTCGAAGCGTTGAAGGCCGCCGGTCGCTCGCTCGCGATGGAGCTCGTCTTCGACGACCCGAACGACTCGGCGAGTCTGCAGGTCAACTTCGCGTTTCCGAAAAAAGGCGATCCGCCGCCGCAATCGCCGTACCCGCCGGTCGCTCTGGTGGAGGGCGTCGACGGCGTCGTCCTGCACAAGGGCAGGATCGCGCTCTACAGCGTGTGCGCGATGATGAGCCAGCTCAACGTCTCGAACGACGCTTTGCAGCGCCATGCGTTTGCGCTGCTCGTGATCCGGGAAAAGGTCAAAAATGGCGAGAAAGCCGGCTGGTTCGAGCCCAATCGCCCGCAAGCAGAAACGCTCGCCGACCTCAATCTCGCTCTGCAGATCATCGCCGACCACCACGAGCAGATCCAGGACTGGCGCGCGCGCGTGCTGCTGATGGTCGCGCTGATTCATGCCTTCGATCGACCGGGCGGCATCGAGACTCTCAAGGCGGAGGTGCAAAAAGCGCACACCGACTCCGAGCGCTGGCTCGCGACCCACAAGCAGCCCACGAGCGACGACTTCGGCGTGGCCATGAACGAGCTGCCCACCCCCGAATCGCTCATCAAAAACCTCGACGCGAACCTCGGCATCGTCGGCGCCGTCCTGCAAACCGCCAAAGGTGTCGTCACGGGCAGCCCCCAAGAAACCCTCGACGGCCTCTCCAAGCTCGCCCCAAAAGACAGCACCGTCGCTGTCGCGCTCAACGGCCTGGCCGCCGCCTCCAAAGGCGACATCAGCGGCACCATCGACGCCGTCGCCAAGCTCACGGGCAACGAGGAACAAGTGAACGCCTTCAAGCGGAAGCTTGCTCCTTTCCAAGATCTCGCCAAGAAGGCCAAGGGGATCTGAGCGCCGCTCACCGGCGTTTCGCGTCACTCGAACCAGTAGTCGAGCGTCCAGGTGCCGCGCTGCCCCACTTCGGCTTCGAATCCGCCTTCACCGCGCAGCCCCCGCAGGTCACCCGTTCCCGAACCAGGAACGACGAACCACGAGCTCGCGATGTGCGTTCCCGTCAGAGTGCCCGCGTCCTGCAGCAGAAACGACCCGCGGCGACCGTCGAGCAGCCCGACCACCCGCTCGATGCCGCAATGGCTCGCCGAACCATCCGCGCGCCGCACCTGCAGCGAGCGCACGACGCCCTCCGCCTCCAGATCGCCAGTGAATGTTTCAGTGAGGTGCAGTTCGGCGAGGCTCGGCCCGTCCTCGGGCGCGTCGTAAGTGACGGGCTGAAAGGTCGTGACCTCGGTCTTTCCCTGAATCGCCTTCTTGATCGCCATGACCGGTTCCTTTCCAAGCGGACTCGCGGTGTGCGCGAAACCTTGCGCGGCACCAGGAGATCGTCATGCAACGCTCGTGCCTCGGCGAGCGGCGAGCACCGAGTCGACGAAGTCAGCGATCGGCCTCGACCGGCCTCGCCACGCGGGCGATTGCTTAGATCTCGGACTCAGGCGCAAGATAGGTGGTAAAGTACGCGGGCTCTTATCTTCTTGAAGGCGGAGGCCAGCATGCGGTCGTCTCTCGGCTTGTTTGTTTTCGCAGCAGTCGCGGCCTGCGGTGGGGTGGTGAGCAGGGGTGGCGCATCGCATGGCAGTGACGCCGCTTCGGGCGCGTCGAATGCCGGGGGCGCAGGCGGCGCAATCGGCGGCGGTAGCACGGCGGGCGCTGGCGGCGTCGCCATGTGCCCGCCCGACGGGTCGAGCCTCGACGCTTACAAAGCGATCGACAACCGACCTTGCTCGACGATCAACGCGTTATGCGATCAAGGCTGCGTGTTCGGGTGCTCGTGCATTGCGAAATACGGCGAACAGATCTGGGATTGCGGCCAACCGCTATGCATCGTCGTCGAAGACGCCGGAGTCGGCGCAGACGGCGGCGCGAGCGGATTTGCTGGTGGGAGCGGACTTGCTGGCGCGAGCGGACTTGCTGGCGCGAGCGGTTCGAGCGAAAGCGGCGGAGCTGGCAACGGCGGCAGCGGCGGCGCTGCTTGCAGCACGGACTGCACCGCGCCGAGCGATTGCAGCCTCGTGCCGATCAGCTGCTGCATGTGTCGCGTCCCTTCGCTGAGCGACTACACCGCGGCGAACACGATCTCGTCGAACGGCTGCAGGTGCAGTGGTGGACTTTGCCAATGCCTTTCCCAAAACAACCCGAATCTGGCGGCGACCTGCAGCGGTGACAACAAGCGATCCGGGATCTGCACGGGGTTCGACGTGCGAACCATGGATGCGTACTCGGGTTGCCAAACCGACGCAGACTGCAAGCTGCGTGGGGGTCTAGGTTGCTGCGAGCTTTGTCAGAGCAGCGCTTACGACGTCGTGGCCGTGAACATCGACGAAGCAGCGCTCACGGCGGCGCTGTGCGGCAACGACGGCCAGGCCTGCGAAGCGTGTGTGCCTGCCTATCCGGCGGGCACGACCGCGAGCTGCATCGCGGGTCACTGCCAGGTGCAGTAGCTCGGCGAGACCAGACTCAACCGCCGCAGTGACACAACTCACCGGGCGGGTCGACCTTTTGACGTTGGGTGAAGCGGTCTGTAGCCGGAAAGACGTGAACGGGGTAGGTGACGTGAGTCGGCCCCTGAGCGCCGGAAGAGAAGCTCGCGCCGGCCAGGCCCTCGCTGAAGCACGCGAGGAGCGCGTCGTGAGGGGCGCTCACGGCGATGCTGCCGTCGGCGTCGATGTCGAGTTCCAGCGAGGCGTCGCGCGCTTCGCTCGGCAGGGACGTGTGCGCGCAGCGCACGAGCTCTCCGAACTGACGAGCCAGGACGCGGCCGACCTCCGAGGGTTTGCGCGCGCCGCGCACGGCGAGGCCGCTATGCACCACGCGCGGCCCGCCGCCGTCCGACGTCGGCAAAATAGCGATCGCTTTGCTGGCGCCGAATGGCACGTGCTCGACGCCGAAGCCGTCCTCGCCGTGCGCGTCGGCGATCGCTTCAGCCCAGTAGTCGCCGCGCGCGTTGTTTTCGTCGGTGCCGAGCTCGTCAGCGCGACCGAACGCGGCGCTGGGCGCGTCCGATCCCGGCCATGGCCGTGCGAAGCCCAGCTCGCCGTCCATAAGAGCGAAGACGCTTGCGTGGCCTTCAGCGGCTTGCGGGCGCTTGACATGCGGGTCGGCGTTGTCCTTGGGGCCGCGGACCCCGTAGCGAGCGCGCGCGTCGGCGACGCGGAGCGGCGTCCCCATTTCGGCGTCGCCGCAACGCATCTGGCCGCTCGCGGTAGGTGGCGCGGCGTGCGACGCGTCGTCGAGCTCGATCCGCAGCGTCGGCGAACGCTGTGCTTTCACATCGAAGGGAGGCGCGTCGGTCGACGTGCTCACCACGGGCGGGGGTTTCACGCTCGCGGTGGGTGTCTGCGCGCTCCCCCCGAGGAGCAGGGCGAGCAACACGAACAAGCACGCGCAATCACCCGCGAACCCCGGCACGCCTCCGCCGCCCGCGAGCGCAAGCGTGTCGCTCAGCTCCGAACGCACCAGCGTGTAGTCGAGCCCCGCGTGCGATAGGCGGAGCGGCTCGCGTCCGGCGAGCGTCACCTCGTGCTCGTCTCGGAGCGATACGCGCGTCCCATCCTCACTCAGACGCAACAAGCGCAGCGGCGGAGCGCCGACCCAGAGCGCCTCGCCCGGTCGCACGTCGCGCACCTCGACCACGTAGTCTCCCCAGCGCACCCACACGGAGACGATCGTTGTCGGCATCGGAACCCGCACTTCGAGATACGGGGTCAGACACTCGAACCTTCCCGAAGTTCCGCGTGTCGCGCGCCGGCCAAAAGCGGGAGCAATCCTTGCTCTCCGCGGGGTTCGGCTGCGAAAATGAGCCTGCCATGCGCACGCGCGTCCTCGCCATCCTGTTGAGCCAGACCCTCGCGTGCGCGGCGCAGCCGCCGCCGGAAGCGCAGCCGGCTCCCGCTCGGCCAGTGCCGAGAGCGGGTGAGCCTGCACGCGGAGCGGGCGCGCTCAGCCGAACCTTCACGGGTCAGCAGCGACCGTCTCTTTCGGTAGCAAACCAGTTCCATCGCGTGCAGCACGTCTTCATCGACTGGGTGCATCAGGCCGCGCTGGCACCGGGCCACGCGCAGAGCTTCGACTTTACACCCGGTACGCACACCATCACCTGCGCCGATAGCCTCGATCCCGACGACAACCCGGCGAGCGTCACCGAATCCTTCCAGACCGGTTTCAGGTACGCGTACGTGATTTCGGGTTCCTAGGCGGAAGCGGGCGGGTGTAGAGCGCGCGGTTGATTCGCGCCGGGACCCGTGAGAAGGTCGCGCCACATCGAGGGTCAATGAGAACGTCGCCGTGTGCATGGTTGGTGTGTGGTTCACTGTCGTTGTTTGCGTTCAGTGCGCAGGCTGCGACGCGCAGCTATCCGGGCGCAGCGCCCTGTGACGGGACGCTGCAAGCCTGCATCGACGGAGCGGACAGCGGCGACCGCATCGAGCTCACGCAGAGCGGGCAGGTGCTCGAGGATCTGACGATCGCAAAATCGCTGACGCTCACGTCGGCTGCGGGCAACACGGGCTGGCTGGGCGGCGAGCGCGTGCCAGAAGACGATTGGAACCCGCACACCATCACCGTGAATGAAGCGCCGGGCGGCGCGGCCACGGCGGTGACGTTCAGCAACCTGAAGATCACCGCCAACGTCAACGTGACGTACGCGACCGGCTCGGGGCACCTGTTCGAGGTCCTCGGCTGTCAGCTGATCAGGCAAAACCAAGCTGGCGACGACCTGCCGCTCACCGTGTACGTGACGCCCCAGGGCGCCACGGACGTCCACGTGTTGAACAACTACATCGACGCGGCCGAGACGAACTTGCACGTCGACGTGTCGCCACCGACCTCGAGCAGCGTCGTGAACCTGCAGGTCGCCGGCAATCGCTTCGTCGGCGACGCGTTCATCGACGAGTCGGCTTCGGCGATCTGGCTCGAGGTGGCCAACGGCACGGTCCACGCGCGCATCTGGGACAACTTCATCCACCGCTACTTCGGTATCGGCGCCCAGGGCTGGGCCTTCAATCTGGGGCACAACGACTTCTTCGGCAACGACCTCGCCGGTGAGATCGACATCACGAACAACACCGTGGATCTAGTGGACAGCGCCTCCGCATCCGGGCTCATCGCCGGCCTCGGCCCCAACGTCGCGCTGAACGTGTACAACAATATCTTCTCGCACATGTCCGCGTTCGGCGGCGCGATCGACCCGATGAGCGCCGGCTACAACGACTTCTTCGCGGTTCCAGACTATGACCCGACCGAGATCGATCATCCCGAACTCCAGCTGCTGGTCGACCCGGGATACGTCGATCCCGACAACCTCGACTTTCATCTGCGCAGCGACTCGCAGCTGATCAACGCCGGGCTCTCGAGCCCGCCCGGCGGCGAGCCGTCGACCGATCTCGACGGTGCGCCACGCATTGTCGGCTCTACGGTGGACGTCGGCTGCTACGAATATCATCCGCCGACGAGTACGGGCGGCGCAGCGGGCAGCGGCGGTGCGGGCGGTGCGGCAGGCAGTGGCGGTGCAAACAACGGCGGCGCAGCAGGCAGTGTGGCTGGCAACGGCGGCGCAGCAGGCAGTGTGGCTGGCAACGGCGGTGCAGCGGGCAATGCCGGTGCAGCGGGCAATGCGGCGGGCACCAGTGGTGCTGGCGGTGGCATGAGCGCGAGCGGTGCCGGCGGTGCAGGTGGCAGCAGCGACGGCGGAACGAATGCTGGCGGAGCGAACGTCGGCGGAGCGATGAACTCTGGCGGAGCGAGCGTCGGCGGAGCGAGCGCGGGCGCGATGAACTCTGGCGGAGCCGCCGGCCAGAACTCAGGCGGTTCAGGAAGCAGCGGCCGACCGAATGCTTACGCAGGCACCGCAGGTTCCACGCAGGTGCCGCCCTTGATGCTGCCGTCCGAGTCGCACGACGATTCGAGCTGCGCGCTGCGCGGTGGGCCGGCGCCGTCCGGCTCGAGCTGGCCGCTATCGCTGCTCGGGTTGCTGTTTGTGCGCCGCCTCCGCGCTAGGCGGCGCGTCTAGTGCCGTTGGCCGCCTTGCGCCGGTGAATCCGACCCTCAAGGTTGCCAGGCGAGCGCGTTTGCGTTGCCGAGCGGGACCAACGCAGAGGTCGTGAGCCCCGTCACGCTCATTACGCTGAGCGTGGAGGATGCGGCATCGGTATGTATTACTGCCAGGAAGCGAGCGCCCGTCGCCCACCACGCGGCTTCGGCGCCCGTGGTCGCGGTCGACAAGGTGGTGTCGGTCGCCGGCGTCGCGAGCTCGTCGAGGTCGCGCAGGTGCAGCACGTGCCCCGTCGTGTAGGCGAGGATCGAGGAACCCCGGATGGCCGTCCATTCGCTGATGTCTGCCGTGAGGACGAGATTGGTTTCGAGAGGAGGGTTCTGGGTGGGATCGATCAAGACCAAGGTCGGTTGATTGCTCGAGCTCAATCGCTCACCGATCAACAGCAACCTGCCCGGGACCCAGCTCGCGCCGTTGCCAAACAGGCCGAGTGGAACGGGCACTTGGGGCGCGCCGCTGCTGAAATCGACCGCGTAGTTGCTCGAGGTGCCGACCGAATCGAACACCGTGTACGTCGCCCAGGGAAAATCCAGGCTCTGATAGAGGCCGACTATCGTGCTCGTGCCCGTGAGCTTGACCACTTGCTGGAGCATCGGGGTTCCGGCGCCGATCTGCGCGTAAAAGACGTCGTCGTAGCCGTCGCGGAGCTGCGAGCCCTCGAACAAGAACGTGTGACTGTCGGACGTGTAAACCGGAGAGTACACGGTCGGTGCCGACACGCTCGGGCTCGTGACGGGCGTGGTCACCGGTGTGCCCGACGTCAGATCGAGCAGGCTGACGGTGCTCGAGGTGGGCATCACCGCGATGTGCTTGGCGTCTGGAGCCCACGACACGCTGATCGCCGCGGCCGAGAGGAGCTGCGGAGTGCCCGGAACCCCCGCGCTCACCGCAACGTAGTGCGCGCCGCTCGCGTCGATGTAGGCGAGCGCGTTGCCGGTTTGCGACCACTGATAACCCGTCAGGGTGGATGTCACGATGTGAAGCGTCGGTTGATCGATGCTCGGGTCACAGACGATGAGCTTGCTGCCGGCGATGAACGACAGTGTCTTCGAATCTGCGGACCAGCCGAATACCGGGCTCGACAAGAAATTCGCATTGTCGGGCAGGAGCGCCATCAAGCGCACAGAACCGGGGAGCGCCGCCATGTCGCGCACGACCACGTTGTCGGCGTCCCAGTATGCGAGCGTTTTGCCGTTCGGCGACCAGAGTGGAAAATACGAGGCGCGAGTGGAGGGCGCGCCAATCTGAATTAGGGCGCTCGCGTCCGTGGCAGGCAGCTTGTTCGCGTCGTACGCGTACACGCTGATCTTGTCCGAGTAGGCCAGCCAGTGCGGACCGCTCGCCGCGCTGCCAGCGCTGCCACCCGAAGACGAGCCGCCCGAGCCCGCCGCGCCGCCGCTCCCCGCCGCGCTCCCACCCACACCGCCGGCTGCGCTCCCAGCCGCTCCACCCGCGTCGCTCCCAACGCCGCTCGCGCCTGCCGTGGTCCCGGCGGAGCCGCCGTCGGCAGCTCCGGCAACACCACTCGCGCCAGAATTTCCGCCGCTCGCTGAGCTCCCCGCCGCGCCGCCCGCGCCCGCGCTCGAGGCACCGCTCGCGCCTGCCGCGCCGGGGATGGGCAAACATTCGTTCCCGCTCACGAGCGTGCCTGGGCCGCACGTGGCGCCGCTTGGCGCAGGGGCCTTCGCGCTGCAAGCGCAGGCGAGAGCACAGGCGATCACATTCCGAAGTCGTTGTTGGCTCATGGCGGATGTTAGTCGTTGCCCCCTGGGGCATCCGCCCGAACGATAGCGCAACTCGGCGCAGCCGCGCAGATGCCGCGGAAACCCACGAAATGGCTCTTTTTCAGAGCGGCCGCCGCGCTTTCGGACGCTACCCGACGCGGCGTTCTGGAGCAGCTCGGCCGCACAGACGCTTCGATCACGGACCTTGCCGAAAAGTTTCACATGACCCTGACGGGCATGAAGAAGCACGTCGGCGTCTTGGAGCAGGCCGGTCTCGTGACCACCGAGAAGGTGGGTCGCGTGCGGACCTGCAGGCTGGGGTCGCGCCGGCTGGAGGATGAGACGGCGTGGATCGAGAGGTACCGCCAGCTCTGGGCCGCACGCTTCGATGAGCTTGACAGGGTCGTCGAGGAACTAAAACAGAAGGAGAAGGTCGATGGACGCAAGAAGAGAGAGTGAGCCCACCCCCACGAAGAACCGCACGACGGTTGAACGGAAGTCCGAGCGTGAGCTGGTCGTCACGCGAACCTTCAACGGCCCAGCGCGCCTCGTGTTCGAGGCGTGGACCAAGCCCGAGCTGCTCAAGCGCTGGTGGGTCCCGAAGTCAGCAGCCATGTCCCTGCTTTCCTGCGAGGTGGATGCCGAGGGTGGGCCGGTCACCACGGTGACCTTCGAGGAACAAGGCGGCAAGACGCTACTGGTCGTGCACGAACTCTATCCCTCGAAGGAAGCCCTCGACGCTGCCCGCGCCTCCGGGGCGGAGGCCGGAACGTGCGAGACGTACGAGCAACTAGGCGAGCTTCTCGTCACGCTGGGCGCGAGCGAGAGACAGGTGTGAGGCGTCGGCTCGCGCGCGATCAGCGAGTCTCGCTTGCGGCTAAAAACACTTGGAGTTGTCTTCCGGATCGACGTTGCTACACGTTGGGTCCGCGCACGAGCCGGTGTCCCCGCAGCTCATACAATAGTCGGGCGTCGTGCCCGCGCAGTCGGCGTCGAACGCGCCGCAACCGCAGTCGCAGGTCCCGTCATTGTAAAACTCGAACGGGCAGGTCCAACCGACCGGGCAATCCGGCGATGACGCACAATCGGAATCTGCGCAATCCGTATTGCCGTCTGCGTCGTCGTCCCAGCCGTTGTAGCAAATCTCCGGGCACCCGCTGCGCGAGCAGCCTGCGACGCCACACGTGCAGCCGCCACTAGTTCCCGCGCTGCCGCTGCCGCCCGCCACGCCTGCTGCCCCACCGCTCGCGCCGCCCGCGCCCTTGCCGGCACTACCGGCCCCGCCGGCGCCGCCACCGCTCTTTCCGGCGCTACCCGCACCGCCCGCGCCGCCACCGCCTTTACCGGCACTACCGGCCCCGCTTGCGCCTGCTCCGCTCGTGCCCGTGCCGCTCACTCCAGAGCCGGCAGTGGCTCCCGTCCCAGCCCCGGAAGTCGAGCCTGCGACGCCCGCCGTGCCGCCCTGACCCGCGCCACTGGCGCTCGTGTCGCCCGCGCTCGAGTCATCCCCGCCGAGACTCGGAGGTGACGAGCTGCAAGCCATCGCCACCGAAAGCACCGTCGCTGCGGCACAACCTGCAAACAAGTAAGATCGGAACACCTGTGAACCTCCTCGGTCTCGCCAACCCACATTGTCGAGCACTCCGAGTGTAGCAGATTTGGCGATACGGAATCAACGTACGCTTCGGCGAAGATCAAGTCGGTAGGCCGATCGCAGAGGCCAAGGCAGTCCAAGCCTCTTGCCGCGATTCATCCAGCTCTTGTAGCGACTGAGCTGCCCGGGTTTGCATGCACTCAAGGATTTGACCTGAGGAAACGGGCTGAAACGAGCCCAGAATGCTTGCTGAATACTCGCGAGGATCTCGTCGAGAGCGCTCATTCGCAAAGCAATAGCGAAGTAGCGAGCAACCAATCGGGGATCCGGGTGCGTTACCCGACTTTGAACGATTCAAATGATGGTGATATCAGTGGTTTGTAACACCTCGCCGTAGCCCGTCTGGACGATCGCCCCGAGTTTGGACTTGGCGCGATCAAGTCGCTACACGAGTTCATGAGGCAGCAGCACTGGCTCACCGCGAAGCGCGGCCATCGTCGCTGCGCGTAAGTACGTGTTCGGGCCGACTCCGGCGAGCTCAACGACAAGGCGATGCTCGCCTGGCTGGCGTCCCTGTAGAGATCGCGCCGTCGGCCCGACATGCGGCGGCTTGGCGGCGTGCGCGAGGGCGGTGCTGCGTGCTCCAGCCTCACTTCCGAACCATTGACGCACTACGCTCACCGCCGTATCTCTGCGGCTCGGCGCTTGAAGTAGGCGCGAACGCCAGCACGCTATGGTCGCGGGTACGGGCAAGCATCCACGCGGCCATAAGAGGAGAGACGATGCCTAAATTAGAAATACGCCCCAACTGCGAGCTCTGCGATCGCGACCTCCCACCGCAATCCTACGACGCTCGAATCTGCGCGAATGAGTGCACATGGTGCGCCGACTGTACCGACCGAGTTCTCATGAACGTGTGCCCGAACTGCGGCGGAGAGCTCGTGAGGAGGGCCATCCGCCCAACGGAGGAGCATCGGCCCGGCGAAGGTCTCAGGCTCAACCCAGCGAGCAGCACAAGGCGGTACAAGAGATACTCGCACGAGGAGATCGCTAAACTCACGGCAAAGCTCAAGGACGTCCCCGCACATTGCCGTTGAGACTGTCGACACGGCTGAACAGTCGACCGACGCGAACGCACCCTCAAGTTCGCGCCGGTCTCACGTTATGTGGCCATCCTCGACGGCGGAACCTGGGCTGAAACGCTGTCGCCGCTCGTTCCGGCACATAATCGTTGCGGGAACGGGAGACTCTACTTGGCGCTGGGTCGCTCAGCGTGCGCTGCGGGATGCACCGGTACGACTTTTCCATCTTCCACCTGGATCAACGCTGTGTTGGTGGCGATGGCGATCTCCTCGGCTCGTTGGCGAGCGCGGCGAAGCGCCGGCAGCGCGAGGGCCAGCTCTGGGGTCCTTGCTTCTTCGATCGGCTTCGGATTCATGTCGCTCGGGTCGGATGCCGAGGTCCTCCGCCAACTCCGCCAGCGACGACCACGCTCGCGTGCTCGACCGTCGGCCAATAAGCCGGAGCCCCACGCGCGTCACGGCTTCCTCGCGCCCGCGTTGCGCGTATAGAGTGGCGAGCTAGAGGCAGCGGAGCCAAGCCGAGGGTTCGCAAGCCGAGGGTTTTTTTCATCCGGTCTCGAGTCCAGTTGCCGAGTGTCCGCGCACTACGAAATCTGTCTTCGTGGATCGCATTTTCGATGCTCGCCACACGCAGCGCCCATGCCGAGCCGGAGTCGACGTTCACGCTCGCGTGGCTCGCGCCCGCAGGTTGCCCGGCGGATTCGTTCGTGACGGCGCGCATGCAGCGCCTGCTCGGCCATGCGCCGGGCAGTCCGCGCGATCGCCCCGTCTCGGTGCGCGCTCGAGTCGAGCACGAGAGCTCGGGTCAGTACTCGGTTCGCATCCGCGTGATCGCGGACAGCCGCGGCGAACGCCGGTTCGAAGCGCCCACGTGCGAGCAAGTCGCCAAAGCTACGGCCTTGATCGCTTCCCTCGCGATCGATCCCGAAGCAGTGGCGCGAGCTGAGCAAGACGACGAAGACCTGTCGACGCCGCCGGGCTCCGAGCAGCCCAACCAGTCGCGCCTAAGCGCTGGAACGGGGACGAGCGCCAAGCGCGCAGCGCCGGAGCCAGCACCCGAAGTAGGCTCGCCCTCGTCTCCGATTCAGCTCGATTTTGGGGCTCAAGCGGGCACGGAGCTCGGCGTCTTGCCGCAGCCCACCGAGCGGCTCGGGCTCACGCTCGCGCTCACTTGGCGACGCCTGGAAGTGGAGCTCGCGGGAGCCTACGGGCTCCGTCAGTTCGTGGCTGCGCCCGGATCCGGCGCTGAAGGCGCGCACTTTCAACTCGATACGCTCGAGCTGCGCAGTTGCGGCAGCCTGCTCACCGGCACGTTCGAGCTCGACGGCTGCGGCGCGCTCGAGGGGGGCTCGTTCGCCGCGGAAGGGAGCGGCATCTCGGCTCCGAAGCGCGCGCGCTACGCTTGGCTCGGGGCTTTCGCCGGTCCCCGCCTCGCGTTCCACGCTCTCTCACGCTTGACGCTCGCACTCGATCTCGACGGCGGCCTCGGCTTGAATCGCCCGGCGTTCCAAATCTACGGCAATGATCCCAGCTTCGTCACACAGCCGCGGCTGCTGGTGGCGGCCGGCGTGCTGAGCGCGCGCTTGCGTGTCTGGTAACGGCTGCGCGCCGTGAATTGACGATATTCTCAGACAATCTAGCGACCGTCGATTTGGGCGCGGGTCGGTCGGGGCGAGGCTTCGATTCAGATCGGCGGCTCCCCCGGCTCGATGGGCGACCATCTCGCTCCGCTAGATCTCGGCATCTGACCTCGAAGGGGCGGGCGCTCAGTCGCTCTTCTTCGCGCAGCTCCGCTCGATGCGCGCTCGGTAGAGTGAAGTGGGCCAAACCGCGATGAAGCGATCGGCGTCCCTGCGCGCGTCCGCGCTGCGGCCGAGCTCACAGAGGGCACGAATGCGCGTGTACGCGCGTTCTTCGCGCAAAGGGCTCGCCGGATGTTCGCGCGCGTCGCGGTCGAGCGCTTGCAGGGCGAGATCGGGCCGATGCGCGGCGAGCGCCGTGCGCGCGCTCGACAACAGGGAGAGCTCCGAATCCACGTCGTCAGCCGAATCGGATTTTGCCGACGCATTCGCGCGGCGCGCGGCCTCGGGTTTGCTCGTCGAGCCCACCGCTGCCGGCGCGACTTCGGAGCTCGAGTCGATCGGCGCGGCGGGTGTGGACGTCACGTCAGGCGTGGAGGGCGCGGTTGACGTGGGCGGCGCAGCTACGTTCACTTGAACAGCGCTCGGCGCGGGGCGCGCGCGCAGCTCGTGACGAACCACGAGCGCTGTCGTGCTCGCCACGGCGCTGAGCGCGCCGAGCGAGCCCCACAGTTTGAGCTTCGCGAGCCACTTCCATCTCAGCGTGGCGGCCACGCCGCCGGCGGCGAGCGGAGTCGTTGCGAGCGCCAGGGGCCCGAGCCGGGCGACCAGCGCTTGCTGCGTGCGTTGACCGTCGGCCGTCGAGGGTTGCGCTTCCTTTCGCGCCTGTCCCAATAACTCGCGCGCTTCGCGGGACAGTTCGCTCATCGCTCCCTCCGCTGTTCGGCCGCGAGCAGCTCTTCGAACTCCTCGCGCGCGTGGCGCAAGCGGGAATACACGGTGTTTACCGGGAGGCCGGTCACCTCGGCGATCTCCGGCGCAGTCATCTGTTCCCACTCGGCGAGCAGCAACACTTCGCGCTTCGCGTCGCCGAGCTGATCGAGCAATCGGCACGCGCGCTCGAGCGTCTGCGTCGTGGAGGCGGCCTCGTGCGGCGAAGGCTTCTCGTCGGCCACCCGCTCAGCCGCGTCGAGTCCGTCGAGGTGACCGGCGCGGCGCACGGAGCGACGCTGATTGCGCGCCACGCGCACCACTATCCCGAACAGAAAAGTCTTCAGGCTGGAGCGACCTTCGAAGTCGGGCAAGCGCCGATGCAGCACGACGAACGCCTCTTGAACCGCGTCGTCGAGCGTGGAGTGCGGCACGCCGAGACCGCGCATACTCGACCAAACGAAGCCGAGGTACTGCTCGTAGATCTGCCCGAACGACGGCAGATCCGAGACGCGCACGTGCGACGCGCCGCCGGGCGAGTCGACCGTGTGGGCGGCGGCCATGCTCGTAGAGCTTTGTCCCCTGGCGCCGGCGACTCGTCAAGTCGAGTTTTCCGCAATTTGCGACGGATTCTCGGCGTTCGAGATTTGTTCGAATCTTGGGCAAACTTTGCTGGACGCGGACACTCAAGCTCGAAGCAGGCGTTTTGTGCGCAGCGGCCGAGTGCGCGCGGGCACGCTCGCAAAAAAAGTTAGACGAACTTCGCGCGGGTGCGGACACGTCAACTGGGTCACGCCTCGCCATGGCCATTAGTCCCGGCTCCACGCTCGACGCGATGGGCATCGCTCCAGGAGCGATCCTCGCGGATAAATACCGCGTCGAGCGGCTCTTGGGTGAGGGGGGAATGGGCCTGGTGGTGGCCGCACGCCATTTGCAGCTGGACGAGCGCGTCGCGATCAAGCTGATGCTGCCCACCGCGCTCGGAAGTCCGGAAGCGATCGCGCGCTTCGTGCGCGAGGCGCGCGCGGCGGTGCGCATCAAGAGCGAGCATATCGCGCGCGTGAGCGACGTCGGCACACTGGCGACCGGCGAGCCGTACATGGTGATGGAGTACCTCGAGGGCGAGGACCTCGGTCACTGGCTGCAACAGCGCGGCGCGCTGCCCGTCGAACAGGCGGTCGAGTTCGTGATTCAGGCCTGCGAGGCGCTGGCGGAGGCTCACGGGCTCGGCATCGTGCACCGCGATCTGAAGCCCGCGAACCTGTTTTGCGTGCGCCGCTCGGACGGGCTGCTGTCGATCAAGGTGCTCGATTTCGGGATCTCGAAGGCCGCCTACGGCGCCGCGGGCTCCGACTTCGACGTGACCCGCACCACGGCCGTGATGGGCTCGCCGATCTACATGTCGCCCGAACAGCTCGAGTCCGCGCGCAACGTGGACGCGCGCGGCGACATCTGGGCGCTCGGCGCGGTGTCGTACGAGCTCTTGACCGGCCGCGAGCCGTTCGTGGCCGACTCGCTGCCCGGGCTCGTGCTGCAGATCACGCATCGCCAGCCGGCACCGCTGCGCCAGCTGAACCCGAGCTTGCCGGCGGGTCTCGAGAAGGTCGTGCTGCGTTGCCTCGAGAAGGACCGCGCTCGGCGCTACCAGAACGTCGGCGAGCTGGCGCTGGCGCTCGCGGAATTCGCGCCGCCACGCGCGCGGGCGTCGGTGGAGCGCGTGCAGCGCGTCGTCCAGGTTTCCGGCGGTACGGCGACGCTGTCCGCGTCGCCCGCCGTGACGCTCCCAGGTCAGTCGTCGAGGGACGGCGAGACGACGCGCTACGTGGGCACGCAGTCGTCGTTCGGAAACACCGGGACGAGCGCGCGCGCGGCGAGCCGTGCACCGCTCGTGGCGATCGTCGCGGGGCTCTTCGCGATCGTCGCGGCCGGCGGGCTGTGGCTCGCGCTGCGCTCGCCATCCAAGCCGCCCGCCGCCGCGAGCGCGCTCACGGCCGAGCCGCCGGCGGTCACGTCGAGCTCGGCGGTGAGCGCGGTCAATGCGCCGAGCGCGGCGACTCCGCCCGAAGTCCTACCGAGCGCGACGCCCAGCGCCTCCGCCACGCCGTCCGCGACGCTCAGTGCGAAACCCCCAACCCCAGAACGAAAATCCGCCGCGCACGCGCCGGCTGCGCCGCCCAAGTCGCCCGCCGCCAAAGCGACGGCCGCTGCTCCCTCCAAAAAATCCATGAACGGCTTGATCGAGGATCGTCAGTGAAATCACTCCAGGCCGCGGCCGCGCTGGCCGCTCTCGCTCTGCTGTCGTTCGCGCCGGCGCTGGCGCAAGCGGGCGACGCGACGGTGGCCGAAGCACTGTTCCACGAAGGCAAGTCGCTGATGGACGCGGGCGATCTCGAGCACGCCTGCCCGAAGCTGCGCGAGAGCTACGCGCAAGATCCGGCGACCGGCACGCTGCTCGCGCTCGCGATCTGCTTCGAGCGCCGCGGCAAGCTCGCCAGCGCATGGACCACCTACAGCCAGGTCGCCTCGCGCGCGCACCTGGAAAATCGTCTGGATCGGGAGCAGGCGGCGCGCGAGCGCGTCGCGGCGCTCGCGCCGAAGCTGTCGCGGCTGAGCGTGCAAGTGCCGGCCGAGGTCGCCGCGCTGGTCGGGCTGAGCGTGAAACGCGACGGACAGCCGATGAGCGAGGCGCTGTGGGGCAGCGCGCTGCCGACCGATCCCGGCGAGCACGTGATCGAGGTGAGCGCGGAGGGCAAAAAAAGCTGGCAAGCGCGCGTCACGCTCGCGCCGGAGAACGACGCGCAGAGCGTGGTCGTTCCGCCGCTCGAGCCGGCGGAGGCGCGACCACCGCCCGGACCGGGCGCGCCGCTCATCGCGCCGCCGCCAAAGGAGTCCGCGTCGTCTCCTCCCGCGCGCACGGCGCACGCCGCGCCCTGGCGGCCGATCGCATTCGCCGTCGGCGGCGCCGGCATCGTCGCCATCGGCGTGGGCTCGCTATTCGGGCTGAAGGCGACCAGCGCTAACGCCGATTCGAAGGCCCACGGCCACTGCGACGCGAGCGGCTGCGACGCGACCGGCAAGCAGCTCCGCAACGATGCGTTCAGCGACGCGACCGTCTCGACGGTGCTGTTCGTCGCGGGCGTCACGCTCGTGGCGGGCGGCGTGACGCTGTATCTCGTCGGCGGGAAGAAGAAGGAAGCTCCGGCCCCGAGCGTCGCGCTCTCGCCGCGCGCGAGCCGCGACGGTGCGGCGCTCTGGCTGCACGGAGGTTTCTGACCCATGCGCGCTCTGCTGGTTTTTTTGCTTCTTTCGCTCAGCGCGTGCAGCCAGGTGATCGGCCTCGAGCACGCCAAGGATCGCGTGACGCCGACGAGCAGCGCCGGCGCGGCGGGCAGCTCATCGGGCGCGAGCGCCGGCGGCGACTCGGGCAGCGCCGGCACCGCCGGGGACTCTGGCAGCGGCGGCATGAGCGGCAGCGCCGGCGAAGCGAGCGATCCATGCGTGGGCGTCGCGTGTTCGACTCCTCCTCCCACGACGTGTCAGGACGCAAACACGCTGATCGCGTTCGATCCGATCGGTAGCTGCGACAGCGGGACGTGCAGCTACGTGTCGCATACCGTGAGCTGCAATTGCCAGAACGGCGCGTGCACCACCGATCCGTGCCTCGGCGTCACGTGCGACAACCCGGCCACGGCGGCCTGCACGAGCGACGGCATGTTGACACAGTACCAGTCGGGCGGCACTTGCATCGCCAGCGCGTGCCACTACCCGCCCGCTACGACGTCGTGTCAGTTCGGCTGCGCCTTCGGCAAGTGCAACCCCGATCCGTGCCTCGCGCAAACGTGCATGTTGCGGCCGAATGATTCCTGTCAGGACGACATGACGCTCTTGACGCACGAGAACGTGGGCAGCTGCAGCGACGGCTCGTGCAGCTATCCCCAGGTACTGAAGACCTGCCCGAACGGCTGCAGCAATGGGGCCTGCAACGCGGACCCGTGCGCGGGCGTGACGTGCACGGCGGGAGCGCTGAACAACAGCTGCCAGAGTCCCACTCAAGCCATCCTCTACGACCCAATGGGCAGCTGCAGCGACGGCCAGTGCAGCTACCACTCACAGATCGTCGACTGCACATGCTCCGCGGGTGCTTGCACGACCGATCCGTGTGCGATGTTGAAATGTACCTCGCCGCCCACGCCGAGCTGCACGGACGCGAACACGCGCAGGACGTACGGGTCGCCCGGTCAGTGCAGCAGCAACGGCTGCAGCTACGCCCCCACGGACACGACCTGCTCCTTCGGCTGCGCAAACGGCGCGTGCGTGGCGGATCCCTGCAAAGACGTGATCTGCATGAAGCCACCGAGCCCGTCGTGCTCGGACGATGCGCTCACCACGTATGCGAGCGGCGTCTGCAAAGACGGAGTGTGTGGCTACGCGCCGAACGCGCCCAAAGCGTGTCAGTTCGGCTGCGCTGCCGGAGCCTGCTTGCCGGATCCCTGTCAGGGCGTGATGTGCATGACCCAGCAGCCAGCCACCTGTGCGGGCGTCAGCACGGTGCGAACCTTCTCCGCGAGCGGCGCCTGTGCTGCGGGCCAATGCAGCTATCCGCACACTGACACGCCCTGCAGCAGCAACACGCAGTGCAGCAGCGGAGCGTGCGTGACGTGCGCCGCCGACGCGAGCTGCGGAACGAGCTGCACGGCCTGCAGCGGCAGCACGCCGCACTGCCTGGCCTCGGGCAGCACGTCGCAGTGCGTGCAGTGCTTGAGCAACACCGACTGTGCCACGAACGCGTGCGTGGCGGGCACATGCAGCGGCGTGTGCAGGCCGGGCGCGACGCGCTGCGACAGCGGCGGCAGCAACGGAGTGCAGACCTGCACTGGGTCCGGTCAATGGGGCGCGGCCGTCGCGTGCGCGGGTCAGACCTGCATGGCCGGGCAGTGCCAGGGCGCGTGCGCGTCAGGCCAGCCGTGCGGAGCGGCGTCTTGCGCGAGCGACAGTCAGACCGCGATCGGCAGCTGCGACGCTTCCGGCACGTGCAGGGCCGGCGCGCAAACGGGCTGCGCGCCGTACCAATGCGACACGAGCGCGTGCAAGACCGGCTGCAGCGCGAACACGGACTGCGTCGGCGGCGACTACTGCAACGCGAGCGGCGCGTGCGTGCCGTGCACAGCCGACGCCCATTGCGGCCCGAACTGCCTCGCCTGCGCCGGTGCTTCTCCGCGCTGTTCGAGCGTGAGCAGCCCCGAGCAGTGCGTGCAATGCTTGAGCAACGCGGACTGCCCGTTCCTGTGCACGAACGGCGTGTGCACGGGAGTGTGCAAGCCGAACGCGACGCGCTGCGACGCCGCCGGCAGCAACGGTCTGCAAACCTGCGACGGCACAGGCCAATGGGGAGCGCCCATGGCGTGCTCGAATCAAACCTGTCAGAGCGGCAAATGCCAGGGCACCTGCGCCGTCGGCACCGCGTGCGGCACGGCTTCCTGCACGAGCGGCACGGGGACGACGCTCGGCAGTTGCGACACGACCGGCGCGTGCAAGCCGGGTTCGACCACTCCGTGCGCTCCGTTCGTATGCGGCGCGACGAGCTGCAAGACGAGCTGCACGAGCAAGACGGATTGCGTGAGCGGAGATTTCTGCTGGCTCAACCGCTGCGTGACGGCGACGCAAATCGCCGCTGGAGGAGAGCATATTTGTGCGCTGACCAGCGCGGGCACGGTTCAGTGCTGGGGCGACGACAGCTCCGGGCAGCTCGGCTACGACCCGAGCACCTTCACCAATCCCGGCGTTCCGATGCCGGTCAACGGTCTACCCGCAGGGGTAACGGCGATCACCGCCGGCAGCTCGCATACTTGTGCGCTCGCGACCGACGGCAGCGTATGGTGCTGGGGCTCCTGCCAATTCGGAGAGATCGGCGGCGGCTGCACGAGCGCGAGCTTCACGCCCATCAAGGTGCTTTCCGGCGCGACCTCAATAGCAGCCGGTGGCGCTCATACCTGCGCCGTATTGACGGGCGGCGGAGCGCAGTGTTGGGGTCAAAACAACTACGGCCAGCTCGGCTTTGGCTCCTCGAACAGTTCGATCCCGCTCACCGTGAAAAGCGCTTCGGTGCCTGCCGGGAGTTCCTTGGCTGCAGGGCAGTACCACAACTGCGTCCTGAACAGCACGGGCGTGATCGCGTGTTGGGGTTCCGATATGTTCGGTGAACTCGGCGGCGTCACTACTCTCTCGCCGATCAGCGCCGTGACCGCGGGCACCTTCTCGACCTGTGCCCTTTCTCAAGGGGGCGCGTATTGCCGCGGGCGAAATAGCGTAGGCCAGCTCGGCAACGGAGTCAGCGACGGCCCGTCTTCCACCACCACCCATCCCGGCTTCACCAGCGTGATTGGGCTGACTTCAGGCGTAACGGCGATCGCGTCCGGCGACGATCATGTGTGTGCCGTGGATAGCAACACGACCGTGGAATGTTGGGGTGACTTCCGAACGAACGCCATGGCTTACGTGAACGCGACGCCGATCATGGTCACAGGCGCCACGGCTCTCGCGGCGGGCTCGGTCTTCAGCTGCGCGGTGACGAGCACGGGGCTCTGGTGTTGGGGCCGCGGCACCAACGGCGAACTCGGTGACGGCACCTTCATGACCAACGACCTGCCTGTTCAGGTCATGGAACCGTGACACGTCGAACGTGGCTCTTGCCACCCGCGCTATTCGCCGCGGCGTGCGGTGGGCGCGTGCTCTTCGCAGACGAGAGTGTCAGGGCGGATGCCGGAGCTCCCGCGAGCGCGGGCGGGTTCGCGATGGCCGGTGTCGGCGCGTTCTCCGCCGGGAGTGCCGGCACGGGGCGGCGCGGACAAGGCGGCGCAGGTCAGGGCGGAACGCACGCCGGCTCGAGCGGCGTGGACGGCGGAGGGTTGGTTGTCGTCGTGGAAGATAGCGGGATCCCGCCGGACGCCGGCAAGGACAGCGGCGCGGCCGTCGACGCAGGTCCTGCGAGCGACGCCGGAGACGCGAGCGGAGACGCACGCGACGCGAGCGTGGCCGCGGGAAGCATCAGTGACGCCAGCGTGGACGCCGGCGAAACCGTGCGGATCGGCGACAGCACGTGGCCCTGCACGACTACGGTGGCAGCAGGCCTAACGTGGATCGCCCAGCCCGTCACGCTACCGAGCGCGCTCACGCTACAAGCCCTCGGGGTGACGACAAACGCGCCGGCGAGCGGGACCATCAGCACGATGGCGCTGTACAGCGATCGCAACGGCGCTCCCGACGAACTCCTCGCCTGGACCACGCCGGTCGTCGCTTCGTCGATCCCGCTCATGACCGGACCAAACGATCTTCCGCTGACGACCCCCGTCCGGGTCGAAGCCGGCCAGTATTGGCTGGCGGCCGAGTACGCCTCCGAAGCCCTGGTCTGTGTGACCGACACGCAGGCGACGCACATCTGGTACGTGTTCCTCGCGAAGTACGGCGAGATTCCGAGTCCGCTCTTCACGAGCACGAGCGCACAGGCCTCCGTCGAGGTCGTGCAGTGGGACCTCGAGTACTACGCCGTGGGCACGCCCTAGCGATCCGCAAAATTGTTGGGCCAACTTCCGACTGCGCCGGACACTACTTGAACGGATTTGTACCCGCGCCGTTTCGAGCGTCGCAACATTGACTCGCCGAGTACGACTCGGTCGAGTTCATGCGCTATTTTGTCGCCGCGCCCGGATCTCAAATCGAGCCAAAAAAAGCTCAGTCGGGCGCTACCACGCGAGCTGACGCGGCATATGTTCCTGCATGTCAAAGCGCGCCATGCGGGCACGAGTGTGCTGGAGATACTTGGGTCCGTGTTCGTTCGCCGTCAGCGCGACGCTCGCCAACGCTTGCGGCTCTGCGCCGTCGAACTCAGCACCGGTGGCGTCGCTGCCGGACGCGAGCTTGTTCGCGGCGGAGTCGGTCAGTGTCGGCGGCGGGCCGCTCACGATTTCGGGCACCGTGCTCGGTCCGAGCGGGGCAGCGCTCGCGGGTGCCACCGTGCAGCTGCAGGGCAATGCCAACGCCGTCGCCGTGACGGGCAGCGACGGCAGCTGGGCGTTCACCGGGGTCGCCAAAGGTTCGTACTCCGTGCAAGCGATCCAGAGCAACTGCTCGTTCGGCGGCACACGCTTGCTCAACAACATGACGACGAACCAAGTCGTCAGCTTCCAGGGCGCGTCCGCGGCCAGCGGCGCGTGCGCCTCGACGCCGGCGTCCGCGGGGCAGCAGCTTTTGACGGTGAGCGCGCTCGGCGCGGGCTCCGCGCAATGCCCCGCGGGGGGCAGCGAGTTCGACACCGGTCCCGACAAGAACGACAACGGCAAGCTCGACGCGAGCGAGATCGCCAATCGCGCTTTCGCCTGCAACGGCGTGCCGGGCAGCCCGGGCGCGCAGGGAAGTCCGGGCACACCGGGCAAGAACGGCGCTCCGGGCAGCAACGGCGCAGCGGGCCCTCCTTCGCTGATCACGACCGTACCGCTCGCTGCCGGCAGCGCGTGCCCGAGCGGCGGCACCGAAGTCGACACCGGCGTCGACACGAACGGAAACGGCCAGCTCGACGTGGCGGAGATCACGGACATGTTCGACGTCTGCAACGGGACGACCCAAAGCGGCGGCGACACGACGCCCGACGGCGGCGCGACGCACGCCTGCACGCCGGGCCCCGAGTTGAATCTCGCAGGCTGTGATCTGACCGCGCTCGTGCTCGGCGGCGCCGACCTGCACGGAGCGAACCTACAAGGCGCCAATCTACAGGGCGACGACCTGACGGGCGCGAACTTGCAGGGCGCGAACCTACAGGGTGCCAACCTGCAAGGCGACAGCTTGACCGGCGCGAATTTGCAGGGCGCAAACCTTCAGGGCGCCAATCTGCAAAACGGCGATCTCGGCAACGCGAACCTGCAGGGTGCGAACCTGCAGGGCACGAACATTCAGAACGCGAGCCTCACGAACGCGAACATGAACGGCAGCAACGCGGCCAACGCACAGGTCGGTGGCGCGAGTCTGCAAGGAGTGAGTGCGGCGAACAGCAACTGGGCCACGGCCGATACGCACGGCGCGAACTTCGCGGGCTCGGATGTGAGCTCGGCGAACTTGAGCGGGATCGACGGGCGCGGCACGACTTGGGACAACGCCAACATGCAAGGAGCGCAGTTGACCAACAGTGATCTGAGCGGCGCGCAGGCCAACAACGTCAATCTGAGCGATGCCGACGCGCGTGGCGCCAATCTTCAGAATGCGAATTTGACGGGCGCGAACCTACAGAACTCCGACCTCGAAGGCACCGAACTCGGCGGCGCGCTCATTCCGAACGCCGATCTCAGCAACTCGACGGTAACCGGCGATCTTACCAACGCGGATTTGCACGGCGCGAACCTGACCGGCGCGACCTTGATAGGCGCAGCTATCGTGGGCGCGGATCTCTCCGGCGCGACCTACTCGAACACGATCTGCCCCAACGCGTCGATCGCCAACGACCCCACGACGGGCTGCACCGGGCCCTCCGGGCCGCAGGACGGCGTGCGCTCGTGCATCCCGGGCCCGGGCGCGAACCTCGCGGGCTGCAACCTGGTCGAAGCCGACCTTTCGAACGCCAATCTGGAGGGCGCCGATCTGACCGGCGCGAACCTGAGCGCGGCAAACCTCATCGGCGCGCGCCTGAAGGGCGCGATTCTGCTGTACACCACGATGCCCGGGGCGCTCGTGGATCACGCGGACCTGACCGGAGCGAATCTGCTCGGGGCCGATCTGCGCAACGCGACCTTGATCGCCTCGAGCCTGACGAACGCGTCGTTCACCGGCGCGCTGCTCGGCGGCGCGAGCCTCCAAGCAGCCAGCGGTGAGTTTGCAAGCTTCCGCCACGCCGATCTCACGAACGCCAACCTGAACCAGTCGGACTTCTCGTCTAGCCGCTTTGAATCCGCCACACTGCATGGCGCGAGCTTCGTCGGCGCGACGCTGGAGGGCGCGAGCTTCTACCGCGCGGATCTCAGCATGGCCAACATGAAGAACGCCGAGCTCACGCTCGCATTCCTCTCGGCAGACCTCACCGGAGCCTCGCTCGAGTCGGCGCTTTTGGACGAAACGAACCTGGACTTCGCGAACCTGACCCGCGCCGACATGGCCAACGCTACGTTGATCCTACTCTCCCCGCCGAATTTCACCATCTACGAGTCTACGATCTGCCCCGACGGGACCGTCACGAACACGGGCTGCGAGAACTTCGCTCCGAACACTCCTCCTCTAACGCTATGAGCGCCGCGGAAAATCTATGCGAGCTCGTCGGCAAGCATTTCATCTACGAATACGAGAACGGCTGGCAATACGAGATCTACGTGAAGAGTTCACATGCCTTCTGTTACCGAATTCACAGCGGGCCCGTCGGCGGGCGCTGGGTCACGGATCAAGAAGCTCACATGGTGGAGGTCGGCGACCACGTGTTCAAGATCTCGTGGGACGAACCCACGGGCACGACCGTTAGCATTACCGTGAACCTCGCGCGCCGCCGCATCTACGGCACGATCTTTTTCCCGCGCTGGATCGCGGAGGCGCCGGAAAAGACTGTTTGTTACCAGAACCACCAGCTGCCCGAGATGCGCGCATACCGCGACGCCGGGCCGACGTATCCAAAGCTCATCGTCGACGAAGCCGCGCACATCACCTTCGCGGAAGACTGCGGAGTCGGCCGCGACGACGTGATCGATCGCGCCCCGAGTGAGCTGCCTCCCGACTACAAGACGCGAACGAACTGACGCGCAACGAACTCGCGAGGAGCAGAGCATGACTGAAAGCATCGCGATCGGCGGCGAACGCCGCATCAGCCTGGACGACTTGACGCGCGTCGCGCGAGACGGCTGCGCGGTGCAGCTCGACCGCTCAGGCTACGCCCAAATGCTGCTCTCGCATGCGTTCTTCGCGGGGCAAATGCAGCGCCGCATTCCGATCTACGGGCTCAATACGCAATTCGGCGATCAAGTCGTGCTGCTCGACGAGCATTTGCACGACTACGAAAGCGAGCGCTACGAAACGTCCCTGCAAAATCGTCAGAGTAGCCTCGTACGCTCCCACAATTGCGGGCTCGGCGAGACGGCTGCGCCGGAGCTCGTGCGGGGCGCGATGCTGCTTCGCGCGCAGTGCTTGGCCCGGGGCTATTCGGGCGTGCGCCCGAAGGTCGTCGAGAGCTATCTCGAGTTTTTGAATCGAGGCATCGTGCCGCTCTGCTACCGCTACGGCTCGATCGGCGCGAGCGGGGATCTGGTGCCGCTGGCGACCATCGCCGCGGCGGTCGTCGGAGAAGACGTCGACGTGCGCTTTCAGGGACAGCTCGTCGCCGCCCCGCGCCTACTCGCGGAACTCGGCTTACACCCGCTACGGCTGCAAGGTCGTGAGGGCCTGGCGCTGATCAACGGCACGTCGTTCATGAGCAGTGTCGCGGGTCTCGCGCTCGCCGATCTGACGCGGCTGTTCGCCACCTTGCTCGACGTGATCGCCATGGCGCTCGAGTCCCTATACGTCATCGAGGCAGGCTATTTTCCGATCGTGCACGCGCTGAAGGGGCATCACGGCGAGCTCCACGTCGCGAGCTCGATTCAGAAGTTTTGGACCGGTAGCCAGCTGATTCGCAAGCTGGAGAAGGCGAGGTCCGAGGCGACCACGGAGATCGGCGTGCAGGACTACTACTCCCTGCG
>DASXKQ010000162.1:0-5633 GCA_036496745.1 Polyangiaceae bacterium
GCGCGGCCGTGTACGCGCGCGAATGCGAGCGCTGTCACGGGGTGCGCGGCATCGGCGGTCAGAACGTCGGCATCGGCAATCCGGAGCTCTTGCGCAACGCGAGCAACGGCTTTCTGCGTTTCGCGATCAACAAGGGGCGTCCCGGCACACAAATGCCCGCGTTCGAGAACGTGATCACGCCGGCCGAGCTCGAAGACGTGGTTGCGCTCGTTCGCGGTTGGGGCGCGGGCAGCACTGAGGCGCCGCCGCCGCCCAAAATGCCGGAGAAGATCCCGCTCGGTCCGGTGCCGCTGAATCCGCACGGGCCCGAGCCGGTCGGCTTCGAGACCTACCCGAAGACGACACACGGCGAAATCATCCAGCGCGAGCTCGCGCGCGGCGCGCGCATGGCCCTGCTCGACGCGCGCGCCTCCTCCGATTACTTGAACGACCACATTGCCGGCGCCGTCAGCGTGCCCTTTTACGATCCAGCGCCGTACTTCGACGGCCTGCCCAAGAACGCGTGGCTGGTCTGTTATTGCGCGTGCCCGCACGCGGAGTCGGGCACGCTCGCCGGCAAGCTGCAGAAGGCTGGCTTTACCAAAGTGACGGTGCTGGATGAAGGCCTCGGCTTTTGGAAGTCGAAGAACTTCAGCACGCACACGGGCGACAAGCCATAGGTCTTAGTCATGGCGGACCCCAAGATCCTGCTGGACCTGACGCCGCTCGTGACCGTTTCGAGTTTGCGTGGCATCGGCCGCTATGTGCGCGGTCTCGTGCGCGGCTTATCGGAACTTCCGCGCACCGAGGCGCTCGATGTGCGCGGCGTCGCGGCTTCGCCGTCCGTGCTCTCGCTCGAGCTCGTCGACGATTTGCTGGAGTACTGCGCACGGCCGGCATTTCCTCCGCGCAACTCGGCCTCCTTCTTGCGCAATCAGCAGGCGGGGCGTCCCGCGCAGCGCTTGGCCAAACGCGAAGGGCGCCTGCTGCATTTGACCGATCCGAAGGGTCTGCCCTTGACCACGCAGACCCCGTACACGCTCTCCTGCCACGATCTGATCCCGCTCGTCTTGCACAAAGAGTACCTGCCGCGCGTGCCCCACTGGGACAAGCTTTACCGCGCGCTGCAGCTCGTCCGCTACCACCGCCCGCGGCGCATCTTGGCTTGCTCACACTCGACCAAGCGCGATCTGTGCGAGCGGCTCGACGTGCGGGAGGAGCTCGTCGACGTGGTCTGGTACGCGGTGGATCACGCCGTTTTCAACGCCACACAGAGCGAGCGTGAGCGCGAGCGCGTGCTGCCCGTGACCGGCGAAGGGCCGTTCGTGCTCTATATGGGCGCGGGCGACGTACGCAAGGATCTCGGGACGTTGGTGACGGCGTTCGCGACCAGTCGCTTGAGGAGCGAAGCGCGGCTGATCATCGCCGGCAACATCGGCGCTTCGCGCACGAAGCTCCTGAGCGCGCAGTGTCAAGGGCTCGGGGTCAGCGAGCGCGTCAAGCTGTGCGGCTACGTCGACGAGTCGCTCGTACCAGCGCTCTATCGCCAGGCCGCACTGCACGTCTTCCCCTCGCGCTACGAAGGTTTCGGCTTCCCCGTGCTCGAGGCGCTGGCAGCGGGCGCGCCCACGATCACGAGCCCCGGTTCGTCACTCGACGAGGTCGCGGGCGATGCTGCGCTGATCGTGCCCTGCGGCGAGCCCGACGCGCTAAGGCAGGCCATGGAGAGCCTATTTTTCGATCACGAGCGCGCGCGCGACCTGCGTGAGCGGGGGCTGCGTCGCGCGAACGAATTTACCTGGCGAGCGTGCGCAGAAGGCACGGTCGCGTTTTGGCGCCGCGCGGCGGCTTGAGCTCATGGCGCGGGTAGCACCTGGAGCTCGCGCAGGACGCGCTCCGTGATCAGGCGCCGAACCGGCAGCACGTCGACGCCCGCCTCGTGCGAGTCGATCAACGTTGCGAAGAACACGCGGCGGTCGCCGCGCTCGACCCAGCCCACGAACCAGCCGGCTTCCATCGGATCTTGCGGCGGCATCACGGAGCCCGTCTTGCCTCGGAGCACGAAGTCCGGCCCGACGTCGAGCGTGAGCACGTCGCGCACGATCTCGAGCGTGCGCGGCGAAATCGGCAGTTTGCCGCCATCGAGCCGGCGCAAGAAGTCGATCTGCTCCAGCGGAGTGACGCGCAGCGCGCCGTCGAGCCAGAAGCGATCGGGCGTGCCGGCAATATCGTGATTGCCGTAATCGAGTCGAGTCACCCAATCGCGCAGCCGCGCCGTCCCAATCTTTCGCGCGATCGCCTGAAAACACGGCACACACGAGACGCGCACGGCAGAGCGCAAAGTGTTGTCCTGGTTCCACTCGGGGACGCTGTACTGCTTGCCGTCCCAGGGCAGCTTCGTCTCGGCGTCGTCGATCACGCCGGTCTCGAGCGCGATGATCGAATTGACGATCTTGAACGTGGACGCCGGCAAGCGTTGCTCGTTACAGAGCGAGCGATTCGTGCAAGCGAGCTCGGCATTTTGCGTGTCGTAGATGGCGATGCCGCCGTGCACGCGCTCCGCGCCAAAATAGTCGGCAGACAGCTTCAGCTCTTTCGGTTCGCTCGCGCCCTGCGCTCCGGCCAACGCGGAATTCGCAGACGGCGCCGCCGCGCTCGCTTGGGGGGTCGCTGGTGGCGGAGCGCCCGCGCCACACGCGGCGAGCGAGACCAGCGCGAGGCACGCGATCGCCAGCAAGCTTTTTCCGGTGAAGGGTCGTGACATTTCCGTGCTCGGCATGGGTCCGGGGCTTGCGTAACAGCGCCAGGGATGGCCTACAATGCCGGTCGGTGCGCGGGCCGAGCTTTGCCGTCCGCGCCGCGACGTCGCATGAACATTACCAGCTTCATTTTTCCGCTCTTGGTCATTGGGCTCGGGCTCTTTTATCGCTCGTGGATGATGAAGCGCTCAGCGCAGGCGCTCGCCGACGCGGGGCCGTCGTTCAACGCGTTTTTCGAGCGCACGGGTTACCGCTACGCGGACTTGCAGAGCGCGGGCGTCGAGGCTCAAACCGCGCGCGCGCTCGCCGACGCCAGGAATCCGCAGGCCGGCGGTTACAAGTTGCACTACGTGCGCAATTATTACGGCCTGCCCATCCACTACACGTCGTCGGCCTCCTTCGAACAGAGCGAGGGCAAGAACGCGTACGTCATGTCGAACGCATGGAGCGCGGAGTTGCCGGCGCCGCCGCGCTTTCCGATCCACATCGCCGACAAGCGGCTCGATTCCACGCTCAAGGCCGTCGGTGAGGCGTTCAGTCACAAGAAGCGCGTGTTTTCGCCGAAGTGCTCGCAGCGCGTGACGACCGGCATCGCCGCCATCGACGAGCGCTTCGTGGTGTTCGCCGATAACCCGCAAGCCGTCCAAGCCATGCTCGCGCAGAACCCGAGCCTCGTCGAGTTGCTCGGCGGCTGGGCCGAGGTCGACGTGGCGGTCACCGCGAACGGCGCCGTCTTCGCCGATCCGGAGCAGAAAAATATGCAAGCCGCGATGGGCGGCATGATCGGCAGCATGGCGATGGGCTTCGACTACGGCAAGCGCACGGAGCTCAGCATCCCAGTGCACGAGCGCGTCGCGGAGCTGCTCGCTACGCTGGCGCGAGCCGCGGCATGAGAGTGAACAGGAAGTGCGCGTGAGCGGGCTGCGCGACGGCACGCCGATCGTTTGTCGCAACTGCGGCGGAGGGATGGAGATCGCGTCGGACTCGTCGATCACGTGTCGCTATTGCGGCGCGCGCGACCTCTTGCCACCCGACGAACTCGGGCGAGTGCTCGAGATCAAAAATCGGCTGACGCTCGCCCAGCAGCGCGCGGCGTCACTGCGCGGCGTGGACGGCGCGCTCGCCAGCATCTTCGAAGATCGCGGCGCGTTCCTGCGCGTGTCCGGCCTCTATTTTGCGATGGCCACGCTCGTGCTCGGCTCGACGCTGGTCAGCTTCGCCAACACGGTGCTGCCGAACGCGCACAAGTTGCCGAGCGGGGCTCTCTTGGAAATGGCGGCGTCGAGCGCGCTCGGTCCGCTGCTCGTGCTGTGCATCGGGCTCTCCTTCACCGTCGCGCTCTGGCGCGGCAAGGCCCACTACCGAAAGACCGTGCGCCCACTCTTGCTCGCGCGTGCGCCCCAAATCGCGGGCGCGGTTTGTCGTTGTCGCGCGTGCGGCGGCGAGTTGCCCCGTGCCGAGCGCGTCGACGTGCGCTGCGTCTATTGCGACACCACCAACCTGATCCCGAAAGAGCTGCACGGCGCGCAGGCCCAAGCGCTCTTCGAGCAAGCCGAGGCCGCGCGCCAAAAACTCCGCGCGCTCAACGTCGCCACCATCTCGATCGCCCGCACGATGCGCCGCACGCTGATCGTCTGCGGCGTCATCACGGCGCTAATCGCCTACGGTGTCCCCGCGTTGATCCAAGCCCTCGTCTAGCCGATAGCGCGGCTGAGTTTCCCGATAGCGCGCCGCTGGGTCGCGCCGTTGGGGTCGCGCCGTTGGGGTCGCGCCCTTGGGTCTCCCGGTAGGGCGCCGCTCCCGGCAAGGCCCTCGACGCACCGCCAGCCTTGTAACAAATGTGACCAGTGCCACATTTGTTACTTGTAAAAGTGTCTCAGGGTCTTCGCCTCACGCGGAGTCGCCTCACGCGGAGTCGCCTCACGCGGAGTCGCCTCACGCGGAGTCGCCTGGCGCGGAGTCGCCTCACGCGGAGTCGCCTGGCGCGGAGTCGCCTGGCGCGGAGTCGCCTCACGCGGAGTCGCCTCACGCGGAGTCGCCTTGCGTGTGGCCCGCACTGCCAATGTAGTCCTCCCTAACCTGTACATGGGCTCGTCGGCGGCTCGGTGCCCTTTGCTTTGCACGCGAGCTTGCGCGTGCAGGTCAGCGCTGCCCTCGAGACTGGTGAATCCGTGGCTCGCGCCGGGCGCTCGCGCGCCGCCCTCAGGGCGCGTACGCGCTGTCGCAGGCGGCGGCCCAGACTTGGTTCATGCCGATGCGGCCGGCGGGGAGCGGGTGGACCATGTCGGTCATCAGATCTTGCGGGTTGTTGAAGAAGAACGTGTAGAGGTCCGCTTCCGTCGAGAGCGTGTTCTTGGTCGTGAGCCCGTCGAGCGCGGTGTTGAACGCAGGGATCGCCTCGTGGTCGGGCATGATCGGCGCGTAAGGAATGCGCGCGAGCACGGGCACGCGTCCGCTGGCTTTGATCTTGTCGATCAAGCCCTGCATGGTGACCGTGAAGCCGGCCGGATCCTTGCCCGCGCCCCACGAGTCGTTGGTGCCGTAGCCGAGCGCGACGAAGTGGTAGTCGGGATTCAGATCGAACAACTGTTGCAAGCGACCATTGCCGTCGACGGAGAGCTCGCTGCCGATACCCGCGTCGATCATGGCCGGAAAATAGCTCGGGTGCGCCGCGTGAATCACCTCGGCGAAGCTCGGTTGATCGGCGGGCGTGTTGCGGTCGTAGGCGAAGGCCGTGATGCTGTCGCCGAAGAACAACCAGGTATCTTGCGAGCCGTTCGACACGTCGTGGATGTCGATCTCGTCGAGCGCGAGCCCGCCACTGCCGGCCGTGAGCTTACTGACGTTGAGCCGCACCCACTGGGCGTCCGCCGGATAGCTGAAGCTGTGCGCGCG